>DATLCV010000041.1:0-25130 GCA_035526225.1 Mycobacteriales bacterium
CAGGCGCACCTTCGGCACGAAGTCGACGGTGTACTCGGCACCGCGGTAGACCTCGGTGTGCCCCCGCTGGCGACCGAAGCCCTGCACCTCGCTGACGGTCATGCCCTGCACCCCGATGGCCTCGAGAGCGCGCTTGACGTCATCGAGCTTGAAGGGCTTGAGGATGGCGGTGACGAGCCTCATGACAGGGCCTCCACTCCGCGTTCGCCGGTCCTGACCCGGACGACGTCGTCGACCGGGGTGCTCCAGACCTTGCCATCACCGATGGACCCGGTGAGGGCCGCCTTGGCGATCACCTCCACCACGTCGTGCGCGTCGGCGTCCTCCACGAGGACCTCGACCCGCACCTTCGGCACGAAGCTGACGGCGTACTCCGCACCGCGGTAGACCTCCGTGTGCCCGCGCTGGCGGCCGAAGCCCTGCACCTCGCTGACCGTCATGCC
Organism: Mycobacteriales bacterium; assembly: GCA_035526225.1. GTDB lineage: Bacteria > Actinomycetota > Actinomycetes > Mycobacteriales > SCTD01 > RYN-111. The sequence goes on from DATLCV010000041.1 coordinate 444, forward strand.
CTGCACCCCGAAGGCCTCGAGGGCGGTCTTGACGTCATCGAGCTTGAAGGGCTTGATGACCCCCGTCACCAGCCTCACAGGGTGACCTTCGTGGGGTTCGAGGAGAACGACGGCGAGCCCGAGCCGGACGCCATCCCCGTGAGCTCGTAGGCCGTCTCGGCGTGAGTCGTCTGGTCGATGCCGACCAGCTCGTCCTCCTCCTTGATCCGGATGCCGATCGTGATCTTGAGCAGGAAGGCGATGATCAGCGTCCCCAGGAAGCTGTAGCCCAGCACCGCGAACGCTGCGGTCGCCTGCGTGCCGAGCAGGCTGAGACTCCCGCCGTCGAACAGGCTGTCGGTCAGCGTGTGGGTCTTGTCGCCCACGACGCCGATCATCAACGTGCCGACGAGGCCACCGACGAGGTGCACGCCCACGACGTCGAGCGCGTCGTCGTAGCCGAGCTTGTGCTTGATGGTGACCGCCAGGGCGCAGATACCACCCGCCGCCGCCCCGATGGCGAGGGCGCCCCAGGTGTTCACGAAGCCGCAGGCGGGCGTGATGGCGACGAGGCCGGCCACGGCACCGGAGGCGGCACCGAGGGTGGTCATGTGACCGTCACGCAGCTTCTCCACCAGGAGCCAGGCGAGCAGCGCGGCCGCGGTGGCGATCTGCGTGTTCATGAGCACGACACCGGCGTACGCCGTGGCACCGAGCGTCGAGCCCACGTTGAAGCCGAACCAACCGAACCACAGCAGTCCGGTGCCCAGCATGACGAACGGCAGGTTGTGCGGGCGCATGGCCTCCTTGCCGAAGCCCCGCCGCTTGCCGAGCACGAGGATGAGGGCGAGCGCCGCCGCACCCGCGTTGATGTGGACCGCGGTGCCGCCGGCGAGGTCGAAGGCGCCCAGCCGGTTCACGATCCAACCGCCGGTGTCCTTGGCGAAGAACCCGTTCGCGAAGCCGGCGGCCTGACCGCCCTCCTCGGCGGCACCGAACGCGAACACCCAGTGCGCGACCGGGAAGTAGATGACCGAGACCCAGATGGCCGAGAACACCAGCCACGCACCGAACTTCATGCGGTCCGCGACCGCGCCGCTGATGAGTGCCACCGTGATGATCGCGAACATGAGCTGGAAGCCTGCGAACACCAGGTCGGGCAGCAGGTAGGTGTTGACCACCTTGGTGGAGTCCGTCGCACCGAAGGTCGAGGTCTCGACGAGGTCCTTGAGGCCCACCAGCCCGGAGGACCAGCCCCACAGGCCGTGCTGGTCTGCTCCGAACGCCAGGGCGTAGCCGAAGACGACCCACAGGACGCTGACGACCGCGATCGCGCTGAAGCTCATCATGATCATGTTCAGGACGCTCTTGCTCCGGCTCATGCCGCCGTAGAAGAACGCCAGGCCTGGTGTCATCAGCAGCACCATGAAGGCGCACACCATGACGAAGCCCGTGTTGGCACCGTCGATCAGTACGGGATCCATGCTTCTCCTCAGCCAGTGGGGGAACTCTGAGGAGAGCGTGGTCGGGGGCTGTTCCGTGGTGGTGTCCCGATTGTTTCCGGGTCATCACGTCTGCGCGCGGCGTGTTTCACGCGCGTGACACACGCGCCGCGCGTCAGTCCCCGAGCAGCGCGTCGACGAACGCCCCCGGCTCGAACGGCGCCAGGTCGTCCGCGCCCTCGCCCAGGCCCACCAGCTTGACGGGGATGCCGAGCTCGCGCTGCACCGCCACGACGATCCCGCCCTTGGCCGTGCCGTCGAGCTTGGTGAGGACGACGCCCGTGATCTCCACCGCCTCGGTGAAGACCCGCGCCTGCACGACCCCGTTCTGACCCGTCGTCGCGTCCAGCACCAGCAGCGTCTCGTCGACGGGCCCGTGCTTGCCCACGACCCGCTTGACCTTCCCGAGCTCGTCCATGAGCCCGGCCTTCGTGTGCAGGCGCCCGGCCGTGTCGACGAGGACGACGTCGGCCCCCGACTCGATCCCCCGCCGTACGGCGTCGAAGGCCACGCTGGCGGGGTCACCGCCCTCGGGTCCGCGCACGGTCTCAGCACCTACGCGGGCGCCCCAGGTCTGGAGCTGATCGGCAGCCGCGGCACGGAACGTGTCCGCCGCGCCGAGGACGACGGTGCGGCCATCGGCCACGAGGACCCGAGCGAGCTTGCCGCAGGTGGTGGTCTTGCCGGTTCCGTTGACGCCCACGACGAGCACGACCGCCGGGCGTCCGTCGTGCGCCGTGGCCAGCGAGCGGTCCAGCTCGGGGTCGAGGATGGCGATGAGCTCCTCGCGCAGCAGCGCCCGGACGGCCTCGTGCGTGCGGTGCCCCTCTACCCGGACCCGGGTGCGCAGCCGCTCGACGAGCTCGTTCGTCGCGGCGAGGCCCATGTCGGAGCCGAGGAGCAGGTCCTCGAGCTCTTCCCACGCCGCCTCGTCGAGCGCGTCGCGACCGAGCAGCGCGAACAGGCCACGGCCGAGGCCGGTCTGGGACCGGCTGAGCCGGTCCCGCAGCCGCAGCAGGCGCCCGGCGGTCGGCTCCGGCACATCCAGGGCGGGGGCGCCCAGGAGCGGGCTCTGCACCTCCTCCAGCGGGCGCTCGAGCGGCTCACCGCCCCTGGGGTCCGCAGGTGCGGAGGGAGGCGCGGGCGGAAACGAGGTGCGACGGCCCCGCACCACCAGGCCGGCGGTCAGGACGGCGAGGAGCAGGACGGCGCCGGCGACGACGAGCAGGACGGTCACGGCGACGTGTCTACCAGCAGGTTAGGCGTTCTCGCGCTCCCGCAGCCGCTGGCTCACGACCGTGGAGACGCCGTCGCCGCGCATCGTCACGCCGTACAGGGCGTCGGCGATCTCCATGGTGCGCTTCTGGTGCGTGATGACGATGAGCTGCGAGGCCTGCCGCAGGCCCTCGAGCGCCTCGAGCAGGCGGCCCAGGTTGCGGTCGTCCAGTGCGGCTTCGACCTCGTCGAGGACGTAGAAGGGCGAGGGCCGAGCACGGAAGATCGCCACGAGCAGCGCGATCGCGGTGAGCGAGCGCTCACCGCCCGACAGCAGCGACAGCCGGCTGATCTTCTTGCCCGCCGGTCGTGCCATGACCTCGATACCGGTGCCCAGCATGTCGTCGGGGTCGGTGAGGACGAGCTTGCCCTCACCGCCTGGGAACAGCGTCGCGAACACGTCGACGAACTCGCGCGCCGTGTCCTGGAAGGCGCTGACGAAGACGTCGTGGATGCGGTCGTCGACGTCCTTGATGACGGTCAGCAGGTCGCGCCGGGTGTTCTTGAGGTCTTCGAGCTGCGTGGTGAGGAAGGCGGAGCGCTCCTCCAGCGCGGAGTACTCCTCCAGGGCGAGCGGGTTGACCTTGCCGAGCAGGGCCAGCGCCCGCTCGGCGGTCGCTGCCCGCTTCTCCTGCGCAGCGCGGTCGTACGGCGTGGACTCCCCGGGCTCCTCGCCCTCGATGAGAGCCACCGGCGGGACCAGCACGTCGGGGCCGTAGTCCCCGAGCAGCGAGTCGAGGGGTACGGCGTACTCCTCGACGGCGCGCTGCTCGAGCGCCTCGATGCGCAGCCGCTGCTCGGCGCGGGCCACCTCGTCACGGTGGACGACGTCGGTGAGGCGGTCGAGCTCGATGGCGAGCTCACGGCCCGCGGCACGCAGCGCGAGCAGCTCCCCCTCGGTCACCGTGCGGGCGGCCTGCGCCTGCTCCCGCTCGGCGGCGGCGCCGTCGAGCGACCCCGCGATGCGGGCGAGGGCCTCCTGTGCGCCGCGGACGACAGCGGCGGCGACGACGGCGCCACGCTCGCGCTGGGCGCGCAGGGCGACGAGTCGCTCCCGCGCGGCGCGCTCCTGCCGCGCGGCGCGTTCCAGCGCCTCGGCCCGCCCGGCCAGGGCGCGCGCCCGCTCCTCGCCCGTGCGCACGGCGAGGCGCGCCTCGACCTCGGTGGCGCGGGCGTCCGCGGCGGACTGCCCGAGCTTGTCACGGAGCTCGATGGGCGGCTCCTCGTCTGCGGGCGCCTGCTCGGCGAGCGCGAGCCGCTCCTCGAGCTCGGCGAGCCCGGACAGGTCTCGGTCGCGGGCCTCCTCGGCACGGGCCCGGGCCTGCTCCAACCGCCCCGCCTCCGCCTCGGCGGATCCCGCGGCGCTCGCGAGCAGCCCGAGCTGCTCGGAGAGCGCGGCCATCCGTGCGTCGCTGTCGTGCAGGGCGGCGAGCGCTTCGTGCACATCTGCCTGGCGGGCCGCGACGACCGTCTGCGCGGCGCCGACCTCGTGCGCCAGCCGGAGGTGCCGCCGGTGGGCGTCGTCGTGCAGCGCGCTCGCCTCGTCGACCGCGGCCTGGACCTCGAGCAGCGAGGGCGCGCTCGCCGAACCGCCCACGGCCCAGTCACGCCCGAGCACGTCACCCTCGGGCGTGACGGCACGCACGTCCTGCACCGTCTCCACGAGCCGGCGGGCGGCGTCGAGGTCTGCGACGACGGCCACGCGGCGCAGCGCGCGGGACAAGGCGGGCCGCAGCGCGGACGGGCCCTCGACGAGCTCCAAGGCCCAGCGGGCGCCCGCGGGGAGCGCCGGCAGCGGGTCGTCCGAGGTCGTGCCGCCGCCGACGAGCAGCCCCGCGCGGCCGGCGTCGGCGTCCTTGAGGCGGCGCAGCGCCACCGCGGCGTCGGCCGGGGACGCCACCGCCACCGCATCAGCGACGGCGCCGAGCGCGGCTGCGACCGCGACCTGGTGGCCGGGCTGCACCGTCAGCAGCTGCGCGACGGTGCCAAGCACTCCCGGCACGTCGGACGCGAGCAGGTGCCCGTGGCCGTCCTTGCGAGTGAGCGAGAGCTGCAGGGCGTCACGGCGGGCGGCGTACGTCGAGCGGTCTCGCTCCGCCTCGCGCTCGTCGGCCTGCAGGGCGGCGAGCCGGTCCTGCGCCAGCGCCAGCGCCCGCGCGGCAGTCTCGTGCCGCTCGTCGAGGTCGACCTCGCCCTCGTCGAGCCCACCGGCCTCGGACTGCAGCGCCTCGAGGTCTGCCTGGGCCCGCTCGACGCGCACCCTCGCCTCCTGCAGCGCACCAGCGAGTCGCCCGATCTCGGCCTCGGCGGCGACCGCACGCGAGCGCAGCGCCCCGACCTGACCGGTCAGCCGGGCCAGGCCCTCACGCCGGTCGGCCACGGCGCGCCGGGCCGCCACCAGCGCCTTCTCCTCCGCAGCGAGGGCAGCCTCGGCATCGGTGCGGCGGGTGATCGCCGCCTCCAACCGGTCGGCGTCCTCGCGGCGCTGCTCGACCAGCTCCGCCTCCTGCTCGCGGACCTGGGCAGCCTCGCGCTCGAGCTCCTCAGGGTCGCGGCCGGTCCGGGCCTCCTCAGGCAGCTCCGCCGTGAGGTGGCGATGGCGCTCCGAGGCGAGCGTGGCTGTCCCGCGCAGGCGCTCCTCGAGCGCGGACAGCCGGTACCACGTCTCCTGCGCGCGGGTCAGCCGCGGTGCCTGCTCCACAGCCGCGACCTCGAGCTCGGCCTCGCGTGCCTGCAGCGCGGTCAGCTCCTCGTCGACCTTGGCCCGCCGCTCGCGCAGCGCGGTCTCGTCGCGCACCTCCGCCTCGAGGGCGCTGCGCAGCTGGACGAGGTCGTCCGCCAGCAGGCGCAGCCGGGCGTCACGCAGGTCGGCCTGCACCTCGCTCGCGCGGCGGGCCACCTCCGCCTGCCGGCCCAGCGGCTTGAGCTGGCGGCGGAGCTCGGCGGTGAGGTCCTGCAGGCGCGTGAGGTTGACCTGCATCGCCTCGAGCTTGCGGAGCGCCTTCTCCTTGCGCTTCTTGTGCTTGAGGACGCCAGCAGCCTCCTCGATGAAAGCGCGGCGGTCCTCCGGACGGGCCGAGAGCACGGCATCGAGCTGGCCCTGGCCGACGACGACGTGCAGCTCGCGGCCGATGCCGCTGTCGCTCATCAGCTCCTGGATGTCGACGAGCCGGCACCTGGTGCCGTTGATGGCGTACTCGCTCGCGCCGTCCCGGAACATCAGGCGGCTGACGGTCACCTCGGCGTACTCGATGGGCAGGGCGCCGTCGGTGTTGTCGATCGTGAGCGCCACCTCGGCACGGCCCAGCGGCGCCTTGCCGGGAGTCCCGGCGAAGATGACGTCCTCCATCTTGCCGCCGCGGAGCGCCTTCGCGCCCTGCTCCCCGAGCACCCACGCGATGGCGTCGACGACGTTGCTCTTGCCCGAGCCGTTGGGGCCCACCACGCAGGTGATGCCGGGCTCGAAGCGCAGCGTCGTCGGGGACGCGAAGGACTTGAAGCCCTTGAGGGTGAGGCTCTTGAGGTGCACGTGCTGCCTTCGTCGAGGCCGTGGGGAAGGCCGCTGCGGACTCTACCCGCCGTACCTCGTCCCGGCGGGGAGGTCGTGACCCCGCTCCGGACAGCACGAAGGGCGCCTCCCCCTGGGAAGCGCCCCTTGCGAGCTCGTCCGCGGCTAGGTGAGGACGGGCTCCTCGGTGAGCACGCGGATGTCGTCGTCGACGTGCACGACGAGCGCCGCGCGCGCCTCCGCCAGGTCGGCCTCCAGCTCAGCCACGCGGGAGCGCAGACGGCGCACCTCAGCGGCAAGACGAAGATCCGTACCTACTCCGACGTGACCAAGAAGGGCCTTCGCCATCGTGAGGTGCCTCCACACTGAGGTGACTGGAACGGGTCGTTGGAACGGGTAGTCGGCCGTCACGCGAGGACAGGGGTCACAGTGTGGCTGCCACAGCGTGACCGGGTGCGCGGATCGGTGCTCTCAGGGTGCCACCTGAGCCCTCCTGGGTCAAGGCTCAGGTCACGATCCGGTCACGAACAGGAGCCCTCCCCGCACTTCGGGTGAAACCCCCGCTCAGCGCTCGTGAAAGCCCTCGGCGCCGCGGGCGGGACCCCAGCGATCGCTGACGAACTCGACCCGCCCCGGACCTGCCGGGAGCAGCGCGAGCAGCGCGCGGCAGGCGTCCTCCGGACCCTCGGCGACCACTTCCACGCGCCCGTCGGCGAGGTTGGTGGCCGAGCCCGACAGGCCCAGCTCGAGCGCCCGGGCGCGCGTCCACCAGCGGAACCCGACGCCCTGCACCCGGCCCTTCACGAAGGCCGTGAGCCGCACCGTCTCCACGGCCCGCACCCTAGGGTCGGCGCCGCGTCAACGCGGCTGGCGGGGCCGCGGCTGGCAGCGCGGGCAGGAGTACGACGAGCGGTTCATCCAGGCCTCGCGGCGCAGCGCGGTGCCGCACCGGTCGCACGGTTCGCCCTCGCGGCCGTAGGCGTGCAGCGCGCGGGCGAACAGCCCGCTCACGCCCTCCGTCGACACGTAGAGCGCGTCGAAGCTGGTGCCGCCCTGCGCGAGGGACTCGAGCAGGACCTCGCGCGCGTGCTGGAGCAGGCGGCGCGCCTGCGGCCCCGTGAGGTCCTCGGTGGCACGGCCTCCGTGCAGCCGGGCCCGCCACAGAGCCTCGTCGGCGTAGATGTTTCCGATCCCGCTCACGAGGGTCTGGTCGAGCAGGGCGCGCTTGACCCCCGTGGTCCTGCCCCGGATGCGCCGCGCGAACGCCGCGTCGTCGAACAGGGGGTCCAGCGGGTCGCGGGCGATGTGCGCCACGGACCTCGGGACCGCGCCCCCCTCGACCTCGACGAGCGTGTCGAGGAAGAGCCCGCCGAACGTCCGCTGGTCGACGAAGCGCAGCTCCCGGCCCCGGTCGCGGAAGCGGAAGCGCACCCGGAGGTGCGCCTCCAGCGGCTTGCCGGCAGGTACGACGAGCAGCTGGCCGCTCATGCCGAGGTGCCCGGTCAGGGCCTCGCCACCGTCGAGTGCGAGCCACAGGTACTTGCCGCGCCGCGCCGCTGCGGTGACCTCGCGGCCGGCCAGGCGCGCGCTGAAGTCCTCGCCCCCGGCGAGGTGACGGCGCACCGCGCGCGGGTGCGCCACCTCGACCGAGGCGACCTGGCGCCCGACGACGCCGCGCTCGAGGCCGAGGCGCACGACCTCGACCTCGGGCAGCTCGGGCACTAGCCCTCGGCGGAGAGCAGGCGGTAGGCGCCCTCGGCGGCCTGCTGCTCGGCCTCCTTCTTGCTGGTCCCCGCCCCCTCCCCGCAGGGGTTGCCGGCCACGATCGCGGTGGCCACGAAGGCCTTTGCGTGGTCGGGGCCGCTCTCGACGATGGCGTAGTCGGGAACACCCAGGCTGCGCGCGGCCGTCAGCTCCTGCAGCGCTGTCTTCCAGTCCTGCGAGGCGCCGTCCTCGGCAGCCGCGGCCATGAGCGGGTCGAACAAGGCACGTACGAGCTTGGTCGCGCCCTCGAGCCCACGCTCGAGGTAGACCGCGCCGATGACGGCCTCCATCGTGTCGGCCAGGATGCTCGGCTTGTCACGCCCCCCGGTGACCTCCTCGCCCTTCCCCAGCCGCAGCCACTTGCCGAGGCCGAGGGTGCGCGCGACACCGGCGAGGGCCCGGGTGCTGACGACCGACGCCCGCAGCTTGGCGAGCGCCCCCTCCGGCAGGTCGGGGTGGCGGTCGAAGATCGTGTCCGTCACGACGAGCCCGAGGACGGCGTCCCCGAGGAACTCCAGGCGCTCGTTCGTCGGCAGCCCGCCGTGCTCGTACGCGTACGAGCGGTGGGTCAGCGCGCGCTCGATCAGGGCGGGGTCGACAGCCGTGCCGAGCGCCGCCTCGAGGAGCGTGTACTGCGTCAGCCGCGTGTCAGACCGTGATGACGGTGCGCTTGTCGTAGCGCCCGCACTCGGGGCACACGGTGTGGGGCAACGTGGTGTGCCCGCGGTCGCACTTCACGAGCGTGGGGACGCCCGTCTTCCACTGCGCGCGGCGCGAGCGGGTGTTGCTGCGCGACATCTTGCGCTTGGGGACGGCCATTACTTCTCCTGGTCTGTCTGCTGGAGCAGCCCGGCAAGGGCTCCCCAACGGGCGTCGGACGTGTCGTGCGCGTGGTCCTCCGGCAGGTCGTCCAGCCGCTCCCCGCACGTGGCGCAGAGCCCCTGGCAGTCCTCCCGGCAGAGAGGGGTGAGCGGCAGTGCGAGCACCACCGCGTCTCGCAGCGTCGGGTCGAGGTCGAGCAGGTCCCCCACCAGCTGCGGGAGCTCGTCCTCCTGGCCAGGGTCCTGCTGCGCGCTCGCCTCCGGGTAGAGGAACAGCTCCTGCACCTGGACGACGAGCTCGTCGCTCATCGCGGTCAGGCACCTGCCGCACTCCCCGGACACCGGGGCCACGACGGTCCCGGTGACGAGCACGCCGTCCATGACGCTCTCGAGCCGGAGGTCCAGCGCGAGCTCGGCACCGACGGGCACCCCGATCAGGTCCTCGATCCCGAGACCAACCGGCGCGGGAGCAGAGAGCTGCAGCGCGCGCATCGACCCTGGCCGCCGACCCAGCTCACGCGTGTCGAGCACGAGAGGGTCACGGGGGTCGAGGCGTGGCTGCTGCTTCCTGTTCTCAGGCATGCGGGTCTCCGGGCTCGGACGAGTCCGTCGTACAGCCTAGCGGAGCGGTGCCGCGGCGGCGATCGCCCCGCGGCGCTCAGCCCTGCAGCGGCTCGTCGAGGAAGGTGGCGTCCTCCTCGGCGACGTCGCCCAGGCGCTCGAGCTCGTGCCGACCCGACAGCTTCTCGCGGCCCCGCTCGACGGCGGTCAGGGTCTTGGTGAGGACGATCTCGAAGTTCGCGAGCTTGGCGTCGACGTAGTCCTCGACCTCCAGCCGCATGGCCTCGGCGGAGGTCCGGGCCTCCTCCAGGAGCCGGGTGGCCTCGGTGCTCGCCTCGCGGTGCACGTCGGTGGCCTCCACCAGCCGGCGCCGCTCCTCCTTCGCCTGGGCGACGATCCGGGCGGCCTCACGCCGGCCCTCCTCGACGACTCCCTGCTGGTCGCCCAGGACCTCCTGGGCCCGCGTGATGGTCTCGGGCAGCAGCGACTCGATGTCGGCGAGCCGCTCGAGCACGTCCGCGCGGTTGACCACGCAGGAGGCGGACATCGGCAGGGCCCGCGCGCTCTCCACGAGCGACACGATCTCCGCCAGCTTGGTGTGGACCTCGTCCACGGATGGGCCTCCCGGTCAGCGCTGGGTCTCGCGCACGCGAGCGAGGAGCCGCTGGTGCACGACGTCGGGGACGAGCCCCGACACGTCACCACCGTACGTCGCGACCTCCTTGACGAGGCTCGACGACAAGAACGAGTACAACGGGTTGGTCGTCATGAACATGGTCTCGACGGCCTGCAGCCCGAGGTTCATCTGCGCCATCTGGAGCTCGTAGTCGAAGTCGCTGACGGCCCGCAGGCCCTTGACGATGACGGGGATGTCGCGGCTCTTGCAGAAGTCGACGATGAGCCCGTCGAAGCTGTCCACCGTCACGTTGCCGTAGACGGCCGTCACCTCACGGAGCATCTCGGTGCGCTCCTCGAAGGAGAACATCCGGTTCTTGCTGGCGTTGAGGCCCACGGCGACGACGACCTCGTCGTACAGCGCAGAGGCACGGCCGATGATGTCCAGGTGACCGAGGGTCACCGGGTCGAACGATCCTGGGCAGGCGGCCCTTCTCATGCCGCGCGAAAGTACCAGAGCGTCGCCTCGCCGTAGCGCCGGTGCCAGAGCGGCTCCAGGCCGGCAGGCACGGTGGGTTCCGGCCCGCGCGTGCGGCGCTCGGCGACGACCACGGCACCGGGCACGAGCCAGGGCACGAGCAGCGCGAGCACCGGGTCGGCGTCCAGCTCGTACGGCGGGTCGAGCAGCACCAGGTCGAAGGGCTCGGGCGGGCCTGCGAGGAACGCGGCGACGTCGGCCTCGACGACGGTGGCCTGCACTGCGAGCTCGGTCACGTTGGCGCGCAGGGCGGCCAGGGCGGGCTGCTCGCGCTCCACCAGGGTTGCCTCGGCGGCGCCGCGGGAGAGCGCTTCCAGGCCGAGGGCGCCGCTGCCGGCGTACAGGTCGAGGACGCGTGCGCCGTCGAGGTCGAGCAGCGACTGCAGGCTGGAGAAGAGCCCCTCGCGAGCCCGATCGGCGGTGGGGCGGGTGCCGGTGCCACGTGGCACCGCCAGCCGGCGTCCCCCGTGGATGCCCGCGACGATCCTCATGCCTTCTCCAGGTAGGCGGCGCGCTCGGCGTCGAGCAGGACGGCCACGGCCGCGCGCATGGCCGGGTGCGCCGACAGGTCCGGGTCCGCCGCCACCAGCGTGCCGGCCTCCTCACGCGCCTCGAGGATCAGCTCCTCGTCACGCAGGACCTGCAGCAGGCGCAGCGACGAGCGCGCTCCAGACTGGTCGGTGCCGAGGACGTCGCCCTCGCGGCGCAGCTCGAGGTCGACGCGGGCGAGCTCGAAGCCGTCGGTGGTGGCGGCGACGGCGGCGAGCCGCTCGCCCGCCGGGCTCTCCCGCTCGGCCTCCGTCACCAGCAGGCACAGCCCGGCGTGCCCGCCCCGACCGACACGCCCGCGCAGCTGGTGGAGCTGGCTGATGCCGAACCGGTCCGCGTCCACCACCACCATCACGGTCGCGTTGGGCACGTCGACGCCGACCTCGATCACGGTTGTGGCCACCAGGACGTCGAGGTCACCGGCGGCGAAGCGCCCCATGACGTCCTCCTTGGCCTCGGGCGTCATCCGCCCGTGCAACGCCTCCACGCGGAGCTGCGACAAGGGCCCGTGGGCGAGCTCAGGGAGCAGGTCGAGCACGGCGACGCTCGGCCGCTTGTCGTCTTCGAGCGGCTCCTCCTTGTCGTCACCCCCGATGCGCGGGCACACGACGAACGCCTGCCGCCCGGTGGCGACCTCCTCGCGCAGCCGCTCCCACGCCCGCGCGTAGTGGGGGGTCTGCATGCCCACCACGTGCGTGGTCAGCGGGCTTCGCCCCGCGGGCAGCTCACGCAGCGTGGAGGTCTCGAGGTCCCCGTACACCGTGACGGCGATGGTGCGCGGGATGGGCGTCGCGGTCATGACGAGGGTGTGCGGCGCACCGCCCTTGGCGCGCAGCAGGTCGCGCTGCTCGACCCCGAAGCGGTGCTGCTCGTCCACGACGACGAGGCCCAGGTCGTGGAACTCCACCCCCTCGGACAGGAGTGCGTGGGTGCCCACCACGATCCCGGCCTCTCCGGAGCGGATCTCGTCGAGCGCGGTACGGCGGGCCGCGGCGCTCGCGGAGCCGGTGAGCAGCGCGAGCCGGGTCGCGACGTCGGGGCTGCCCAGCTCCCCCGCCGTGGCGAGGGGACCGAGCATCGCGCGCAGGGAGCGCAGGTGCTGCTGCGCCAGCACCTCGGTCGGCGCGAGCAGCGCCGCCTGGCCGCCCCCGTCGACGACCTGGAGCATGGCGCGAAGCGCCACGACGGTCTTGCCGGAGCCGACCTCGCCTTGCAGCAGCCGGTGCATGGGGTGCGGCTGCGCGAGCTCCTCGTCGAGCACCGCTCCCACCTCGAGCTGCCCGCCGGTGAGCGCGAAGGGCAGCGCCGCGTCGAACGCATCTCGCAGGCCCTCGGCACGCCCGGGACGCGGGGTGCCCCCGATGGCCTGGATCTCCCGCCGGCGCTGCGCCAGGAAGACCTGCAGCACCAGTGCCTCGTCCCACTTCAGGCGGGTGCGGCAGGCTTGGACGTGCGCCCAGCCCTCCGGCCGGTGGATGCCCTGGAGGGCTGCCTGGTAGGGCAGGAGGCCGTGCTGCTCCCGCAGCACGCCCGGCAGGGGATCTGCCGGGAGCTCCACGGTGTCGAGCACTACCTTCAGCGCCTTCTCGATGTTCCAGGTCGGCAGCTTGGCCGTGGCCCGGTACAGCGGCAGGAGCTCACCCGGCTTGAGGTCGCGGTTGTCCGCGCTGGTGTCCGGGTGCGCGAGCTGGATCTTGGCCGGACCGCCGCCGCGTGGCGTGTAGAGGTCGACGACACCCGCGAAGAGCCCCTCCGACCCGGCCGGGTGCTGCTCCGCCCGCCAGCGCGCGGGACCGGCGTTGCCGTAGAAGAACGTGAGCGTGATGCGTCCGCTGCCGTCGGTGACGACGATCTCGACGAGGTACTTGCCGTTGCGGGTCTGGCGGTACTGCGAGGAGACGACCTGTGCGCTGATCGTCACGTGCTCCCCGACCACCAGCTCGCGGAGCGGCGTGAGCTGCCCCCGCTCCGCGTACGTGCGCGGGTAGTGGCGGAGCAGGTCCCCGACGGTGCGGATGCCGAGGCTGTCCTCGAACGGGCGCGCGGTCTTGGGGCTGAGGACCCGGTCGAGAGGCGTGTCCGGACCCACCCGTCGTACCTCCCTGCCGTTGTCCCTGCCGTTGTCCCTGCCGCTGTCGTGACTGGGGGTGACGCTAGTGCCGGCTGCTACAGTTTTCGGGTTGCCCGGTGGGACCGGGCGCTCAACCGATCTCCTGGAGTGCTTTCGATGGCTGCGACCTGCGACGTCTGCGGCAAGAGGCCCGGCTTCGGCATGTCCGTCAGCCACTCGCACCGCCGCACGCGCCGCAAGTGGCTGCCGAACATCCAGACCGTGCGCGTGGCCGCCGGCGGCGGCAACACCAAGAAGGTCAACGCCTGCACCTCGTGCATCAAGGCGCAGAAGGTCGTTCCCGGCGCGTGACGCGGGTGTGACCCAGGTCGCATCCCCCCTGTTGCAGAGCGGTCCGCTCTGTGTACATTCCGCTCGGTCGATCGTTCCTGCACGTGTTCCGGCACGCCCGCGTGGACGTACCGCGGGCCTGACGTCCCTGGCGCTGGGTCAGCTCGACCCGGGGTCGCAGCCGTGCGGCACCGCCCGGCAAAAGAGAGACGCTCACATGGCAACGGGCAAGGTCAAGTGGTTCAACGCGGAGAAGGGCTTCGGCTTCATCGCGGTCGAGGGCGGCGGCCCCGACGTCTTCGTCCACTACTCCGCGATCCAGTCTGACGGCTACCGCTCCCTCGACGAGGACCAGGCGGTCGAGTTCGAGATCACCCAGGGCCAGAAGGGGCCGCAGGCGGACGCCGTCCGCATCCTCTGACGCGTCTGCTACGTCTCACCGGACGGCCCGCCCCCTCGGGGTCGGGCCGTCCGGCGTCTCGTGGGAGCCTGAGCGCATGAGCTTCTACTGGTGCATCGACCACGACGCGGTCGAGGACGAGCAGGGCTGTCGCGCCGAGGTCCGCCTCGGCCCGTACCCCACCCGGCAGGCAGCGGAGCACGCCCTGCAGTCAGTGGCAGAGCGGAACGAGCGTCTCGACGCCGAGGACGAGCAGTGGGAGGACTGAGCTCACACCGGTGAGGTCGGCAGCGCGCTGACCGGGCCGGGACCGCGGCCGAGCGGGTAGCCGCGCTCGAGGGCCCCGGTGACGAGCGCCTTCGCCCGGCGCGCCGCGGTGGGCACGTCCGCGCCGAGAGCGAGGTGACCGGCGAGCGCTGCCGCGAGGGTGCAGCCGGTGCCGTGGGTGTGGGGGGTAGGGACGCGGCGGCCGTGGAGCACGAGCGCCGTCGTGCCGTCGTGCAGGAGGTCGACCGGGTCCCCCGGCAGGTGGCCTCCGGTGACCAGGACCCACCGCGGGCCCAGGGCGAGCACGGCCAGCGCCGCCTCCTCCAGGTCCTCGGCTCCTTCGACGGCGACACCCGTCAGGGCGGCCACCTCGGCGAGGTTGGGCGTCACGAGGAGCGCCTGCGGGAGCAGCAGCACCCGCAGGGCGTCCAGTGCCTCGCGGGAGGCCAGCTGCTGCCCGGTGCTCGACACGCCAACCGGGTCCACCACCAGCGGCAGCTCGCCGATCGCGTCAGCGACGGCCGCGACCGCAGCTGCGGAGGGCAGCATCCCCGTCTTGACCACGTCGGCGCCGATGTCGTCGAGCACCGCTTGCAGCTGCGCACGGAGGACCTCGGTCGGGACCGGCCAGATGCCGCGCACCGCCGCGGTGTCCTGGGCGGTCACGGCGGTGACCGCCGTACAGGCGTGGACGCCGACGGCGTGCAACGCCTTGATGTCTGCCTGGACGCCCGCGCCGCCGCCAGAGTCGGACCCGCCGACAGCCAGCACGGTCCTCACCTGAAGTGCTCCCAGCCGCCGGCGACGGCGCGGCCGTCGAGCCGGACGCCCTCGCCCGCCACCACCCGCCCGACCACCCGGCAGCCCGGGGGCGGCGGACCCGCGACAGTAGCCACGAGGGCGTGGTCCTCACCCCCGTGCAGCACGTCCTCGATCGCCACCGCGTCGTCGTGCAGCAGCGCGGACTCGAGCTCGATCCCGACGCCACTGGCCGCACTGATGTGACCGAGGTCCTGCACGAGCCCGTCGCTCACGTCGCACATCGCCGTCGCACCGGCGGCGGCGAGCACCGGACCCAGCGCGTACGGCGGGAGGGGCCGGCGGTGCGCGTCGACGAGCGGCCCCGTCGCGGTCCCCTGCTGGAGCAGCCGAAGACCCGCGGCCGCCCATCCCAGCCGGCCCGCGACGACGACGAGGTCGCCGGGGTGCGCGCCGGCGCGGGTGACAGGTTGACCGCCAAGGACGCCGAGCGCCGTCACCGAGACCACCACCTGCGGCCCGGAGACGGTGTCACCCCCGACCACGCAGGCACCGACCAGGGCCGACTCCTCGCGGAGGCCATCGGCGAGGCCCAGCACCCAGGCGACGGGCAGGTCGGAGGGGGCTGCCAACCCGACGAGCAGCGCGGTCGCGGTGCCACCCATGGCTGCTACGTCCGCGAGGCTGGCGGCGGCCGCCTTGTGACCGACGTCCGAAGCGGAGGACCAGTCGCGGCGGAAGTGCACCCCCTCGACAAGGACGTCCTTGGTGGCGACGACCCGACCGTCGGGGAACGCGACGACCGCGGCGTCGTCACCGGGCCCGATGATGACCGCAGACGACGAGGGGAAGCGGGCCGTCACCGCAGCGATGAGGCCGAACTCCCCAAGATCCCGTGCGGTAGGTTCCGACACGAGCACAAGCCTTCCACGGCGTGCTCGCCGCGGTGCCAGACACGACGTCAGAGAGGTCATCCATGGCGGTCCAGGCCTACATCCTCATCCAGACCGAGGTCGGCAAGGCTGCGGCCGTGGCGACCTCGATCGCCGCCCTCGACGGCGTCGCGTCCGCGGAGGACGTGACCGGTCCCTATGACGTCATCGTGCGGGCCGAGGCCAAGAACGTCGACGACCTGGGCAAGCTCGTCGTGGCGAGGATCCAGGGCGTCGAGGGCATCACCCGCACCCTGACGTGCCCCGTCGTCCACCTGTAGGGCTGCTCGCGGTCGCACTCGTAGCGGCCTGTGGCGGTGGCAGGCCGCTTGCCCCCGTACCCGTGCAGCCCGTCGCGACGCTGAGCGCGCGCCAGGTCGCCACCTGCGGCGCGGTCTCGGCGAAGCTCCCCGACGAGATCGCCCTTGCCGTCGCCCGCCGCAGCACCGACCCCGACAGCCCCGGCACGGCGGCGTGGGGCGACCCGCCGATCGTGCTGCGATGCGGCGTCGCGACCGGTTCTGCGCGTGACGACGCCTACGAGTTCGACGGCGTCCGGTGGGCGATGCACGACACCGGCGCCACGCGGACCTGGACCACGCTGAGCCGTCCCGTGAGCGTCCAGGTCGTCATCCCCGACAGCTACAGGAACCAGGCCGAGATCCTCGGCGCGCTGGCGGGGGCGCTGGCGCCTACCGCCGGCTGAGGGCCTGCGTCAGGTCCTCGAGCAGGTCGGCGGCGTCCTCGAGGCCGACGCTCAGGCGCACCGAGCCCTCGTCGATGCCGGCCGCCGCGAGCGATGCCGCGTCCATGTCCTTGTGGGTCGTCGTGGCGACGTGGACGGCGCTGCTGTGCGTGCCTCCCAACGAGGTCGCGCGCGCGATCAGCCGCAGCCCGTCGACCACCGCGAGCCCGGCCTCGCGGCCCCCGTGCGGCGCGAACGTGATGACGGCGCCGAAGCGGCCGTGGTCGAACAACCGCTCCGCGAGGGCGTGGCCGCGGTGCGTGGGGAGCCCCGGGTGGTCGACGCGCAGCACCGCCGGGTGCGCGGCGAGGGCGGTTGCCACCTCGAGCGCGGTCACGCACTGCCGGGCGACCCGCAGCGGCAGGGTCTGCAGCCCTCGCAGGAGCAGGAACGCCTCGTCCGGCGCGAGCGCGCCCCCGAGGTCGAGCCGAGCGGCGCGCACCCGCGCCACCAGCTCGGGGGCACCCACGACGACGCCCCCGGTCGCGTCGCTGTGACCGCCGAGGTACTTGGTGGCGGAGTGCACGACGAGGTCGGCGCCGTGCTCCAGAGGACGGCAGATGACGGGGCTGGCGAAGGTCGCGTCGACCACGAACGGCACTCCCGCCTCCCGGGCGACGGCCGCGACGGCGGGCAGGTCGGTAACGGCCATCGACGGGTTCGCGAGCACCTCCCCCCAGACCAGGGCGGTCTCGGGCCGGATCGCGCCGCGCACCGCCTCGGGGTCCGTGGCGTCGACGAACGTGGTCTGAACCCCGAAGCGCGCCAGCTGACGGGTCAGGACGGCCCAGGTGCCACCGTAGACCTCCTGGGGGGCCACGACGTGCGACCCGCTGGAGCACAGCGCCATCAGCGTGGTCGCGGTGGCCGCGGAGCCGCTCGCGAAGGGCTGGCCGGTGGCGACCCCGGTCGTGTCCTCGAGTGCGGCGACCGCGTCCGCGAACGCCGCGGCCGTGGGATTCTCGGTGCGGCTGTAGGACCACCCGGCGACCCGGCCGGCGAACACGTCGGCGGTGTGCTGGGCGGAGTCGAATCGGAACGTCGTGCTGCGGTGCAACGGGGGTACGACGGGCTGCTGCAGCACGGGTCGAGGATCAGGGCCGTGCACGGCCCGCGTGCCCTCCCCCGTCACTCGCTGCCTGCTTGGCGCTCCATCAGCGCGCGGAGCATGTCCGGCGGCGCCATGCCCTCGTGGCAGACGGCGACGACGTTGTGCGTGATGGGCATCTCGACGTCGTGCTTGGCGCCGAGGGCGAGGATGGACTGGCAGCTCTTGTAGCCCTCGGCGGTGAGGTGGGGCTCTGCGAGGATCTCCGCGACGGTGTCGCCGCGTCCGAGACGCGCGCCGAACCGGTGGTTGCGCGACAGCGAGGACGAGCAGGTGGCGACGAGGTCGCCCAACCCGGCCAGGCCGGCGAAGGTCACGGGATCGGCACCGAGGGCGACCCCGAGGTTGCTGATCTCCTTGAGGCCACGGGTGATGAGTGACGCCTTGGTGTTGTCGCCGAACCCCATGCCCTCGGCCATGCCGACCGCGAGGGCGATGACGTTCTTCACCGCCCCGCCAAGCTCGCAGCCCACGACGTCGCTGTTGGTGTAGGGCCGGAAGTAGGGCGTGTGGCACATCCGCTGGACCAGCTCCGCAGCCTCCTGCGAGGTGCTGGCCACGACGGAGGCGGTGGGCTGCTCCGCGGCGATCTCCTTCGCGAGGTTGGGTCCGGTCACGACGACGACCCGGTCCTCGCCGACATCGGCCACCTCGCGGACGACCTCCGACATGCGCTTCGTCGTCCCGAGCTCGACGCCCTTCATGAGGCTCACGAGCAGGGCGCCCTGGGGGATGGCCGCTGCGACTGCGGCGAGGTTGTCACGCAGGGTCTGCGAGGGCACGGCGAGGACAACGACGTCGGCGCCCTCGAGCGCCTCGTTCGCGTCGGAGGTGGCGCGCATGCCTGAAGGCAGGACGATCCCCGGCAGGTAGTCGGGGTTCTCGTGCCGCCGCGTGACCGACTCGGCGAGCTCAGGCCGGCGGGCCCACAGCACCACGTCGGTGCCCGCGTCGGCGAGCACCTTGCCGTACGCCGTGCCCCAGGCACCGGTGCCCAGAACGGCTGCGCGCGTCATGCGGTCTTCCTCTCGCTGTGGAACTCGAAGGCCTTCTCGGGAGCCTGCTCGCCCCTGATCTGCTCGACCATGTGCGTGATCGCCTGCATCACCGCGGCGGTGGCCTCCCTGAGCACCTCGGAGGTCATCTCCTGGTTGCGCCACGACGAGAGGTCGACCGGCGGGCCTGCCACGACCGTCATCGTGCGCCGTGGCAGCAGGCGCAGGCCCGGCACGCGGTAGGAGTCGAGGATCTCCTGCGCACCCCACTGCGCCACGGGTACGACGGGCTTGCCGGAGAGCAGCGCGAGACGGGCCACGCCGGTCTTGGCTGCCATGGGCCACTTGTCGGGGTCGCGCGTCACGGTGCCCTCGGGGTAGAGCGCGACGAGCTCCCCGCGGTCGAGGGCCTCGACGGCGGCCTGCAGCGCCTGCGAGGCGTCGACGGTGTGCCGCTGGACCGGGATCTGCCCCGTGCCCTTGAGCACCTTGCCCACGAACCAGCCCACCGGGCCCTTGCCGTGGAAGAGCGTGGACTTCGCGAGGACCCGAGGCACCCGGTGGGTGCTGAAGATCAAGGCGTCGGCGAACACGAACGGGTCAGCGTGCGAGATGTGGTTCACCGCGATGATGGCCCCGCCGTGCTGCGGCACGTTCTCGAAGCCGCTCCAGCGCCGACGTGTCAGCAGGAGCAGCACCGGCTTGAGGATGACGATCGCGAGCCGGTACCAGAACCCGATGCGTCCCAGGCGCACGCCGCCTCCTCCCGTCAGCCGACAGCCTGCCAGACTTCTGCCCCGTGGCGGGGTCGTGGGGCGTGGTGGTGCCGGTGAAGCGTCTGGAACTCGCGAAGACCCGGCTCGCGCCGTACGGGGAGCAAGAGCGACAAGAGCTCGCGCTCGCGTTCGCAGCAGATGTGGTGGAGGCCGCGCTGGGTGCGGCAAAGGTGCTGGTCGTCACCGACGACGAGCGGGCCCGCGAGCGGCTGCAGGCGCTCGGTGCGACCGTGACGCCGGACGACCCCGCCGCGGGGCTCAACCCCGCCCTCGCGCACGGGGCAGACCTGCTCCGTGCCGAGCAACCGGACTGCGGTGTCGCGACCCTGTCCGCCGACCTGCCTGCACTGCGCACGGATCACCTGCGTGCCGCCCTCGCAGCGGTGGGTCGGGGGCGCGGCTTCGTGGCCGACCTCGAGGGGAGCGGTACGACGCTGCTGGTCGCCGGACAGGGCAGTGACCTGGGGCCCGCCTTCGGTGCCGGCTCTCGCGCGGCTCACCTGGCCTCGGGCGCAGTCGAGCTGATCGCGGCGCGCGGGCTCCGGTGCGACGTCGACACCCCCGCGGACCTGCTGTGCTCCTTGGCCCTCGGTGCGGGCAGGCACACCTCGGCGGCAGCGGCAGCCCTCGGTCTCGTCGTGCGCAGCGCCACCGTGCGGACGTGGGACGGCGATGGGGGGTCGGCCCTCGGGGACGACGGCAGCCTGCTCGCCCTCGACGCGGATGCCTTGCACGGCAGCGGGTTCCGCTTCGTCCGGGTGGGGCAGCGGGTCCGGCTGTCAATCGCCCCCGACGGCACGACCCGCCTCGCGCTCCCCTGACACGACGAAGGCCCCGGCGCGAGCGCCGGGGCCTTCGTCGTGCGTCGAGCAGGTGCTACTTCTTCTTGGCCGGAGCCTTCTTGGCTGCGGTCTTCTTGGCCGGAGCCTTCTTGGCTGCGGCCTTCTTCGCAGGCGCGGCCTTCTTGGCCGGAGCCTTCTTGGCCGGAGCCTTCTTGGCGGGAGCGGCCTTCTTCACCGCTGCCTTCTTGGCGGGCGCCGCCTTCTTGGCCGGCGTGGCCTTCTTCGCAGGAGCAGCCTTCTTCACGGCACCAGCCTTTCCGACGGTCTTCGACACGGTGGATGTGACCTTCTTGGCTCCGGAGACGACGTCCTTGAAGCCCTGACCCGGACGGAACTTCGGCACCGAGGTCTTGGCGATCTTGACCGTGGCACCCGTTGCGGGGTTGCGCCCGATGCGCGCCTTGCGGTCGATCTTCTCGAAGACGCCGAAGCCTGCGAGCGCGACCTTCTCACCCCTGGCGACGGCACCGGTGACGGCTTCCAGGACCGCTTCAACGGCAAGGGCCGCGGTCCGCTTGTCACCGATCTTCTCGCTGATGGCCTCGATCAGCTCGGCCTTGTTCACGTGGGATACCTCCAGGACTGTCGAGGCGCTGTTGCCCCTTGTTGCGAAAGGTAGGGGCACAGACCGCGTGCGTCGAACACCACGCCACCTGTTTGTGCGCGTGTCTTTCCTTGTCTTTCAGCGTGTCTCGACGACCTCAGGAGGCCGGGTGCTGCACGTCGAGCTCTGCGAGGAAGGCGTCGAGCCGCTGTGCGGCCCGCGTCACGTCGTGCTTCGCGGCATCGGAGATCACCAGCAATCGCCTGGTAGTGCTGGACTTCTCCTCGGATGAGGCCTGCAGCGCAGCCACCCGCGCGTGCGCTAGGCGCAGCTTCTCGGACACCTCGCGGAGGAGCTCTTCGTCGCCCACGGGCTCATGGTGCCAGGGCGTCAGACCTGCTGGGCAGCCGGCTTCCACCTGGGACGTGTCGCCTCGAAGGCAGTGATGTCATCGTCGTGTCGCAGGGTCAGGCCGATGTCGTCGAGCCCTTCCATCAGCCGCCAGCGCGTGAAGTCGTCGAGGTCGAAAGCAGCGACCACGCCGTCGGCGCGGACCTCACGGCGCTCCAGGTCGACCGTCACCCTCGCCGTCGGGTCGCTCTCGACGAGCACCATCAGCTGCTCGACGACGTGCGTCGGCAGCTGCACCGGCAGCAGCCCGCCCTTCAGGCTGTTGCCCCGGAAGATGTCGGCGAAGCGCGGGCTGATGACGGCTCGGAAGCCGAAGTCGGTGAGAGCCCACACGGCGTGCTCGCGGCTCGAGCCGGTGCCGAAGTTCTCGCCGGCGACGAGGACCGAGGCGCCCGTGCGCTCCGGCTGGTTCAGGACGAAGGCCGGGTCCTCGCGCCACTCGCTGAACAGCCCTGCGCCGAAGCCGGTGCGCTCGACGCGCTTCAGCCAGTCGCTCGGGATGATCTGGTCGGTGTCGACGTCACTGCGGCGCAGCGGCACGGCGGTGCCGGTGTGGGACACGAACGGGTCCATCACTGCTCCAGGTCGGCAGGGGCCGCGAGGCGGCCGACGACGGCGGTCGCGGCAGCGACCTGAGGCGAGACGAGGTGCGTGCGGCCGCCGCGGCCCTGCCGCCCCTCGAAGTTGCGGTTGCTCGTGGAGGCGCTCCGCTCCCCGGGCGACAGCGTGTCGGGGTTCATGCCCAGGCACATGGAGCACCCGGCGCTGCGCCACTCCGCCCCGGACGCGGTGAAGACCTGGTCGAGACCCTCCTGCTCCGCCTGCTGCTTCACGAGCATCGACCCGGGGACGACGAGCATCCGCACGCCAGCCGCGACCCTGCGTCCCTGCAGGACCGCGGCCGCGGCACGCAGGTCCTCCATCCGGCCGTTGGTGCAGGAGCCCAGGAAGACTGTGTCGACCACGACCTCTCGCATGGGCGTCCCCGCCTCGAGGCCCATGTAGGTGAGTGCCCGCTGGGCGGCGTCCCGGAGGTTGCCTTCGGGAAAGTCCTGAGGCGACGGCACCGAGGCCGACAGGGGCACGCCCTGGGCGGGGTTGGTGCCCCAGGTCACGAAGGGAGTCACCGTTGTCGCGTCGAGGGTGACCACGGTGTCGAAGACCGCGTCGGAGTCGGTGCCGAGCGCGTCCCACACCGCGACCGCGGCGTCCCAGTCAACCGGTGCGTGCGGCCGTCCCTGCAGGTAGGCGTACGTGGTGGCGTCGGGGGCGATCATCCCGGCGCGGGCACCCCACTCGATGCTCATGTTGCAGACCGTCATCCGGCCCTCCATCGACAGCGCCCGGATGGCCTCGCCGCGGTACTCCACGACGTACCCCTGCCCGCCGCCGGTGCCCTCCTGCGCGATGAGCGCCAGGACCAGGTCCTTGGCCGTGGTGCCGGGCGGCGGGGTGCCGACGACCTCGACCGCCATCGTCCTCGGGCGCGGCAGCGGGAGGGTCTGCGTCGCGAGGACGTGCTCCACCTCGCTGGTGCCGATCCCGAAGGCGAGGGCCCCGAAGGCGCCGTGGGTGCTCGTGTGGCTGTCGCCGCAGACGATCGTCATACCCGGCTGGGTGATCCCGAGCTGCGGACCGATGACGTGGACGATGCCCTGACCGCTGTCGCCCATGGGGTGCAGCCGGATGCCGAACTCCGCGCAGTTCTTGCGGAGGGTCTCGACCTGCACCCGGCTCACGGGGTCCTTGATGGGGCCGGCGAGCAGGTCCGTCGGGACGTTGTGGTCCTCGGTGGCCAGGGTCAGGTCGGGGCGCCGCACCGGCCGGTCCGCCAGGCGCAGTCCGTCGAACGCCTGCGGGCTCGTCACCTCGTGCACCAGGTGCAGGTCGATGTAGAGGAGGTCGGGCTCGCCGTCGGCTCGCCGTACGACGTGCTGCTCCCACACCTTCTCGGCGAGCGTGCGGCCCATGACTGCTCCTCGTTGGTGCTGCTGGCGTGCCAGGTGCTGGCGTTTCACATGGTGAGATGCCAGTATCGGTATGTGGAACAGACTAGCGGAGTTGGCGTTCTGGACAAAGCCGTGCTCGTGCTCGACGCGGTGCACAGCGGTGCGCACTCGCTCGCCGCGCTCACGGCGGGGACCGGGCTGTCCCGCGCGACGGCGCACCGGCTCGCTGTCGCGCTCGAGGTGCACGGGCTGCTGGCGCGCGAGAGCGGTGGCCGGTGGGTGGTGGGGCCGCGGCTGGCCGAGCTCGCGGGAAACGACACGCTGCTCCAGCGGGCCGCGCCGGTGCTCGCACTGCTGCGCGACCACACCGGCGAGAGCGCGCAGCTGTACCGGCGCCAAGGTGACCAGCGCGTCTGCGTGGCCGCGTCCGAGCGGGGCAGCGGCTTGCGCGACACCGTGCCCGTCGGGGCCACCCTGCCGATGACGGCAGGGTCGGCCGCGCAGGTGCTGCTGGCCTTCGCCGAGGAGGCGCCGCCTCCCGGCGCGGCGTTCACCGAGCGCGTCCTCGCCGACGTGCGACGACGGGGGTGGGCCCATTCCGTCGCCGAGCGCGAAGCCGGTGTCGCGTCGGTGTCCGCGCCGGTGATGGGCCCGGGCGGTGAGGTCATCGCCGCCGTCAGCGTCTCCGGACCGATCGAGCGGCTGGGCCGCTCCCCCGGCCGCCTGCACGCCGCCGCGGTGCTGGCCGCCGCCGCAGAGCTGCGCGGGTAGTCCATCAGGGCTAGGGAAAACCGTCAGGTCGGGCGGTTCCGCCGCATTGGTGCGCACCGGACATTCAGGTCATCGCTTCGTGACCCGGAGGAACTGATGCCCCGCACCGCGCACCTCGCCCCTGTGCTTCACGACCAGGTCCCGATGACGGTGCCCATCCCCCGCTACAAGGGCATGGACTGGCCCGGCGACGAGGAGTGGGCGCAGGTGCCCGTGACCCTGCTCCTGGCGGCACGCGGCCACTGCTCCTGCGACAGCTGCAGCGCGGCCTTCGTGGAGCTCTACCGACGGACGCGCGTGCGCGCCGTCTGACCCTGGTCGACAGGGCCGCTCGGCGGGCGCGGAAGTGTCGGAGTCATCCGAGATCGTTCGAGGCGTGACCTGCTCCGACCCTGGCTGCGACAGCCCCGTGTACGCGAGGGGGCACTGCTCCCGCCACTACCGGCAGCTGCTGCGGAGCGGCCAGGTGCTTCCCGACCGTGCCCCGCAGACCTGCGCGGTGGAGGGCTGTGACCGCAAGGCCGTGACCCGTGGCTGGTGCCACGGCCACTACGTCCGCTGGAACCGCACGGGCGACGTCCGTGCCGAGGTGCCGCTGCGCCGCCCGGTGATCGACGTGTGCACCGTCGACGGGTGCGAACGGGGCGCACAGACCGCGCTCTACTGCCGAAGCCA
>DATLCV010000055.1:0-27695 GCA_035526225.1 Mycobacteriales bacterium
CTGCAGGCCACCTGCTACGACGTGTACCTGTCCTCCGACGCGCCCCAGCTGCTCGGCCTGACGCTGCTCAGCAGCATCGTCACCCCCGACGGCACGTCGATCTCGCTCGGCAACGTGGGGACGGCGGCATACGACGGGGGCATCGTGCGCGTCACCGGCGTCGCCCGGCCCGACATCGTCGGCAAGAAGGTCCCCGCCGGCTCGACGCTGCAGCTCAGCGCGTACATCGACGGGGGCAACGGCCTGACGCTCAACTACGACGCGAAGCAGGTCGCCAGCTCCATCGCGCTCAACCCGTCGACCTGCGGAGGCAAGGCAGTCGACTACGCCTCCACCGCCGTCGTCCCCGCGTCGAGCCTGCCCACCACGGACCGCGGCCTGCAGTTCACCTCCGGCCTGCCGAGCGACCCGCAGCGCAACCTCGGGGAGCCCGCCATCACCGTCGACCGCGACGGCACCCTCTACACCTGCGGTCCGAGCGGGTTCAGCAACATCGCGGAGTACGCCAACGTCTCGACCGACGGCGGCGACCAGTTCCACCTGATGGGCCAGCCTCCGCGGGGCCAGATCTCGACCGCCCAGGGCGGCGGTGACTGCGCCCTCGCCACGGCGATGAAGAAGAACGCCCAGGGCCGCTACCAGCTCGCCTATGCCGGCCTCGGGCCGTTGGACAACTTCTCCACCTTCACCTCGCCCGACCGCGGCCGCACCATCTCCGGCAGCCCGATCAGCGAGTCGCTGCCGATCGTGGACCGGCAGTGGATCGCTTTCACCGACGACAAGACGGCGTTCCTCAACTACAACCGCCTGCTGCAGGGCCAGACCGTGCAGAAGTCGACCGATGGTGGCCTCACCTACGGCCTTGGCCAGACCGTCGCCACCGACGGCGCCCGGCTCGGTCAGATCCGCGCCATCGCCAAGGGCGTCGTTCCCGGCGCCACGGACGCGGTCGTCTACTTCCCCTACAACGCCGGTAACAAGGTCAAGCTCGCCATGAGCCTCGACAACGGCGCGACCTGGTCGCAGTGCCTCGCCGTCGATGCCGGCATCGACCCGACCGCCGGCTTCGTCACGGCCGACAACGACAGCGCCGGCAACATCTACGTCGGCTACTCCGAGAAGGGCGGCGGCCGCGACACCTACCTGGTGGCGCTGAGCAAGGACAAGGTCAAGAGCTGCAAGGGAGCGTCAACCGACTCGGCGCTCAACAACAGCGATCCCGGCTTCACCAAGAAGGTGCGCGTCAACCGCGAGGGCGTCGAGACCACCGTCATGCCGTGGGTCGCGGCCAGCGGCGCGCCCGGTCGCGTCGCCGTCGCCTACTACGGGACGAAGGACGTCGGCGACCCCGACTCCGGCGCGTTCGACGCGACGTGGAACGTCTACGTGTCGCAGACGATCAACATGTTCGCCGTGACCCCGACCTGGGACCAGACGAAGGCGACGACACACCCCTTCCACTACGACTCGATCTGCCTCGCCGGCCTCAACTGCGACGTCACGAGGGGTGACCGCTCGCTCGTCGACTTCTTCACGATGGAGTACAACCCCGGCACGCAGCGGCTCTCGATCGTGCTGAGCCAGACCAACAAGCTCCCTGACGCTGCCGAGGGCAACACCAGCACGCCCAACGTGCTCATCCAGCGCTCCGGCCCCAGCAACGGCGGCGCGACGCTGAAGCCGCTGCGTCCGGTCGTGATGACGGGTACGGCGGACCCCAAGGGCGACGCGATCGCCAACTACTCGTCGTACGACCTGGCGAAGCCTGTGGCCGGAGCGCTCCTGCCCAGCACCAACGTGCCTGGCCTCGACATCACCTCCGTGCGCGTCCTGCCGCAGCACGATCCCACGACGGGCAAGCCTGTCGCCGCCGGCGGCTTCACCGTGAAGATGTCCTACGCCGACCTGTCCGACGCCGCGCTGCAGGACGCGCTGGCCGCCAACGGAGCAACCTCGCTGGTGTTCCTGTTCCGCTACTTCGACGGTTACCAGCAGGCTTCGGTGGGGGCGTACTGGGACCCGGCCAGCGGCTTCCGCTTCGGCCGGGACGGCTACACCGAGACCACCGCCGGCACCCCCGCGAACCCCAGCACGAACCCCGGCGGCGCGCTGCGCATCTACCCCGGTGCCATCGAGGCGCCGGGCGCCGTCAACCAGGACAGCGGCGTCATCACGCTGTCTGTGCCGAGGGCGGCGCTGAAGGCGCTGAACGGCGAGACCAAGGGCTCGCGTCCGAAGGAAGTGGCGGGCAAGCCGGGTGACCGCATCTACGAGGCAGTCGCGTGGACCTTCGCCAACCCGCTTCCGCTGTCGCAGACGCAGAGCTACATGTACCAGGCCGACAACGCGCCGTCGTTCGACTTCCTGCTCCCGGGCGTCCAGGCCGCAGCGGCTCCCCCGGCGGTCCGACGGGCGGCCCCTCCGGCGGCTGCGCCACCCAGCGGCGAGAGCCCCGGCAGCGCGTCAGGCGACACCATCGCCAACACCGGTGGACTCGGTGCCCCTTTGGTCGCGCTGGCGATCATCGGCCTCGCCCTCGCCGTACGCCGTCGGACAACCTGACGGAAGCCCGGGCAAACCGGGCGGCGTGTGGCGGATCGCACGCAGCGGGCGAGCAGGAGATCAGGGGCGCGCGTCTAATGGTGTCCAGGTGCCGATCATCCCCCCGCGCTTCCGCAAGCTCGCCCTCCTCGCCGCCGTCGTCTCCGTAGGCGCCGCGTTCCCCGCGCTCGGCGCGGCCCCAGCGGCCAAGCCGCTGGCCGGCGCGGCTGCTGGGTACGCCACCACGCACTTCGGCAACGGCAACCTCCCGGCCGGGTGCATCGTCGACCGCGACGACGCGAACCCGGACAACGAGTGCTTCCACATGAAGGTCGGGCTCAACGCGCTCGACTCGCCCCAGGTCAACGTCGCCGTGCTCGTGCCGGTCTCCCCCACCGCGGAGCGCGACATGCGCATCATGCGCCAGGCGGTCGAGATGTGGGGCGGCGGCATCAAGAACCTCGCCGAGCAGATGAACCTCGACTGGCTCGCCAAGGGCGTGCGCTTCAACGTCACGACCAAGCTCGTCCCGGTCGACGCGAACGGCCTGCCCACCCAGGCGATCAACCTGGTCAAGCCGAAGATCGTCGTCCTCGCCACCAACCCGGCCGGCGGCATCGGCATCGGCATCGACCCTGCCGACTTCCTCGGCGAGGTCGGCTTCACC
Source organism: Mycobacteriales bacterium (assembly GCA_035526225.1). Classification (GTDB taxonomy): domain Bacteria; phylum Actinomycetota; class Actinomycetes; order Mycobacteriales; family SCTD01; genus RYN-111. The sequence continues at coordinate 3,209 of DATLCV010000055.1, forward strand.
GACGGCAACGGCCTCCCGTGCGGGTCGATCACCAACCCGTTCTCGATGCAGGCCTGGCAGGCCCGCCCCGGCTTCGACGGCCACCACGGCGCCCTGGGCGGCACCTTCGTCCAGCCCTGCGACGGCCCGGGCGGTCAGGTCTGCTTCTCCGTCAACGGCGCGGTCGACCCGGTCCCGGGCAAGACCGACTTCTTCTCGCTCTACGACCTGGTCTCGCACGAGACCGGTCACTGCCTGACCCTCGGCCACGTGGGTGACGGCGCCGACGGCCCGTGGGGCCCGACGCCGACGAACGACATCATGGCCTACAGCTCCGACCCGGTGGACGTCGCGAAGTGCGTCTCGACGCTGGACGTCGAGGGCTTCGCCCTGCACATGAGCCAGTACCTGGACGTGAACGGCGACAAGAAGGTCAACAGCAAGGACGTCCTGGTCGCGAACGACAAGGCGGGTGACGGTCTCAGCGAGTTCCACGTGCAGAACCCCGCAGACCACTGGTACGCCTCGCCGACCGGGCGGCCCGAGGACTGCCCGCAGCCCGACTGGGGCGTGCTGCCCCTCGCCGAGGAGACGGACTGGGAGCCCGACACCGTGGCCACGAGCACCCCCCGGCTGAGCATCGGTTCCGCGACGGCGAGCGCGGGCCGGGTGGCCTGGAGCGCGACGGCTTCCTGGGCCTCGCCCAAGGCCGCGCCGACCAAGCGCAGCGCCTCCATCACGGACGCGACCGGCGACGGCACGCTGCCGACGACCGACATCACCCGCTTCAGCGCCTCGGTCACCCCGACCGCCGTGAAGGCGACCATCAGCGTCGACCAGCTCTGGCCCACCACTGACGGCGGCCGGGTCACCGGCTACGGCCTCTACGTCGGCGGCCGGAAGTTCGACTCGTTCGTCACCACGCAGGGCACGAGCAGCGAGGTCCAGACCATCGACTCCGGGGGCCGCTACATCATGCCGGCGGGGACCTCCACCTGGGACACCGAGGCCGGGACGGTCTCGTTCACCATCCCGCGCAGCTACCTGGCCGAGCACCGCATCCACGCGCCGTACTCGGTCTTCGCCGCGACCGGGGTGCACATCCGCACCAAGGACTGGGTGACCTCGCTCGACCGCGCCCCCGCGACCGGCTCGATCCCGCTCGCCGCTCCCCCGATGACGGGTGGGCCGGTGGACGCCCCGATGGCCAAGAAGGCCAGGACGAGCACCCTGCGGCTGACGCACAGCAGCGGCAACACGTTCACGCCGGCCGACACCTCGACGTACGGCCTGCCGCTCGTGCCGGTCGTGGGCAACGTGCACCAGCTCGCGCTGCCCATCAAGGAGCAGGCCACGGTCGCGGTCACGCTGACCTGGGACGACCCCGCCTCCGCACTGGGCCTGCAGGTCAAGGGCGGCTCGGGCCAGGTGGTCAAGAGCGGCGACAGCTCCGTCACCGTCACCGTCCCCTGGGCGCACCGCGCCCTGACCGCCCTGGTCATCCCGTCGCAGGTGATGTCGTCAGAGGTGGGCTACACGCTGACCGCGAAGGTGACGACCGTCACCGCCAACAAGGACGGCGACGGTGTGCCTGACGTCGCCGACGTCTGCAGGAGCACACGCGGTCCCGTCGAGTCGGGCGGTTGCCCCGACACGGACCGTGACGGGGTCCTCGACACGCGGGACGCCTGCGCGAAGGTCGCGGGTCTGAGGGCCGACGGGTGCCCGACCGCCGCCGCCGAGCGGGTCGTCGCGTTCCTCGACGGCAAGAGCGTCGGCACCACGTACGTGATGACCCGTCACGGCAGCTACGACCTGGGCGGTTCGATCGCCGCCCGGCCGGGCACGCACACGCTGAAGCTGGTCTGGTACGCCGGGTCCACCGTCGTGAAGACGGTCAGCCGCAGCGTCACCGCGCGCTAGCCCGCACGTACGCCGACGGCGTGGAAGCACCCATCGCGCATCGCTGAAGATGGGTATTCCGCCCGATGCGGAGGGCACGTCGCGATCGCCACCGTGGGGTCTCCACCCACCCATGGAGGTCACCATGACGAGCGAGCACATCGAGACCGTCATCATCGGCGCCGGCCAGGCCGGCCTCTCGACCGGCTACCACCTGAAGCGGCGCGGTCGGCCGTTCGTCATCCTCGAGTCCCACGCCCGGGTGGGCGACCGGTGGCGCCGGCACTGGGACACCTTGCGCCTCTACACCCCTGCCAAGTACGACGGGCTGCCGGGCACGCGCTTCCCCGCCCGGCCATGGGCGTACCCGCAGAAGGACGAGGTGGCGGCCTACCTGGAGCAGTACGCGCTCGAGCACGACCTGCCCGTGCGGTGCAGCACCCGCGTCACGTCGCTTGAGCAGGCCCCCGGCGGCGGGTTCCGGCTGGAGCTCGAGGACGGGTCACTGACCTGCGACAACGTGGTGATCGCCACGGGGTCCTTCGGACAGGCACCGTCGATCCCGGACTTCGCCAGCGGGCTGGACCCGGCCGTGCGGCAGCTGCACTCGAGCGAGTACCACCGGCCGTCAGACCTGCTCCCGGGGCCGGTGCTCGTCGTGGGGGCGTCGCACTCCGGCACCGACATCGCATACGAGGTCGCGCAGACCAACCCGGTCATCCTGTGCGGCCGGGACTGCGGGCAAGTGCCCTTCCGGCCCGAGCAGCGACGAGCGCGCGTCATCATGCCGGTGGTGGTCTTCGTGTGGCGGCACGTCCTGACGCGGCGCACCCCCATGGGCCGCAAGGAGATGGACGAGATCCGCAAGCACGGTGGTCCGATGATCCGCGTGCACCGCGAGGACCTCGCTGCGCGCGGCGTGGACCGTCGTACGGGACGGGTGGTGGGGGTGCGTGACGGGCTGCCGCTGCTGGACGACGGCACGGTGGTGCCGGTGACGAACGTCGTGTGGGCGACCGGCTTCAGGCAGACCTTCCACTGGATCCGGGTGCCGGTCATCGGCGACGACGGGTGGCCCACCGAGATGCGCGGGGTGGTGGACCAGGTGCCCGGCCTGTTCTTCTGCGGTCTCGCCTTCCAGTACGCGTTCAGCTCGATGGTGCTCCCGGGGATCGGCCGGGACGCGGCGTACCTGGCCGACAGGATCCAGGCCCGCGCCCACGAGGTCAGCAGGCAGCGCCAACCCGCCTGACCGCCGTACCCTCAGGCCTCGAGGGGGTGCGCCGTGCACGTCGTCGACGAGCTGGTCCGGGCACGGGAGGCCTTCGAGCGCCGCGAGTGGCTCGTGGCGTACGAGGGCCTCTCGGCGCAGGACGACGACCGGCTGTTCGCCGCCGACTTCGCCGACCTTGCCGTCTCGGCGTACCTCGTCGGCCGGCACAACGACTGCGTCCAGGCGCTGCAGCGCGCCTACCAGTCGCACCTGGACGGCGGGGAGGCGCACGCGGCGGCGCGCAGCGCCTTCTGGCTCGCCATGACCCTGCTCGACCGCGGCGAGATGGCGGTGGCGGGCGGCTGGATCGCGCGCGCGGAGCGACTGCTCGCCGACGGCGAGGACTGCGTCGAGCACGGCTACGTGCGCTACCACCGCATGATGCAGGCGGTCTACTCCGGAGCCTTCGACGACGCGATGACGCTCGCGTCGGAGGTCACCGAGTGCGGCCGGCGCTTCCACGATCCTGACCTCGTCGCGGTCGGGCTGATGGGTCAGGGCCGCTTCCTGATGTACGGGGGGCAGGTGGGCACCGGGCTGTCCCTGCTCGACGAGGCCATGGTGGGGGTGCTCGCGGGCGAGGTCTCGCCGTTGTTCGCCGGTCAGGTCTACTGCTCGTCCATCGAGGCCTGCCAGGAGATCGCTGACTTCGGCCGCGTCGCGGAGTGGACCGCCGCGTTGACCCGCTGGTGCGACGCGCAGCCCGGCCTGCTCGCCTTCACCGGCCAGTGCGCCGTCCACCGCGGTCAGCTGATGCGGGTCCGTGGCGCGTTCGCGGATGCGCTGACCGAGCTGGCGGCCGCCGTCACCCGCTACGAGGCCGCGGGCGACCTTCACCCGGCAGGGCTCGCGCTCGCCATCGCCGGGGACGTGCTGCGGATCCAGGGTGACCACGAGGCCGCTGCCACGGCCTTCCGGCGCGCAGGAGAGCTGGGCCACGACCCGCAGCCGGACCAGGCGCTGCTCGCCCTCGCGACGGGACGCCCCGACTCCGCGGTCTCCTCGGTGCGTCGCCTGCTGGCCGAGCCCCGCGACCCCATCCACCGCTCCCAGGTCCTCGCCGGCGCGGTCGAGGTCCTCCTCGGTGCCGGCGACACGGACGGCGCCGCCCCCCTGGTCGGGGAGCTGGTCGAGGCTGCCGCCAGCATCGGTTCGGCCGCGCTGCAGGCGATGGCCATGCACGCATCAGGAGCGCTCGCCCTGGCGACCGGCGCGGCCGAGCGGGCGGTCCCGCCGCTGCGTTCTGCACTGCGGCAGTGGCTCGAGCTGGACTGGCCCTACGAAGCGGCGCGGGCCCGGGTGCTGCTGGCCCGGGCGCTCTCGCTCGTCGGCGACACCGAAGGTGCCACCACCGAGCTCGACACCGCCGTTCGCTCGCTCGCCGCGCTCGGTGCCTCCCCTGACGCCGCGCGAGCCAGGGCCTTGCTGTCGCCTCCGCCGGTGCCAGGCGGGCTCAGCGCGCGGGAGGTGGAGGTGCTCGGCCAGGTGGCTGCCGGCCTGTCCAACGGGGAGATCGCCCGCGTCCTCGTGCTGTCCGAGAAGACGGTCGCCAGGCACCTGAGCAACATCTTCACCAAGCTCGAGGTCACCTCGCGCACGGCAGCCGCGGCTTACGCGTACGAGCACGGCCTGGTCAAGCCAGGAGCCTGAGGGCTGCTAGCCGCCGAACTCCCAGTGCCAGGCCTCGGGCTTGCTCCCCGAGGGCTTGGCCCAGTCGGGGTGGTACCAGCCGAACCTGCCCGCGTTGGCCTTCATCCAGGCGTGCGCCGCGGACCCCGAGTCCTGGACACCGCCGCAGAAGTCCACGGCCAGCCCCCACCCGTGCTCGCTCGTGCCGGGCACGGCGGCAAGCCCGGGCTTGCGCTCGTAGAGATCGACCTGCTCGCTGTAGGAGCGGTAGGAGTCGGTGACGCAGAGCGGGGGGCCGACGGTGGCGGCGTGGTGCTTGCTCATGGCGTTGAAGGCCGCAGCCGCGTCAGCGCGGAGCCGGTGCCCTGGTGCACGCCACAACGGGCACAGCGACGCGGGGTCGAGGTTGCCGTTCTGCTGGCCCGCGGTGGACCTCCCGGTGCAGGCCGCCCCTGACGCCGCGAGCCGCCGGGTGCGTGCTGCCCGCTGCTCGGCGGCCCGTGCGGCTGCACGTGCGGCCGCCTCGGCCGCCTCCTTGCGGGCCCGAGCCGCTTGCAGGGCGTCCTGCGCGGCGACCAGCTTGTTCGCGGTGTCGCGAGCAAGGGCCTGCAGGGCCTTCATCTGCTGGGCGGACCTGGCGGCGAGCTGCCGCGCGGCGTGCGCGAGCGCCACCGCCTCGGCCTCCTTCTGCCGGAGCCGGTGCCGGGCCAGCGCCGCCCGCCGCACGACCTCGCTGTCGCTGCCCGCGACCTTGTCGAGCACCTGTCCCGCCTGCACCGCCCCGAGGAACGTCTCGGGCGTCGCCACCAGCCACACCTGCGAGGCAGCGGGCAACGGGCTCATGTACGCGCGGCGCGCAAGCTGGTCGAGGGCAGCCTGCCCCTTCTCCGCCACCGCCTCGGCGGCACGGATGTGCCGCCTCGTGTTGCGCAGCCGCAGCTCGAGCACGCCCAGGGCCTGCTGGTCGGCCTCCCAGCGCTCGGTGCCGGTGATGAGCCTGCCGGTGGTCTCCGCGGCCAGGCGCTGAAGCCCGTCGACCCGCTCCTGGGCGGTCGCGACGTCATCGGCCCGGGCAGGGTTCGGCGCCCCCAGTCCCAACGCGGCCACCGCCGAGAGCACCGCGACCACGGCACTGACCGTGCGGCGAGGCAGACGGGATCTGGCAGACAGCACGCGTGCGGTTCCTCACCTGGCGTTCGGGCGTGGGCTCACCGACCAGAGTAGGCGGCCCCCCGGCCGGGGTGGTGGACCCACCTCCCGTGTCGGCGCTCCGTGCGGCTCAGCCCCAGGCGGCGAGCTCGGGCGCAGGACCCCGGCCGATCGTCCACGCCAGCAACCCCGGCGGGTCCGTCCTTCCCGGCAGGGACTGGAGCGCATCGGGGAGCATCCGCTCCACCACACCTCGTCCGTCACCACGGCCACCCGCGCGTCCAACGCGGCGCAGGCCTCGGCGAGGTCGCGCAGCAGCTCCGCCGCCGGTCGGCCTGCGCCCGCCTCGATGTCGGCGGCGCGCCCGTCGGCGCCGCCCTCGTACTGCGTCACCTGACGCTGCTCCGCCGCGGCCACCAGCCGCCGTACGACGGAGTCGGCGTTGCGCGCCAGGTGCGTGAGGACGTGCCCCACTGACCAGCCTGGGAGCAGGCTCGGGGCGCGGACCTCCGCGTCGGAGAGGCCCTCGACGGCGGTGAGCAGCCGGGCGTGGGAGGCGCCACAGGCGGCGATGTCGTGCTGGAGCGCCATGCGCGCACCCTACGGCGGTACGTTCGCCGGTATGGGAGTCCTCATCACCGTCATCGTGCTGGTCCTGCTCGGTCTGGTGGCCGTGTGGGCGTTCAACAGACTGGTCTCGCTGCGCAACCGCACGGACGAGGCGTACGCGCAGATCGACGTGCAGCTCAAGCGCCGGTACGACCTGATCCCGAACCTCGTGGAGACGGTCAAGGGCTACGCGGCTCACGAGAGAGGCACCCTCGAGGCCGTCACCAGCGCCCGCAACGCCGCTGCCGGCGCGTCCGGGGTCGCCGCCACGGCAGAGGCCAACAACGTGCTGTCCGGTGCGCTCGGTCGGCTGTTCGCGGTCGCCGAGGCCTACCCGGACCTCAAGGCCAACGCGACGTTCCTGAACCTCATGGAGCAGCTGACCACGACCGAGAACCAGCTCGGGTTCGCGCGGCAGTTCTACAACGACAGCGTGCGCGCGCTGAACACCGCGATCGAGACCTTCCCGCTGATGCTGCTGGCCGGGATGGCCAAGGCCACGCGCCGCGAGTACTTCCAGGTGGACGACGCAGCGGTGCGTGAGGCCCCGACGGTGCAGTTCTGAACGAGCGCGGGCGCGCCTGATGTTCCGCGACGTCCAGACCTCCAACCGCTGGCGCAGCATGCTGCTGCTCGGGGTCGGCTTCCTGCTGCTCGTCGGCGTGGGCGAAGCCGTGGGCTACTACCTCGGGCTCGGGCCCTTCGGGCTGGTCCTGGCCGTCGTCATCGCGGTGGCGAGCACGGCGAACGCGTACTGGAACAGCGACAAGATCGCACTGCGGATCACCGGTGCCCACCAGGTCGACGCCTCCACGCACAGCCAGCTGCTGAACGTGGTGCAGGAGATGTGCCTGGCGTCCGGCCTGCCCCAGCCGAAGGTCGCGGTCATCGAGGACCCGGCACCCAACGCCTTCGCGACGGGCCGCGACCCGCAGCACGCGACCGTGGCCGTCACCACCGGCCTGCTCGAGCGGATGAACCGCGAGCAGCTCCAGGGCGTGCTCGCACACGAGCTCTCGCACGTCGCCAACCGGGACACCCTCGTCGCGACGCTTGCCGTCACCATCGCCGGCACGCTGGCGATCATGTGCGACATGGTCTGGCGGGTCAGCATGTTCGGCGGCAGCACGAGCCGGCGACGCAGCAACGACAGCGGCGGCGGGCAGCTCCAGCTGATCCTGCTCGCCGTCAGCGTGCTGGCCATCGTCATCGCGCCGCTGGCCGCACAGCTCATCCGCGCCGCCGTCAGCCGGCGCCGCGAGCAGCTCGCCGACGCCACGGCCGTCAGCTACACCCGCAATCCCGCCGGGCTGCGGAGCGCGCTCGAGGTGCTCGCCACCGACAGCACCGTCGTGCGGCACACCAGCCGTGCGACCTCGCACCTGTGGATCGAGTCGCCGCTGGATCGCGGCGCCAGCGTCTGGAACCGCATGTTCGACACCCACCCCCCGCTGTCGGAGCGGATCGACGCGCTTCGCGAGATGGAGCGCACCGCAGCGACCCCCTGACGGGTGCGATCCGCTGCTCTTCATGATCGTGGTGAGCTCAGACACCCCCTGGGGTGTCCAGTTCCCCCACGATCACCGGACGAGTTCGCACGCGGCCGGCGCGTCACAGGAGCACTGGACGTCCGATACGCACGCTGACGCCGGGCGACCACATGACGTGGGGTTGTCCAGTGGCGAGCTCGCTGATCCCGGCACGTTCCACGAGGTCCTCGTCGAGATCCTCCAGCTCCGCGGAGTGCAGCGGCCAAGGCGCATGATCGACCGGAGCCCAGACCGTTCGGTCGCCGTACCAGGTCGAGAACATTCCCCATCGAGCCGTGAGGAAGTGCGCGAGTGCGTCGCCCTCGATCCGCTCGCCGATGCGGACCTGCACGCGGGAGGAGGCGGGCCTGGGGCCTGGCCACCGTCGAGACGACCGATAGCAGCGTGAACCGTCGACGCGCTCGATCGACATCCGGGCCCACTTGTACGGCAGGTGATAGGTCGTGATGGCTGCCAGCACCGGAAGGAGTCGGCCGGCCTCGAGGGAGCGGAACACCACGCCACGTCGACCGCGGTCGTCCCGCGCGTACAGGCGCACGTTGGTCTCTGGAAAGCGCGACAGGTACGGGATCGGCGGCGTCCCGAAGACGCCGACATGCGACATCTCGAACGGGATCAGGCCGACCCAGGTCGTCCCGTCCTCGAGATCGGGCGTCGTTCCGGCCGGCAGCAGTGGCGCGACGAGTGCGGGGTCGACCCGCCAGTGAAGGAAGCTCAGGTCGTTCCACCGTTGCGTGAAGGCGGCCTTCTTCACCGTGTGCGGCGACTGCGGCGAGATGGGTTCGAGCACCCCTGAAGTGTTACGTAGAGGTTCTACCCTGCGGCGAGGACACCGACCGAGGGAGACCGCGTGCTGCCGCTGACCTACGACCCGATCAGCGTGCGGTCCCCCGCCGACGCCGACGCGACCTTCCTGGCGATCGAGCTGCTCATGCTGCTCGGCTTCGGGCTGGCTCTGGCGCACGCGCTCCGCGAGCGCCGCCGTACGGGCCGGTCGAGCGCGCTGCTGACCCTCGCCGGCTGCTTCGCCTACGGCCTCGTCGTGGACATCACCGCGTACTACACGGTGGACAGCTTCCGGCACGGTGAGTTCACCGTGATGTTCCTGGACCACCGGCTGCCGCTCTACATCGCGCTGTTCTACCCAGCCTTCCTCTACCCGGTCTTCATGACGGTGCGCCGCTTCGGCCTCTCACCCCGCGTCGAGGCCGTGAGCGTCGGGTTCTACGGCGGGGTCACGTATCTCGTCTTCGACAACGTCGGCCCCCTCCTCGGTTGGTGGACCTGGGACCTCGACGCCGACCTCAACAAGCCCTTCGTCAGCAGCGTCCCGCTCACCAGCTACCAGTGGTTCTTCCTGTTCACCGCGGCCTTCGCCGTCGTCGCCCGCCGCGTCTGCTGGGAGCGGTACGACGGACGCCCGGCGTGGCGGACCTGGCTCGAGGTGCTGGCGATCCCGCTGCTGACCTACCTGCTGGGGGCCGTGGTCTTCGTGCCGTTCAACGTCCTGGTGGCCAACGAGTGGTACGCCCTCGACGCGTTCCTGTACGCCGCGGTCTTCACCGCAGCCGGGTTCGCGTTCCTCCTCAGCCGACGCACGGTGCACGCCCCGCGCGACCCCCTGCTCCTGGCGTTCCCGCTGCTGTGGGTGGTCGGGCTGCTCTACGTCTACGTCGCGACGTGGGACCGCGTCGGCACGCCGGGAGCCGGTCCGCCGGGCAACCTGTTCGCCGTGGTGCTCGCGATGGTGGCCAGCGTGGCGATGACGCTGGCCGCCCACCCGCTGGAGCGCTCCACCGACGAGGTCGACAGATCGGAGCCGCAGGTAGCGTCCCGGGCATGACCGAACGCCCCCTGACCCTCATGGCCGTGCACGCCCATCCTGACGACGAGGCCTCCACCACAGGCGGCGTGCTGGCCAAGTACTCGGCGGAGGGCATCCGCACGGTCCTGGTCACGTGCACCAACGGCGAGCTCGGAGACACCCCTGGCGGCAAGCCGGGCGACGAGACGCACGACACGACCGCGGCCGTGGCGCTCCGGCTGGCCGAGCTCGAGGAGAGCTGCCGGGTCCTCGGCGTCTCGCACCTGGAGCTGCTGGGCTACCACGACTCCGGGATGATGGGCTGGGAGACGAACGACGCCTCTGGCTCCTTCTGGTCGATGCCGGTGGAGGAGGCGGCGGCTCCGCTGGTCGAGCTCTTGCGCCGCTACGAGCCCGACGTGGTCGTGACGTACGACGACTTCGGCTTCTACGGCCACCCCGACCACATCCAGGCGCACCGCATCACGATGTCCGCGCTGAAGACGACCGGGTCCACTGCGAAGGTGTACTTCCCGACCTTCCGCCGCAGCGACCTGCCGCGGTTCCGCAAGACCTTGGAGGAGGCGGGCCTGGAGCTCCCCGACATCGACGAGGGGTCCTTCGGGGTGGCGGACGAGGAGGTCGGCGCCACCATCGACTGCCGCGAGCACGCCCCCGCGAAGCTCGCGGCACTGGCAGCGCACGTCAGCCAGCAGGAGAACATCTTCTTCCTGCGCCTGCCCATGGAGCGCTTCGTCGAGGGCTTCGGCACCGAGGAGTTCGTCCGGGAGCGCCCGTCGGGCGGACCGGTGGAGACGGATCTGTTCGCCGGCCTGCGAGGCTCATCCGGGTGAGCGACGAAAGCGCATGACGGCAGCCGCGTGATCGGTGCAGCATGCGGCATGCACCCGGCGTCGTCGTACTGGCCCCTCTTCGACCTGGTCGTGACCACACCGCGGCTGACGCTGCGGTACGTCGACGACGGGCTCGCGGTGCGGCTCGCCGCTCTCGCGGCCCAGGGCATCCACCCACCGGAGCAGATGCCGTTCTCGGTGCCGTGGACGCGCGCCGAGCCAGGGCAGCTCGAGCAGCAGAGCCTGCAGTACTACTGGCGCACCCGCGCCGACACAGCTCCGGATGCGTGGGAGCTGCTGTTCGCCGCGTGTGAGGGCGACGAGGTGCTCGGCGTGCAGGGCGTGTCCGCGACCTCGTTCGCCGTCACCCGCACGGTCAGCACCGGCTCCTGGCTGGGGCAGCAGCACCAGGGCCGGGGCGTCGGCAGGGAGATGCGCGCCGCGGTGCTGCACCTCGCCTTCGCCGGGCTGGGCGCGGAGCTCGCGACAACGTCAGCCTTCGCAGACAACACGGCCTCGCTGGCGGTCACCCGGGCGCTGGGGTACCGCCAGAACGGCTGGGAGATCAGCGACCGGGAGGGGACCCCGGCGCGGCACCTGCGATTCGTGATGGAGCGCGCCGACTGGGAGCCCCAGCGCCGGGACGACATCGCCGTGAGCGGGCTCGAGCCCTGCCGGCCGCTGCTGGGGATCAGCCCGCCACCGTAGGTGGAGCCCGCCGTACCTACCAGCTCACTCGCAGGTGCAGCGCTGCTCCTCGGGAAACGGGGCGAGCGCCTCCTCCACGTGGTCGCCGCAGCCGGCCCACGTCGCTTTCCCGCACTGGGGGCACCGCACCGCTACGCACACCCCGCCACGGTACCCACCGCGAAGCGCGGGGACGGACTCACAGCCCGCTGACAGGTCCGTCCCAGGTACGTACCGCACCATGGGTGCCATGAGGATCTCGCGCACCCACGCCGCGCTCGGCACGGCAGGCCTCGTCGCCGGCCTCGCGCTCGGCGCCACCGGCCTCGCCCAGGCGGCCGACCCCTCGCCGGGTCCCGACGTCACGCAACGCGTACGCCCGTTCCTGGACCACCACAAGGGCGGCATGCCCTTCGGCGGGCGCATGAAGGGCGAGCACCGAGGCGGGTACGGCGGGCTGGTGACCGCGATCGACGGCGACAGCCTCACGCTGCGAACCCCGCGCGGCTCCGAGACGGTCGCCCTCACCGGCAGCACGACCTACTACGACGGCAAGACCAAGGCGACCCGCAGCGCCGTGAGCAGGGGCGACGTCGTCCGCGTGCGCCTGGCCGACCCGCGTGCCACGAAGAAGGTCGCGGCCGTGGTGACCGTGGTCCCGGCGCACCTCGTCGGCTGGGTCACAGCGGTGAGCAGCAGCACCCTCACGATCACCGACCTCGACGGCTTCACCCGCACGATCCGCACCAGTGCCTCGACGACCTACGTGAAGGACGGCAGCACCGCGGCTCGCAGCGCGATGACCGTGGGCACGCTCGTGCGCGCTGCGGGCGAGGTCGGTGACGACGGGACGACGCTGGACGCCACGCGGGTGGCGACCGGGCACCCCGACAAGGAAGACGGACCCCGGCTCGAGGGCGGCGACGGCCCCCTGCCGCCGGACGGACCCGACGCCTGAGAGGCCCTCAGCGGGTGAGCGCCGAGGAGGTCACCGTGCGCGCGCCTGGTGATCCCCCGAGGGTCAGGCTGATGACGGCGGAGTTGTCGTCGTACCTGGTCTCGAGGATGCGGTTCGCGGGGTTGGTGGTGACGCGCAGCTTGTAGGTGGCGTTCGGCAGCGACGTGATGTCGAAGCTCTGCCCGGCGACGCCCTGGAAGTAGGTGTCCCCCCAGCCCGCCGGCATGACCTCGCGCAGCCAGATGGCGTCCTCGCCAAAGCAGCTGCTCCACAGCCGCTGCCGGTCCGGATGCCACTCGGCACCGGGAAGCGTGAGGTCGATCGGGTCGGTGGGCGCGAGGCAGAAGGACTGCTTGCCGCTGAGCAGCACCCGGTTCCCGGTGCCGTCGAGGAGGTCGTACTGCGCCGCGTCCTCGTAGTGCCAGTGGTCGTGCCCCTCGCGGCGGTCGTACTCGAACTGGCCGGCGGACGCGGAACCAGCCGGGCTGCTGCCGTCGTACAGGAACTGGGTGGCGGGCATGACATCGGTGGCGGCCTGCCGGAAGCCCTCGACCACGAGGGGCCCGGGGCCGGCGTTCCACATGGTGGCGCCGAAGTCGAGGTAGTCGTGGCCGGCCCCGTCGGTCTCGGTGAAGAGGCTGTGCGCGGGCAGCGCGGCCAGGTTGGGCAGCTGGCCCGCACCTGACAGCCCGGTGGTGCCACTGCTCTCCGCCCTGGTCACGCCCAGCGGCCCTGCCTCCTGCGGGGAGGACGTGCGGGCGGCCGTGCGGCAGGGCACGTCAGGCGGGCAGCCCCCCCACTGCTCCGTCCTCACGGTGAGCGCGAAGGTGGCCGACGACACGGCTGGGTCGAGGCCGAGCTGACGGACGTAGGTGGAGGCGATGCTGATCGTGGCGGTGTAGTCGCCGTCCGCGACGCGCGTCCCGTCGAACCCGAGGGCGAGCGGGCTGGCCCAGCCCTTGTCGATACCCCAGACGGTGGCGCGGGTCAGCGAGCTGCCGCAGTAGTACGGGTACGTCGGGTTGTCGGGACCACTGCCGTCGACCCGGGACTGGCCGTACCAGCCGCCGGGGCAGAAGTCGGACTGCACCGAGGCGACCGACCTCCCCCTGGCGTTCTTGACCGTGATGGCGAAAAAGGCTGGCAGGCCGTTCTCCATCTGGACCGGCTGGGGCGTGCGCAGCACGGTCCCCTGGTAGGAGACCGCGACGGTGCCGTCGGCGCCCCGCCGCGCGTCGAGCTGGAAGGGCCCGTTGGTGGCCGCGGCGTAGACGCCCGGCTGCAGGTAGACGAACGGGTCACCCTCGAACCGCACGGCGGTGGAGTGCCCCACCACCGTCATCAGCCTGATGCCCGGCGCGCTCCCGACCGCCTGGGAGGCCGTGGGCAGCACCGCCAGTGCCGTCCCGACCGCTGCCGTCGCCCCGACTCGTGCCCATCCGCGCATGACGCCCCCCTTGGTCCCCCGACACACGTGCGACGCAGCATCGGGGCTCCAGGTTGCGCCCGGCTAGTGGCAGTGACCCTTCGGAACCAACCGACTACCGATGGTGACGACGCCGGGCTCGTGCACGCGCAGGAGCACCTCGTCACCGCTCCGCTCCAGGCACGCGTCCCCCTCGCTGACGCTGAGCCAGCGCGACCAGCGCAGGTGCACGACCACGTCGGCGGCGCGGTCCACCCGCACCGTCAGCGCTTCGCGGCCGCTCGCCACGACGGTGGCGGGGACTGCGGCCAGCGGCACCGGGTCGGGCACGGCGTAGACCGTCCAGCTGTCGTCCTGCCAGACCTGCTGCAGCGAGGCGCCCCTCCGCAGCAGGTCGCCCTCGCGGGTGCTGCCGAAGTCCAGCACCGTGTCGCGGGGCACCGCGACGTGGTCGACAGCGTGCGCGCGCAGCCAGTCGAGATAGGCCTCCGGAGTCAGAGCCCCCTTGTAGAACAAGGGGTTCAGCGTGTAGTCCTGCTGACGCGCCCAGCCCCGCGCCAGCGGCACGCGCTCTGCGACGTACCAGGACTCGCGGTGGTCCCGCGGCGCGAGCACCTCGACCCGTTGCGCACCGAGCGCGACCAGCTGGGTGCGCAACGGCCCCAGCGGCGGCCCGGCCGGCGAGCGCAGGTCACCCCACGGCGGGCCCGCCTGCCAGAAGAGGACGACCGCGGTGGCGAGCAGCAGCGGCAGGGCGCGCCGCCGGGCGGTGGCGACCAGGACCGGCGCCGCGACGAGCAGGCCGAGCCGCAGCACGTTGCTGCCGAACGGGTCTTCGTGGAGGAGGAACGCGAGCACCGCGACCGCGTAGAGCAGCGCCCCGGTCCGGACAACGGGCACCTGCGTCAGGACAGCGACGAGCACCGCGGACACGACCGCCAGCCGCGCGGAGTGGGCCGTGTACGGCTGCACGCCACCGCCCGGGAAGAGCACACCGAGCACCACGACAGGCAGGGCCGTCGCCACCCCGATCGACCAGCCACCGACGCGGCGGTGCAGCACCAGCAGGCCGGCAGCGAACCCGAGGAACGCCGCAGCGACGGGGCTCAGCAGCGCCGTGAGCACGGCGAGCAGGACGGCCCAGCGGCGCCGTGGCAGCACACACAGGGCTCCTAGCGCAGCGGCCGCGCCGAGGGCGAAGGTGGTGCGCCCGCTGACGACGTCGGCGGTCATGAGCACCGAGCCCAGCAGCGCTCCGAGCAGGGGCCGCTCGGTGTCGCGGAGCATCCGCGCGAGCAGCACCGCGCCGGCGACCGCGGCGAGCAGACCGCTCAGGTGCACCCCGAGCAGGGCCATCAGCCAGGGCGAGAGCAGGGAGTAGCCGAAGGGGTGGACCCCGCCGTACCAGGAGAGGTCGACCGGGGTCAGGGGCGCGGCGCCGGCGAAGGAGGCGCGAGCGAGCTGGGCGGCGAGGTCGGTGCCGGAGTCGGGCCGCAGCCACCAGTGGAGCAGGCCGAGGACGAGTGCGAGGAGCCCGGCGTGCCGCTCAGGTCGGCGCATCGGCGAGGAAGCGGCTCAGTGTCTCGCGGACGACCTCGGGCGCCTCCTCGATGACGTAGTGGCCCGCTCCCGGGATCGTGACCATCGCGCAGCGGGCCCCGAGGTCCTTCACGATGGACTCGCCGATGCCGATGGGCAGCACGCTGTCGGCAGCGCCCCAGAGCACGAGCATCTCCTCCGCCTCCACGCGCGGCGGACCCTGCGGCGCCGGGCCGAGGCGCAACGCCGCGGCGAGCCTCGGGCGCGTGGCGGCGCGGTAGTAGCCCAGCATGGCGCTCACGTTCTGCGGCTCGCTGTAGGCCGCGACGTACTCCGCCTTGGCGACCGGGTCGAGCGCGACGTCGGACTTCCAGGCGAGGCGGAGCATCGTCTCCACGACCTTGGCGCCACCGAGCCGGAACAGCAGCTCCGGTGCACCGGGCAGGGCGAAGAACGGCATGTGGGGGGCCCGCAGCAGGTTGACGTGCCGGAAGACCGTGTTGGCAACGGCGAGGCGGCGGACCCGATCGGGGTAGCCACCGGTGAGGCCGAGCGCCACCGAGCCGCCCCAGTCATGACCGACGACGTCGACCCGCTGCCCGGGCACCACGGCGTCGAGCAGCGCCACGACCTGGCGCACCACGGAGGCGACGTCGTAGGGGCCGGCGTACTGCGAGCCCCCCAGTCCAGGAAGGTCCGGTGCGAGCACGCGGTGCCCGTCGGCGGCCAGCGCGGGGGCGACGTCACGCCAGACCGTGGAGGTCTCCGGCACGCCGTGCAGCAGCAGCACCGGGGTGCCCGTGCCGTCGCCGGTCTCGCGGAGCAGGAACGTCGTGTCTGCCGCGATCACGTTCCGGGTGTCCATGCCGTCCCTCACTGGTAGAAGACCTTCTCGACCACGAGGCGCGCGCGCCGGGTCACCCGCCGGAAGTCGTCGAGGAACTCTCCCTGGGCACCCGCAGGGTAGCCAAGCGCCCGGGCCACCCCGGCGAGGTCGCGCCCGCTGGTCGGGAGGGTCGCTGTCGGCTTGCCGCGCACGAGCACGAGCACGTCGCGCACCCGCGTCGCGAGCGACCAAGCCCGCTCGAGCGTCGCCGCGTCGTCGGCGTCGAGCAGCGCTTCCTCCCGGGCCGCTGCGAGTGCGATCAGGGTCCGTGGCGTGCGCAGGGCCGGTACGGCGAACGCGTGCTGCAGCTGCAGCAGCTGCACGGTCCACTCCACGTCGGCAATCCCGCCGCGACCCAGCTTGAGGGCTAGGGTGGGGTCGGCGCCCTTGGGCAGCCGCTCTTTCTCGACCCGCGCCTTGATGCGCCGCACCTCGACGAGCTGCTCACGGGTCAGCCCGCCCTCGGGGTAGCGCACGGACGCGATCGCCTCGAGGAACGCCGAGGCCACGTCGGGGTCACCGGTGAGCGGGGCCGCGCGCAGCAGGGCCTGGCTCTCCCACACGTGCGCCCAGCGCCCGTAGTAGGCGGCGTACGACGACAGGCTGCGCGTGAGCGGCCCCTGCCGGCCCTCGGGACGCAGGTCGGCGTCGACGTGGACGGCCGGGTCGGGAGCGGGCAGCGACAGAAGGCGGCGCAGCTCGTTGGCCACGGCGTGCGCCGCCGAGGCGGCCTCGTCCTCGGCAGCACCGGGCTGGGGCTCGTGCACGAAGAGGACGTCTGCGTCGGAGGAGTAGCCCTGCTCCGCGCCACCGAGCCGGCCGACCGCGACGACGGCCAGCCGCATCGGCAGTGGTCCGCGGCGCTCGGCCTGCACCTTGCGCGTCGCCACGTCGAGGGCTGCGCTGATCGAGGCCGCGGTGACGTCGGACAGGGCCTGCCCCACGTCGTCAGCGAGGCCGAGCAGGTCGGCGCCCGCGACCCGGAGCAGCTCGTGGCGGCGCAGGGACCGGACCGCCACGACAGCCGGCTCCCACTCCTCACGGCGGCTGGCGACCGAGCCGAAGGCCGTCTCGAGCTGCTCGCGCGTGCGTGGCCGAAGCTCCTCGTCGTCGGCGAGCAGGCGCACGGCGTCAGGGGCGCGGGCGAACAGGTCGGCGAGGTAGCGCGAGCTCGAGAGCAGCCGGGCCAGCCGCTCGGCGGCCTCTCCCTCGTCGCGCAGCAGCCGCAGGTACCAAGGCGTGGAGCCGAGCGCATCGCTGACCTGCCGGAAGGACAGCAGGCCGGCGTCGGGGTCCGCCGCGTCCGCGAACCACCCGAGCATCGCCGGCAGCAGCGTCTGCTGGATGGCGGCCCGGCGGGACACGCCCTCGGTGAGCGCCTCGAGGTGGCGCAGCGCCGTCGCCGGGTCCTCGAAACCCAGCGCCACCAGCCGTTCGCGTGCCGCCTCGGGCGTGAGGCGGGCATCGCTCGCCGACAGCCGGGCGACGGCGTTGAGCAGCGGCCGGTAGAAGAGCTTCTCGTGCAGCCGGCGCACCTCGTTGTGGTAGCCGTGCCGCTCGCGCAGGAACAGCGGCACGACGTCACCGCGGTAGCCGCACGCCCGAGCAAGCCGCCGTACGGCGGGCTCGTCGGTGTCGGGGGGCAGCAGGTGCGTGCGGCGCAACCGGTGCAGCTGGAGCCGGTGCTCGACCACCCGGAGCCAGCGGTAGGCCTCGGCGAGGTGCCGGGCGTCCTCGCGGCCGACGTAGCCGCCGGTGGCGAGCGCCTCGAGCGCCTCCAAGGTGTTCTCGCTGCGCAGCGAGTCGTCCACGCGCCCGTGCACGAGCTGCAGCAGCTGCACGGAGAACTCGATGTCGCGCAGACCGCCGGGCCCGAGCTTCACCTCGCGGTCTGCCTGGTCGCCCTTGAGGGTCGACTCGACGCGGCGGCGCATCGCCTGCACGTCCTCGACGAAGCCCGGGCGCTCCCCCACCGACCACACCATCGGCGCGACCAGCGCGACGAGCGCCCGCCCCAGGGCTTGGTCCCCCGCGACCGGACGCACCTTGAGCAGCGCCTGGAACTCCCAGGTCTTGGCCCATCGGCGGTAGTACGCCTCCATGCTGGCGAGGGTGCGGACCAGCGGTCCGGCCTTGCCCTCGGGGCGCAGCGCGGCGTCGACGGGCCAGGCCACCTCGGCGCACAGGAGCATCAGCCGGCTGGCGAGCCAGGTGGCGGCCTTCAGGGCCTGCGTCTCGTCACCGTCGCCCACGGGCTCGGCGACGAAGAGGACGTCGACGTCGCTGACGTAGTTGAGCTCGCGACCCCCGCACTTGCCCATCGCGAGGACCGCGAGACGGCAGGGCACGCTGCCCTCAGGCTGCGTCCGCTCCGCCACAGTCAGCGCCGCACGCAGCGTCGCAGCCGCGAGCTCCGCAAGCTGCGCCGCCACGTCCTGCACCGGCACCTCACCGGCCAGGTCGCGGGCAGCGAGGTCGGTCAGCGCCCGCCGGTAGGCCCGGCGCAGCCCGGGTACGGCGTCGCGGACGTCGAGGGTGCTGGCGGCGTCGACGAGGTCCGCGGCGACGTCACCGGGCGGGGCGTCCGGGGCGCGGTCGACCAGGACGCGGACGTCCTCGGGGTGCGCGACCAGGTGGTCGCCCAGGACCGTGCTCCCGCCGAGGAGCTGGATGAGCCGGCGACGCAGCCCGTCGTCGCGGCGCAGCAGGTCCTCGACCGTGGGGTCGGCGACCAGCAGCCGCGCGAGCGCGGTGGCCGCGAGGTCAGGGTCGGGCGCCTCCGCCAGCGCGGCCAGGACCACGGCAGCGTCCTCGTCCCGCGGCGTCCCGCCGTCGAGCAGTCCCGCGTCGCTGAGCGCGGTGACCGCCGTACCGGGGTCCGCGAAGCCGAGCCGGGCAAGCCGGCCCGACTCGGTGGCAGCGCGCTCGGTCACCCGCCCACCCTGCCAGAGCGCCCGACGGTCGTCCCCGTGCTCAGATCCAGCCGAGCTCGGTGAACTCCGGCGACCAGCGCCCCTCCGCGATCGCCCAGTAGGCGACCCAGGCCAGGAGGAGCAGCAGGTGGGCGCCGTAGACGAGGCGGACCGCTCGCAACCGGCCGGCGACGACGAAGCCGACCGCCAGTGCTGCGTTCAGGGGCACCGACTGGCCCTCGATGGCGTTGGTGGTCAGGGTCAGCGTCACGAGCGCGGCGAGGAACCAGCCGACCGGCGTGAGGCGCAGCTCGCGCAGGGCGAGCACGAGCGCCGCGACGATGATCGCGACGCCGAGGTACCAGAGGTAGTGACCGACGTGCTCGTCCCAGACCGTGATCACGGGAGCGTGGCCGAGCTCGTTGCCCACGGAGTTGGCCGCCAGGTGGATGCCGTGGCCCTGGGTGTAGACCAGGCCTCCGACTCCCAGTACCAGCCAGGCCCGCGGGGGTGCCTGCGCGCGTAGCAGCACCATGGCCGCCGCGCCCAGCACGGCGTAGGGCAGGAGCAGGTCTACCCAGTCGGCCCACCTTGTCGGGCCGGGTCCCCCGAGGGGGCCGAGGATCGTCCCGGTGTGGTGGCCGATCACGTAGATGACCGCCAGCCAGGCCAGCCACCTCCGGGTCTCGAGCGCCTCTGCGATCACCGTCACGGGGCGACACTAGGCGCGTCAGTCGTCGTCGAAGACCAGCTGGCTCGTGGCGCGCGGGATCAGCGCGATCGCCACCGTCATCAGCAGCACCGCGACCGCCAGCGCGAGGAAGACGTGGTGGGTCGCGGCGTACAGGGACGACCGGGCGAAGTCGGCGACCGGACCAGGGTGCGCGAGCGCCTTGGTCGTCTCGTCCACTCCGTGCGGCAGGGGCCCCGACAGCCCTTCCGGCGGGTGAGCGAACCGGTGGGCGATCGTCGCGTTGGCGATCGCGCCGAACACCGCCGCTCCGATCGCCGATCCCATCGACCGGCTGAACATGTTCGTCGCGGTGACCACTCCGCGGCGGTCCCAGCCGACGACGGACTGGATGGCCACGATGGTGGGGCTGCCGACGAACCCCATGCCGAGCCCGGTCAGGAACATCGTCCCCGCGACGTGCCAGACGGGCGCGTGCGCACCGAGCTGTGCGGTCAGGAGGGCCCCCGCGCCGGCGAAGGCGACGCCGACCAGCGCGGTGTCGCGGAAGCCGATCCGCAGGTAGACGCGTCCCGACAGGCTGGCCGCGATGGGCCACCCGATGGTGAGCGCGCCGAGGGCGAAGCCGGCCTCGACAGCCCCCGTGCCGAGCACCTGCTGCACGTACGTCGGCACGTAGGAGCTGGTGCCGACGATGAGGGCGCCGACGAGGACGGCCACGAGGTTGCCACCGATGAGGACGCGGCGCCGGAAGACCCACAGCGGCAGCACCGGCTCGGCGGCCCTGCGCTCCACACGGATGAACAGCACCAGGGCCACCGTCGCGACGCCGAGGACCACCAGGCTGGTCGGGGACCGCCAGGCCCAGGCCGCCCCGCCCTCGAGCAGGCCGAGGATGAGCAACGAGCACCCGACGGTCAGCAGAGCGGCGCCGAGCACGTCGAGCTGGTGGGCGCGGCGAGGCACCTGCTCCTTGAAGCGCCGGTGCAGAGCCCACAGCGCCACCGCGCCCAGGGGGAGGTTGATGAAGAAGATCCACCGCCAGGTGAGGTACTCGCTGAAGAGCCCGCCCAGCGCCGGGCCCAGGACGCTGGACGCACCCCAGACGGAGGCCAGGTAGCCCTGCACCCTCGCCCGCTCCTCGACGGAGTACAGGTCGCCGATGATCGTCACGCCGATGGGGAGCACGGCACCGGCGCCGATGCCCTGCAGGGCGCGGGCGGCGATCAGCGTCGGCATCGACCAGGCGAGGCCGCACAGCAGCGAGCTCCCGACGAACACGACAACACCGAAGAACAGCACCGGCTTGCGCCCGAGGACGTCGGCGAGCTTGCCGTAGACCGGCACCGTGACGGCCTGGGTGAGCAGGTAGATGCTGAACAGCCACGGGAACTGGCTGAAGCCCCCGATGTCCTTGACGACACTGGGTACCGCGGTCGCGATGATCGTGTTGTCCAGCGCGATCAGCGACGTCGTGAGCATGATCGCCCCGAGCACCGGACCGCGCTCCGACCGCAGCCCCACGGCGGTGCGTGGGGCGGTCACGGCGGTCACAGCTGGCAGCTCCTCAGGTCGTGCGGGATCCTGCCTTGGACAACCCTTCAGCCGCGATCGCATTCCCGTGGGCGCCCGGGGTGAGCTGGCCGCGGGCGGGCACGCCCCCACCGGGGCCCGCTTCACGTGCGGGTTGCGTGCGCGGCGACGGACTGGCGGACTCGTCGGTGCAGACCGGTCGCTACGTGCGTTCGTCCGACGTGGGTGACAGCGCGCTACATCAGCTTGCGTGCCGTCAGCTCTGTGGCGTTCCCGGAGAGGATGATGGAGCTCGTGGAAGTGAGCCCGCGACTGTCCCGCTGGGTCGAGCGGCACTTTCCGGTTGGCAGCGCGGAAGAGGTGCTGGCGAGCCTGGGCGGCCTCCCCTCAGGCGTCGTCGGTGGGCAGGACATCGAGCGAATCCAGGCCTCATTGGTCATCCGCACCGGCGGCGACTGGCCCGCCTTCCAGGAGCGGCTTGCATTGGCGGCAACGGACTGGCGTGACTCGCTCGTCGGTGCGGGCCTCGGCAACGAGGATTGGCGACACGTCTTGGATGGAGTCCTTGGCGCCGAATGACAGCGCGCTACGTCACTCCCGGCGAGGCGCGGGAAGCGGCGTACCTGCTGTTGGCCGTGAGACCATGTCCCGAAGTGTCGACTGCCTTGAGCGACTACGAGGTGGGTGCCATCTCTGGTTCGAGAGCCTGGACGAAGCTGGCCGACGACGACACCGAGGCGAAGATCCGCTCGAACAGCATGGTCGTGGCTTCGTGGTTGCTGCGGCTGAGCCCGAGGCCCATCGGCTCGGCGGTGCAGTCTTCGAGCACGATGCAGTGGTAGTCCCGGAAGAACGCATCGCGCACGGTCGACTCCACGCAGATGCTCGTGGTGCACCCGGTCACCACCAGGTGCTTCACGCCCCAGCTCTTGAGCAGCTCGTCGAGCTCGGTCTTGTAGAAGCCGCTGAAGCGCGTCTTGTAAAGGACGGTGTCCTCGGGCGCGGGCGTGAGCTCCTCCAGGATGTCGGTGCCCCACGTGTCCCGCTCGAGCACGCCGTCCTTGACGCCCAGGTGCAGGAACAGCACGCCGTTGGGCACGTCCTCCGCACCGAGGTCCGACAGGTCCGGCAGGAAGCCCATCTTGAGGTACACGATGCGCATTCCGGCACGCCGCGCTGCCTCGACCGCCGTCACGGTCGGCGCGACGGCCGCCTGGATGCTCTCGATCGGCACGCCGGCCTTGTCGAACATGCCCCCCTCGGAGCCGAACGCGTGCTGCATGTCGACCACGATCATCGCCGTCCGGGCCAGGTCGACCTGGACGCGCTCGGGAGTGGCCTGGATCTCGGTGACGCTCATGGTGTTCCCCTCCGCTTGATCAGCTGTGCCCGACGTTGGTTCCGTTCGTGCCGCGCTTCCTTCGCCCCGCGCCTGGCCGCGCCAGCTCGCGGTTCGCCTCGATGACCCGTACGAGCAGGTCGAGCAGAAGCTCCCGCTCCGTCGGGTCCAGTACGTCGAGCACCTGCTGCTGCAGCTGCACGGCCCGCGGGTGGAGCTCGGCAAAGAGTTCCTCACCGGCGGGTGTGAGCCGCACGAGTCGCGCCCGGCGGTCGGTGTCGCTCACCCGCCGCTCGAGCAGTCCCTTGGTCTCAAGGCTGCCCACGAGCAGGCTGGTGCTGTTCCGGTCCACGCCGAGCCGCGCGGCGAGCGCGCTCTGGTCGAGGTCCGGCTCGCCGTCGAGGGAGTTGACGTACGCCAGCACGGCGAACTCCAGCGGGGTGAGGTCGGCGCTGGACACCGCCTGCGCGCTGGCCCCCGTGCAGATCTGGAAGAAGCGGCGGGCCAGGGCCAGAGGAACCCGACGCACCGGAGGCCCCTCGCGGAGTTCCACGAGCCGGACGCTCATCGGTGGACCGTCATAGATATGATGTTCCTACTTGTGACGACTCCGGTCAAGCGGATCGCGTGCGCGACATCACGACCGAGGCGAAGGAACGAACGGCCAGTGCACAGCGCGACGTGGTTCGGCAACGGGTAACAGCGCGTTGCCTGCGGTGCCGGGTTCCGTCGAGCGAGATCAAGGAGTGAGTCCTACGCGTCAGTCTCGGCGTGCGCGCTTGTCGCCAGTCGTCGGGCAGTATGCCTCGTGTGAGGGCGCCCATACGGTCGTGCCCGGAGCGGTCCAGCGGGCGAAGGATGGACGACAAGGAACTCGCCATGCGGGCGATGTGGCCCGACGGAAGGCCGGATGGCGTCGCTCCACCGCTACATCGAGACATGGGGTTGCAGCTGAAGCAGCTCGACCCGACGACCGTCCTCACCATGGAGATCAACGACACCACGCGTGGACTCGCGCCGGTCAGCGTGCACGGTGGCATGCTGGCGACGTTCGCGGACGTGGCCAGCGCGGTGTCGCTGTGGAAGTACCAGAACGCGCAGGTGAACATCCCTGTCACGATCGACATGCACATCCGCTACTACCGCCAGCCCAAGGCTGGTCCGCTTACCGCGGAGGTCGAGGTCGTCCACGCCGGACGCCAGTTGCTCAGCGCCGAGTGTCTCATCACAGATGCGGAGCAGCGCGTGTTGGCGCGCACGGCAGCAACGTTCATGCTCGTCCCGGTCGCTACGGCGTGAGGCGACAAGCGGTTCGTGGGTGCGATCCTGTGCGCGCCGCCCGGAGACAGCCCTGCGTCGTCCCGCGGCCGCCGCTGCGTCGAGGTCGATCACCGAGTCCATGACGCCCAGCCTGACATCTGACAAGGCCATCCGAGCGAATGTCAGCGGGGACTACTCGTCACGACCGGGCGAAGAGAGTCGGACTCGCGGGCGCCGGCCGTTGGGGATCACGCCCGTGCGGTGGCGGTCTGCTGCTCCTTCTCGAGCTTGGCGATCCGGTTGCCGAGCACCGCGATGACCGGCAGGCGATTGGCGTGCTCCGTCTCGTAGGCGTGCACCAGGCGCAGGTCGGTCAGGTCGAGGGAGCGGATGCGGCTGCGCAGCGAGCCAACGGTGAGGTGGTCGAAGTCCTCGAGCGGCAGGTCCTGGTGGGCCGGAGCCTCCTCCTCGACCTCGATGTCGGGCACCAGCTGCACGCGCGACTCC
>DATLCV010000062.1:0-5895 GCA_035526225.1 Mycobacteriales bacterium
CCTAGCTCAGCGGCGAAGCTTGCGCAGGCGGCCGAGGATGCGCCGCCGGGTGCCGGACATGCCCTCCTCGCGCAGGTACTTGCGCAGCAGCGCCATGTCGTCGCGCCGGTTGCTGCCGCGCGGGGCGACGAAGGTCCGGCCCATCAGGCGCTCCCGGCTGTCGAGGTCGTCGACCAGGTCGGGCGCCTTGCGGGGGTTGCGGCAGAAGCTGATCAGCGGCGCGAGCGACTCGGTCCACCTGAACGAGGCCGCCACGGCTCGGCTGCGCTCGGCCATCGTGCGCCGGGTTTCCGGCTCGGACAGCAACCGCTCGAGCGCGTCTGCCAACGCCGCGACGTCCTCGGGAGGAACAGCCGTCCCGAACCCCTCGGCGACGGCGAGCTCGGCGAACGAGTCGCCGGCGGTGGTGACCACCGGAAGGCCGCACCAGAGGTAGTCGAGGATGCGGGTGCGGAAGCTGAAGGCAGTCTCGACGTGGGGCAGGTGGCAGCTCACACCGAGGTCGGCGTCGAGCAGGTAGTCGGCGCGCTCGTCGTACGCGACCCAGGTCTCGTTGAAGAAGACGTGCTTGCCGGTGATGCCCAGCTGTCCGGCGAGCGCGCGCGCCTGGTCTGCCATCGCCATCTCGGGCACGTCCGGGTTGGGGTGCTTCATGCCGAGGAACACCAGCCGGACGTCGGGGATCGTGTCCTTGATCCGGTCGACCGCGCGGATGAGCGTCAGCGGATCGAACCAGTTGTAGACGCCCCCGCCCCAGAGGATGACCTTGTCGTCGGTGCCGATACCGGGGATGGCGCCACGGATCGCGCGGCGGCGTTGCACGGGCGGGCTCTCGGGCAGCCCGAACGGTGCTACGGCGAGGAGGTTCTCCAGGTTCTCGTCGTCGTCGTACGTCGCGGGGTTGATGCGGCCGAGAGCCGCGAGCTGACCGAGCCAGAAGTCACGTTGCTTGGCGGAGGCGCACAGCATGAAGTCCGCCCGCTCCATCTGCTGGTTCAGCGCAGCGACCGTGTCGCGCGAGGTCTGCTCGCGGTGCCCGTCGGACTTGGCGCGCTCCTGCTCCAGGACCTCGAGGTGGAAGGGGTCATAGATGTCGGCGACGAGCACCTTCTCGGTCTGCGCGAGCCACGGGTGCAGCGTCAGCAGCAGCCCCTGGAACACGATGACGTCCGCCCAGCGCTCGATCTCGCGCAGCTCGCGTCGGCCGGCCGACCGCGTGCTGAAGCCCTGGCCCTCGAGAGCGCACGTGCTCAGGGTCACGAGCTGAACGTCGTGCTCGGCGCTGAGGGCGCGGCAGATCTCCCACGCGCGGATCGCCGGCCCGGCCATGCGGGCCCCCAGCGGCTCGCCGGTGACGACGGCGATGCGCCGGCGGTTGGCGAACATGCCCTCGATCCCGAAGGCCTCCACCAGGACCCGGTGCGCCTCGAGGTACGCCGGGTAGGGGTGGGCCGGTTCCATCGCCTGGCGGAACAGGGGCAGCAGCTCCGCGTCGGTGCGGCGACGACGGGCCTGCAGGTCCTTGCGGGTCTCGACCAGCGACGGCAGCTGCTCGACGAAGTAGTCCACCGCGAAGGCGCCGGTGAGCGCGTCCTTGGGGACCTCGACGGTGGCGACGTCGTCCCCCCCGGGCCGGTGCTGCAGGTCCAGCGCCAAGGTGTCGGTCTCGGTGCGCGCGAACGACCGACGGACAGTCAGCGCCAGTGCCGCGGGAAGCGCCTTCGCCAGTGCCTCGTCGCCGTAGTTCTTGTAGAGCGCGAGCAGCGCGTTGCGCTCGAGCAGGTAGCTCTCGCGGAAGTGCCCGAACTTCTTCATGGTCACGTGGTGCCGGTGGTAGGCGAGGGACAGGGGTTCGTACCGCACGCGGTGCCCGAGCAGGTTCAGCCGCCAGCCGAGGTCGACGTCCTCGTAGAACATGAAGAAGCGCTCGTCGAAGCCGCCCACCGCACGGAAGACCTCGGTGCGCACGAACATCGCCGCGCCGGTGCCGAAGAGCACGTCCTTGGGCACGTCCCACTCGCCGGTGTCGAACCGCTCGACCTCGCGCTTGTAGCCCATGCCGAACCAGGTGAGCGAGCCGTCGACGTAGTCGACCTTCTCGCCCTCCCAGTCCAATACCTTGCTGGCCACCGACGCGATCGTGGGGTCCTGGGCGAGCACCGCCATGGCAGCTGAGACCCAGTTCCGGTGCGGCCGGGCGTCGTTGTTGAGGAACGCCACGACCTCGCCGCTGGCGTGCGCGACGCCCAGGTTGCAACCGCCTGCGAAGCCGGTGTTCGTGGGGGACTCCACCACCTTGACGTGAGGAAGGGCTGCGCGGATCACCTCGGCCCCCCCGTCGCCGGAGGCGTTGTCCACGCAGACGAGCTGTAGGTGATCGCGGGGCCAGTCGACCTCGTCGAACGCACGCAGGCAGGCGATCGTGTCTTCAGCTCCGCGGTAGTTGACCACCACGACGGTGACCGTTCCCGTGTGCTGCACGACTCGTCTCCCCTCCTTGCCGCCGCGCCTGTTGCGACCCCGGAGAGCCTATGCGCGGCGGGGCCCGGCGCGGGGCACGGCGCCGCTAGGGTGCCGTCATGCCCACGGCCCCCGACGGACTGCGCGGCGTGCCGGTGGCCGTGTGGCTGTTGGTCCTCATGCAGACGGCGTGGCTGCTCTGCGTGGGCGTCGTCTACCCGTCGTTCCAGTCGCCCGACGAGGCCGCGCACCTCGACTACGTGCTCGCCCACCGTCACGGCGAGTGGCTCTCCGACCCCGGCGAGCGGCTCTTGCAGTCAGGCGTCCTGAATGCCTTCGGGTCCGTACCGCCGACCCACAGCGAGCGGCACCAGTCCGATGCGCACCGGCCGGTCCCGCGAGCGGAGCGCAAGAGCTTCGACGAGCTCGGCACTGCGCCGGCCCCGCCGAAGTCGCTGCCGAACCAGATGGTCCAGCACCCGCCGCTGTACTACGGCCTCGCCGCCGGCTGGACCCGACTGATCCCCGGGTTCAGCGACCTCCGCTTCGACGTTCAGGTCTTCTGGGTGCGGCTGCTGTCCACCCTGCTGCTCGCTCCCGTGCCCCTCCTGCTCTTCGTCGCGGGACGGCGGCTGCTGCAGTCGGACAGCGCCGCGCTGGGCGCAGCGATGCTGCCGCTCGCGATCCCGTCGTACCTGCGCACGGGCTCGTCGGTGAACAACGACGCGCTGCTCGTGCTTGCAGGCACGGGACTCGCGCTCCTGCTCGCGAAGGTGCTCGCCGGCGACCGGCGCACTCGCACCGCCGTGCTGGTCGGGCTCACGTGGGCCGCGATGCTGCTCACCAAGGGCTTGGCCCTGCTGCTCCCCCCGGTCATCGTCGGGGCGTACCTCGCCGGGTCCGGCGGCGGGCTCCTCCGCCGGGTCCGCAGCGCGCTTGTCCCGTCCCTCGTCGCAGGCGGGACAGGGGCCGTGCTCGGCGGCTGGTGGTGGGTGCGCAATGTGGCCCTCTACGGCAAGGTCCAACCCCGCGGGTACGGCGACGCCTGGCCCGTCGAGCGCATCTACGGCGTGCGTCACGGGGCCACGAACGGCGAGTTCCTCCACGGCGTCGGGATCCGGCTGGTGAAGCGCAGCTTCGGCTCGTTGGGCCTCATCGACGGGCCGGCGCTGCCCTTCGCCCTGGTGGTGACGCTGTTCGTGCTGCTGGCGCTCGCCGTGCTGTGCGGCCTCGTGCTCGGTCTGCCGGGTGCCGTCTCGCCGCGGACGGCCGGCTTGGTCCTGCTCGCCCCGGTGGGGCTGTGCCTGCTGCTGATCCTCGTCCAGATCCACCCGATCTACTGGCAGAGCAGGCTGTTCCCTGGCATTCAGCTGCGGTACTTCCTGCCCTTCATCGCCGGGCTGGTCCTCCCCGCCGCCCTCGTCCTGCACCGGCTCTCCGGCCGCTTCAGCAGGTGGGTACCCGTCGCCGTCCTCGTGGGCGTCACCGCGTACGCGTGGGGCGTCATGCTCTGGTACGCCAGCGAGGAGTTCGGAAGCGCCCGCGGCGGGGCCGGGAACGCCCTCGGGACAGGGCTGGACTACGCGCTGGCATGGGCGCCGTGGCCAGCCGCGTACGCAGTGGTCTGCGCGTCCGTGGGTCTCGGCAGCGCGGTGCTCCTTGCCGCGGCCGCAGCTCGGCTGCCGCGTGCGGAGCGCCAGGAGCCCGCCGTCACGTGACTCCTGAGAGTCAGGTGACCTTCAGCGGGCCCGATGCGGCGCGCGTCGTGGTGCTCGTCCCGTTCGACGTGGTGACGTAGACCCAGTAGGTGCCGACGGCCTGCCCGGCGGGGACCCGCCAGCTCACCGTGTTGGTGCCCGAGGCCTGGTTGATCGTGCCGACCAGGGTGCCGCCGGAGGTGCGTGGCGTCGCGGACGGGACGACGTAGACCGACGCGGTCGACCCGGCCGTGAAGGCGTTGTCCTTGAAGCTGATCGGGAACGTCCCGCCGCGGGCCACGAAGCACGTGTAGGCCAGCCGCACGTCGTACAGCCGCCACCTGCGGGCGCCCCGGTCCTCGTTCGGGTCGAT
Organism: Mycobacteriales bacterium; assembly: GCA_035526225.1. GTDB lineage: Bacteria > Actinomycetota > Actinomycetes > Mycobacteriales > SCTD01 > RYN-111. The sequence continues at coordinate 4,531 of DATLCV010000062.1, forward strand.
CCGCAGGGCGGTGACCTTGGCGCTCGAGGTGATCGGGTACCGGTATGCAGCGTTCGGCTCGTTCACCCCGGCGGCGCCGAGGTCGATCGTGTAGGTGCGGTTGCCGGAGTAGGTGACGATGTCGTTGGTCTGCAGCCAGCTGGTGCCCGACTCCGCGCGCCGCCACATGACGCGTGCCATGGTGCCGCCGCCACTGACGTCGGCGAGGTTGAACGCTCCGTCGTAGCCCATGGTGAAGGTGATGCGACGCCACTTCCGCCCGTCGATCACCTTGCTTCCCAGAGCGAGGTGCAGCATCGGGTCGTTCATGACCGGCTTGGCGTTGGTGCCGTAGGCGATCCCGTTGGCCGTGCTGCCCGTGGCGTTGCTGCGAGCCTTCACATCCGTGGTCTGGTTGAAGTCCCAGCGGTTGCCGCTCCGGGCGCTCTTGGCCCAGTCGCCGCAGCCGGCCTCGCTGGGGTTGAGCACGACGGGCCGGGCCCGCGCGGCGACCTGCACCGGGCTGCTCCACGACGTCGAGGAGGCGGGGTCGGCGAAGCGGTAGGTCCCTGGCGGCAGCATCGACAGGTCGACCGAGCAGGAGGTGCCCTTGACGCACGGGGCCGACCAGGTGGTCACGCCGTCGTCGACGAGCACGGACGTGCCGCCCGTCGTGACGTTGCCGCTGACGCCAGGTCGGTACAGGCGCATCCAGTCGAAGACGACGGTGGTGCCGCTCGACGAGCCGTTCATGGCGTACCGAAGGCCGTGGATCGCACCGGCCCACTCCTTCGGCTTCCCGAAGGCGGGGTTGTTCGCGAGGAGGAAGTCGTAGGTGTTCCACCCGGCCTTGAGGCTGGCCGGCATGGCGCCCTGACAGCTGCTCGAGAGCCCCGGGCAGGTGAACCACACCAAGGCGGACGAGGTGGCCTGGCTGGCGTAGGCCCGCAGTGACAGGTGCGTGTACGCGCTCGCCGCCACTCGGTTGGTGGCCTTGGAGCCGTCACGGTCGAGGTAGAGCGAGCCCGGGTAGCCGCCCCAGACCGGGGACACGTAGCCGGCGCCCGTGATCTTGAACGTGAGACGCCCACCGGAGGAGCTCGGGCTCGTGAGCTTGGCCGTGGGTCCCTTGTCGGTGATGAGGTCTTCCCGGTTCGAGTAGTCCCACGGGTCGGCAAAGGTCGTCGTGGCGTAGTCGGGTGACTCCGCGACGACGGAGGCTGGGACGGCCGGCGGCTGCGCAGCGCTGGCGGTGGTCAGAGGTGCGACCGTCCCGACCGTCACGACGGCGACAGCGAGGACGACGCTGCGCGTGCGGTTCGTGTGCCGTTGGCACAGCTTCATGCGGCTCCAGCCCTTCCCTGTTGGCCTCATCATCGACGGAGC
>DATLCV010000056.1:0-27603 GCA_035526225.1 Mycobacteriales bacterium
GGCACTGACCCGCAAGCTGCACGCAGAGGGCGTGAGCCGGATCGTCGTCGTCAGTGACGAGCCCAAGAAGCACAAGAGGGTCAAGGACTTCGCGGCCGGCGTGACCGTGCGACACCGCGACGACATGGACGAGGTGCAGAAGGAGCTGCGTGACGTCCCCGGCGTCACGGTCCTCATCTACGACCAGCAGTGCGCCAACGAGGCGCGCCGACTGCGCAAGCGCGGCAAGCAGGAGGTCCGCACCACGCGCGTCGTCATCGACGAGGCGACCTGCGAGGGCTGCGGCGACTGCGGTGTGAAGTCGAACTGCTTGTCCGTGCAGCCGGTGCAGACCGAGCTCGGCCGCAAGACGCGCATCGACCAGACGTCCTGCAACACCGACTACTCCTGCCTGCTCGGTGACTGCCCGTCCTTCCTCACCGTCGAGGTGGCCACGGCGAAGAAGAAGCCCGCCCGCAAGGGCGTTCCCGCGCCTCCGACCGTGCTCGACCCGGTGCTCGCCACCTCCGCCGACGTGTTCCTCGCGGGCATCGGCGGCACGGGCATCGTCACCGTGAACCAGCTGCTCGCGACCGCCGGACTGCGCTCTTCCCTTGACACCCAGGGGCTCTCGGGGCTGGACCAGGTCGGCCTGTCGCAGAAGGCAGGTCCCGTGACCTCCCACCTGCGGGTGGGGGACAAGGGCCCCGCGAACCGCGTCGGGCACGGTACGGCGGACGTGCTGCTCGCGTTCGACGCCCTCGTCGCGGCCGACCCCAAGAACCTCGCGGTCTGCTCCTCGGACTTCACCCTCGCCGTGGTGTCGACGTCGGAGACCCCCACCGGCACCCAGGTCGCGGACCCGAGCGTTCCCCAGACCGACGTCGCTGCGCAGGTGCGCAAGATCCGGGAGACGTGCGTGAAGGTCTTCGAGATCGACGCCCTCGGTGCGTCGGAGGCGCTGTTCGGCTCCACCGCGCCGGCCAACCTGCTCCTCGTCGGGGCGGCGTACCAGCTCGGCGTGCTGCCGTTCCCGGACACCGCGATCGAGGAGGCCATCGAGCTCAACGGCGTCGCGGTGGCCGCGAACGTCGCCGCGTTCCGCTGGGGACGCGTGGCGGTGGGCGACCCGGCCGCCTTCGCCGCGGTGGTCCTGCCCACCTCGGTGCGAGTGCCCCGCGTCTACGACCCCGGTGCATCGCCGCTCGACGGTGAGACGCGACGGCTGACCGCCGTACGGGCTCAGCTGGTGCTGGAGCACAGCGGCGCCAAGCGGGCGAGCGAGTACGTCGCCCTCGTCGAGCGCGCGTGGCACGCGGAGCGCGCCCTCGGCACCCAGACCGCCTACTCCGAGGCCGTTGCTCGCGGTATCGCGCACCTGTGGGCGTACAAGGACGAGTACGAGGTCGCCAGGCTGCTCACCCGTCCTGAGCTGCTCGAGCAGGTGCAGCTGCAGGTGCCCGGCGCGACGCACGTGAAGTACAACCTGCACCCGCCGGCGCTGCGCTCCATGGGGATGGACCGCAAGCTGAAGCTCGGCGCATGGTCGCGGCCGATCCTCGCCGCCACGGCCAAGGGGCGCTTCCTGCGTGGCACGAGGCTCGACCCGTTCGGCCGGGCGCACGTCCGGGTCGTCGAGCGCGAGCTGATGCGCTCGCACACCGCACTCGTCGAGCGCTTGACGACTGAGCTGTCCGCGGAGACCTACGGGCTCGCGGTCGCCGCCGCGGGGGCCTCGGAGCTGGTCCGGGGCTTTGAGGAGGTCAAGCTCGGCAACGTGAAGTCCTACGAGCAGGCACTCGCTGCTCTCGGACTGTCAGGTCACGGCGTCCAGCCGTAGGTCAGGCAGACCCCGGCCGCGGTCGCCCCGAGGAAGACCGCGACGAGCAGAAAGGCCGCCGTGCGCGTCCAGGTCGCGTGCGGCCCGTGCATCGCGGGCGGCATGTAGGCGTCCGGCAGCTTCCAGCCGCTGGGTCGCAGCTCCAGCCAGTGCTCGTCGGGCTCGGCGTCCGGCTCGGCGTCCGGCACGTGCTCGTAGGGCGTCATGTCCTCAGTGTGCGCTGCGCGGGTCACGCAGGGGAGATGCGACCCACGACCTCACCGAGGAAGGCCCCGCTCGGGGTGCTGGCGGAGATGGCCACGGTGTCGCCGTCCTCGAGGAAGGTCCTGCCGCTCACCGCGTCCCTGCCGTTCCAGGTGAGCTCGATGAGAGAGCCGCGCTCGCCCGGCGCGTCCCCGCTGACCGTGCCGCTGGCGAACAGGTCGCCGGTCCGCAGTGACGCCCCGTTCGCTGTCATGTGCGCCAGCATCTGGGGCGCCGTCCAGTACATCCCCCGGTACGGCGGGCGGCTGAGCACCTCGCCGTTCACCGCCAGCTCGAAGGTCAGGTCCAGCGCCCAGTCGCCCTCGACGCGCAGGTAGTCCGCGACGGGCGGGTCCTGGGGCGGCGCAGGCACGCGGTCAAGCGCCTCGAGGGGCACCACCCACGGGCTGATGCTGGTGGCGAAGGACTTGCCGAGGAAGGGACCGAGGGGGACGTACTCGTAGCTCTGGATGTCGCGGGCGCTCCAGTCGTTGAGGAGGACGACGCCGAAGACGTGGTCCGCGAAGTCGCCTGTCGGCACCGGTGCTCCGAGGGTGCTCGGCGTCCCCACCACGAAGCCCAGCTCCACCTCGACGTCGAGCTTGGCCGACGGGCCGAAGGCCGGCCCCGGCAGTCGCAGCCCGCTGGGCCGGCGTACGTCGGTGCCGCTCACGACGACCGTGCCCGCCCGTCCGTGGTAGCCGACGGGCAGGTGCTTCCAGTTCGGGAGCAACGGCTCGGAGTCGGGGCGGAACATCCGCCCGAGGTTCGTGGCGTGCTGCTCGGAGGCGTAGAAGTCGACGTAGTCCGCGACCTCGAACGGCAGGAGCATCGTCACGTCGCCTGCCGGGACGAGCGGTCTGTCCACGAGACCCGCGACCTGCGAGCGCACGTCGGTCCAGCGCTCCCTGCCCTGCGCGAGGAAGGGGTTGAGCGAGTCCGCCACCCAGTCCGGCCCGAGGTGCTCCGCGAGGTCGAGCACCCCGTCGTCGACGGCGACCCCGATCCGCGGCTCCGTCCCGTGGGTCGAGAACACGCCGTACGGCAGGGTCTGCCTGCCCCAGCTCATGCGAGGCCCAGCCTCTCGGCATCGGCGACGGGTCGGACGGTGTCGCAGGAGCCGTAGGAGTGGAGAAGGACGCGCGTGGCGCTCACCAGCTCTGCGTCGAGCGACCGGGCCTCGTCTGCCAGCGCTGACGCATCGGTCGAGGCGAGCACGGCCTCGACGTCCCCACCGCACTGCGCACGCGCGACCGCGAGGAGCAGGTTGAGGTAGCCGTGGTGCGGCTCTCCGCGGGTCGACTCCCAGCCGCGCACGGCGGCGTGCATCCCTGCTGTGGCCTTGAAGGGCAGGCCTACTCGCGCGCACTCCCGCACGTACACGGCGACATCCTCGACCGCGGGGATCCGCAGCCCGCCGCAGCGGAGCTTGCCGAGGACGCCCTGCTCCTTGACGACGGCAGGGGCGATCCCCTCGATGTAGCAGGGGATCTCGTCCATGAGACCCGATCGCAGCTCCACCGCCCGCACTGTCAGGCGTGGGTCGCCGGGGAGCTCCACGGCGTCGTCACCGACAAGGTGCACCTCGAGCTTCTCGTCGGGGCCCAAGCACCTGACGAGCTCTTCGACCCGGTCCGCCGGGCACAGGAGGCGGCCGCTCAGCATGGGGTGCGCCGAGGCGCGGTGACGGGCGAGTGCCTGTTCCATCGGCAGCCACGAGGGCGGGAAGAGCCCGGCGTCGTCGACCAAGCCGGCCAGCAGCGGTGTCACGTCCGGGACCAGGTCCAGGGGTAGGCGGGGTCGTCGATCCCGTCGCACGCGGCGGCGAGGTCGAGCGGCGCGAAGGTGTCGACCATGACCGCGAGCTCGTCCGTCGACGCCCTGCCCAGCGCCGCCTCCACCGAGCCCGGCTGCGGCCCGTGCACGAAGCCGCTGGGGTGCACCGAGATCGAGCCCTGGCCGATGCCCGAGCCGGCACGCGAGGTGAAGTCGCCGCCCACGTAGAACAGGATCTCGTCGCTGTCGACGTTGGCGTGGTTGTAGGGGATCGGTACGGCCTCGGGGTGGTAGTCGAGCAGCCGCGGCACGAACGAGCAGATGACGAAGCCGGGCCCGGCGAAGGTCTGGTGCACCGGTGGCGGCTGGTGCAGGCGCCCCGTGATCGGCTCGAAGTCGTGAATAGACAGGGCATAGGGGTAGAGGCAGCCGTCCCAGCCCACGACGTCGAACGGGTGGTGGTCGTAGGTGAACGTCGTGAGCTGCCCACGCCGCCGGACGAGGACCTCCGTCTCGCCGCCCTCCACCAGCAGCGGTTCCGACGGGGCCCGCAGGTCGCGTTCGCAGTACGGCGCGTGCTCGAGCAGCTGACCGTGCTTGGACAGGTAGTGCTTCGGTGGGCCGACGTGACCTCGAGCCTCGATGACCAGGGCGCGCAGCGGTCCCTCGGTCACGACCCAGCGGTGGGTCACACCGGTGGCGACGACGACGTAGTCACCCGGGCCGATGTCGAGCGCCCCGAACACGGACTCGAGCCGACCGCGGCCGCTCTCGACGTACACGCAGAGGTCGCCGTCGGCGTCGCGGTAGAGGTCGCTGTCCTGTGTCGCTGCGCAGTACGACAGGCGGACCGAGGAGTTGCCCATGAGCATCGAGCGCTTGGTGACGAGGTCGCCGCCGACGGGCAGCTCGTGCGTCCGCAAGTGCCTGGGCAGCAAGGGGTTTGCCGGCTTCAGGTCGACCTCGGACGTTCCCGCCGACTCCGCCCGGACGATCGCCGTGGGCAGCGAGCGGTGGTAGAGGAGCGACGAGTCGGAGGAGAACCCCTCCTCCCCCATCAGCTCCTCGGCGTACAGGCTGCCGTCGGGCTGCCGGAACTGCACGTGCCGCTTGCGGGGGATCTCCCCGACCGACCGGTAGTAGGGCATGGGCTCAGTCTCCTCTCGTCCTCAGAGGTTGCCCCGTCGCTCCTGCTCGCGCTCGATCGCCTCGAACAGGGCCTTGAAGTTGCCCTTGCCGAAGCCGAGCGAGCCGTGCCGCTCGATGAGCTCGAAGAACACCGTCGGCCGGTCCTGCACGGGCTTGGTGAAGATCTGCAGCAGGTAGCCGTCCTCGTCGCGGTCCGCGAGGATCTTCAGCTCCCGCAGCTGATCCAGCGGCACGCGCGTCTCGCCGACCCAGCTGCCCAGCTCGTCGTAGTAGGTGTCAGGCGTGTCGAGGAACTCGATGCCGCGTGCGCGCATCTCCCGGACCGCGCGCACGATGTCGTTGGTGGCAAGGGCGATGTGCTGCACGCCTGCCCCGCCGTAGAACTCGAGGTACTCGTCGATCTGCGACTTCCTCTTGCCGACCGCCGGCTCGTTGAGGGGGAACTTCACCTTGAACGAGCCGTCGCTGACGACCTTGCTCATCAGCGCGGAGTACTCGGTGGCGATGTCGTCGCCGACGAACTCCTTCATGTTCACAAAGCCCATGACCTTGTTGTAGAAGGCCACCCACTCGTCCATCTTGCCGAGCTGCACGTTGCCGACGACGTGGTCGATGGCCTGGAAGAAGCGCTTGTCCGGCTTGGCGACCATCGGCTCGCGCGCCACGAACCCGGGCAGGAAGGGCCCGCTGTAGTCGTCCCGCTGGACCAGGGTGTGTCGCGTCTCGCCGTACGTCTGGATGGCCGCCGTGACGACCTTTCCGAACTCGTCCTCGCTGACGGTCGGCGCCTGCAGCCCCGTGGCCCCGCGCTCGAGCGCGATCCGGTACGCCGTCTCCACGTCGCTCACCCGCAGCGCCACGTCGACGACGCCGTCGCCGTGCCGCGCGTGGTGCTCGCCCTCCCAGGTGCCCGCGACGACGGGGGCGGTGATGAGGAAGCGCGCGCCGCCGGACTCCAGCAGGTACTCCGCCCGCTCGCGGCTGCCCGTCTCCGGCCCGCGGTACGCGGTCAGCGTCATCCCGAAGGCGCTCGCGTAGAAGTGCGCGGCCTGGCGGGCGTTGCCCACCACGAAGCGGATGTGGTCCCAGCCCTCGAGGGGGAACTCGTCCTTCCGGGTGGGGGGAGCAGCGGCAGGTGCGTGCGTCATGGCACCAGCCTCACCCGTCGGGCCGTGACCAGGCAACACCCGGTACGGCGGGTGGTCAGGTTGTGCAGACAGCACAGGGTCTGGTGTCACAGACTGGTCAACATGTCCAGTCCCGATGCCCTCGATCGCTCGCTGCTCCGCCTGCTCCTCACCGAGCCGCGGCTGGGGGTCCTGGAGACCTCGCGTCGGCTGGGCGTCGCGCGCGGCACCGTCCAGGCCCGCCTCACCAGGCTGGAGGGGTCGGGTCTGCTCCGCGACTGGGCTCCCACCGTGGACCCGACGCGGATGGGCTTCCCCGTCGTGGCCTTCGCCACCCTCGAGGTGCACCAGGGCAGGGGGCACCAGGAGATCGCGGCGCACCTGCGGTCGATCCCCGAGGTCCTGGAGGCGCACACCACCAGCGGTCAGGGAGACCTGCTGTGCCGCGTCGTGGCGCGCGACCACGCCGACCTGCAGCGGGTCCTCGACGCCATCACGGTGACCGGTCTGGTCTCCCGCACGTCAACGGTGATCAGCCTGACGAACGAGGTGCCCTACCGCGTCGCCCAGCTCCTGGACTGAGCCTTCTCCCCCGACAGGTACGGCGATACGCTCCGGCTCTCTGCCATGGAGGTGGCAACGATGTTCGTACAGCTGATCCAGGGCAAGGTCTCGAGCCGCGAGGACCTTGAGCGACAGATCCACCGGTGGGACGCCGACCTCCGGCCCGGCGCCGTGGGCTTCCTCGGAACCACCGCCGGCGTCACTGCGGACGGGATGGCGTTCCTCGCCGCGAGGTTCGCGTCGGAGGAGCAGGCGCGCGCCAACAGCGCCCGGTCCGAGCAGGGCGCGTGGTGGACCGAGACGGAGAAGTGCTTCAGCGGCCCGGTCGCCTTCATCGACAGCTCGGACGTCCAGGTCGTCATCGAGCCCACGGACGACGCCGGCTTCGTCCAGGTCATCACGAGCACGGTCAGCGACCGGGCCCGGTTGGAGGCCCTCAACGAAAGGGTTTCGTCGGAGCTGGCGACGTCGCGCCCCGATGTCATCGGCGCCGTCACCGTCTGGGACGGCGACCGTGCGATCGACATCACCTACTTCTCCTCCGAAGCCGAGGCGCGCGAGGGCGAGAAGAAGGAGCTGCCGGCCGAGCACAAGGCGATCTTCGAGGAGTGGCAGTCGCTCCTGTCGGACGTCACCTACCTCGACCTGTCGAGCCCGCTGCTCCTCTGACGCGGGGGCGCTGCTACTGGCCGACCCTGCCGTCCACGCACTCGCGCAGCAGGTCCGCGTGGCCGTTGTGCCGGGCGTACTCCTCGATCATGTGCACCAGCAGCTCCCGCATGGAGAACCGGCTGCCGTCCCTGGGGTGCGTGTAGGTCGTGGCGAGGTCCGCGCAGGCCTCGACGTACTGCTCCGCGAAGGTGACCTCCTCGCGCCACCGCGCCCACGCGTCCTCGACGCACGCGGGGTCGGGCACGGCGCCGTTGAAGTCGCCGTCCGGGTCCTCCTCGGTCTGGTACAGCCGGGGCACGTCCTGCTGGTCGCAGCGGATCTTGAACCAGACGCGCTCCACGTGCGCCATGTGCCGGACGAGCCCCAGCAGGGACATGGTGCTCGGGGGTACCGACCGGCAGGCCAGCTGCTCGGCGTCGAGGTCGGCGCACTTGAGCTCGAGGGTGAGCCGGTGGGAGCGCAGGTACTCCTGCAGCGTGCCCTTCTCGTCCAGCAGCGAGGGAGCCCCCTCGCGCGGGTCGGCAGCGGGGTCGAGGAAGACGTCAGCGCGGTGCTCGGCCATGCGCTACTCCAGGCCCTGACCGACGGCAGACTGCGGCGTCAGCGTCAGCACGAGCCGCCGCTCCTGGACCATGGCGCCGTAGAACTCGTCCGGGTCAGGGTGCGCCGCCCCGGTGATCGCCTCGTAGACCTCGAGCAGCTCGCTGCCCACCGCGTCGCCGAGCTCGGTGGAGACCGCGCTCAGCTCCGCGGTGACCCGCACGGAGGCGTACTGCCAGAAGCTGTCGCCGAGCACGTGCAGCACGGCGCGCGGGTCGCGGCGAAGGTTGTGCGTCTTCGCGCGGTCGTCCGTGACGGACACCCGCGCGACGCCGTCACGGAAGGCGAAGGCGACGTTCGAGGTCTGCGGCGACCGGTCCGCGCGGAGCGTCACGAGCACGGCCTGGTGCCGCTCGGCCAGCCAGGCATCAGGGATCGTCACGCCCCCATACTGTCTGCATGTTCGAGGAAGCGCAGTACTTCGCCCCCGTCGTCGCCGACGCCGACGGGAACCTCTCGGTCGAGCTCGGCAAGGGGCACCCCGGCTTCGCCGACCCGGTCTACCGCGAGCGACGCGACCGCATCGCCACTCTCGCCGCGCACTGGCAGCCGGGCGAGCCGCTACCGACCGCTGACTACACCGACGCCGAGCACGAGGTGTGGCGCGTGGTCTGCGACGCCCTGGAGTCCAAGCACGAGAAGTACGCCAGCAGGGTCTTCCTCGAGGGCAAGGACCTGCTCAAGCTCCCCACCGACCACGTGCCGCAGCTGGAGGAGGTCAGCGCGCTGCTCGCCCCGCTGACAGGGTTCCACTACCAGCCCGCGGCCGGCCTCGTGCCGCTGCGCGAGTTCTACGGTGCGCTCGCCGACAAGGCGTTCTGGTCCACGCAGTACATCCGCCACCACTCGGTCCCGCTCTACACCCCCGAGCCCGACGTGCTGCACGAGGTCGTCGGGCACGGCAACACGCTGGCCCATCCCCGCTACACCGCGCTCTACGAAGCGGCTGGACGGGCCGTACGGCGGGTCCAGACCGACGAGGCGCTGCAGTTCGTCAGCAAGGTCTTCTGGTTCACCCTCGAGTTCGGCGTGCTCCGGGAGGAAGGCGAGCTGCGCACCTACGGCGCCGGGATCCTGAGCAGCCCGGGAGAGATCGAGGAGTTCCGGAGCATGCGCGTCGAGCCGCTGGACCTGGCGCGAATGGGAACGACGGAGTACGACATCACCGTGTACCAGGACCTGCTGTACGCCGCGGACTCCTTCGAGCACGTCGAGGACGTGGTCGGCGGGTTCTGGGACACGTGCGACGACGACTCCATCGAGAAGCTGAAGGCGGCCGCATGCTGACACCGCTCACCGAGGACGAGATCACCGAAGCGCTCACGGGGCTCCCTGAGTGGTCGGTGGTCGACGGCAAGCTCTCCACCACCAGGAAGCTCCCCACCTTCCTCGACGCCCTGGCCTGGGTCCAGAAGGTCGGGCTGGTCGCTGAGGACCTCAACCACCACCCCGACATCACGATCAGGTGGAAGTTCGTGACCGTCACGTGCTGCACGCACGACGCCCACAACCAGATCACCAAGTTCGACATCCGCCTCGCGGACCGCATCGACTCCTTGGGCTAGCGGCACCTGGGCAGGTGAGTAGAGTCCGCCTGTCCGATGCAGGAACCCGGTGCGAGCCCGGGACGGTCCCGCCACTGTGAGAGCCAAGCGCTCGAGTCAGGAACTGCAGCCAGCCACGAACGGGGCGTGGAAACCCCGATGGAGGCGCACAGCATGAGCAGCACGCAGACCCAGGTCGCGGCCCGCCCGGTCACCGGCCAGGCCGTCGCCACCCTCGTCACGATCGGCGCGGTCGTTCTCGCCCTCGTGACCCTGTACGCCGTGTTCCTCGACCAGGGGCAGCTGCTGTCACCTGTGATGGGCAAGGCGGCGGTCACCATGAACTACCTGCACGAGCTGGCCCACGACGGGCGGCACCTGCTCGGCGCTCCCTGCCACTAGTGCTCACCTCGCTCCGTCGCGGCCTGGTGGCCGGGGCAGTCGGCGGGCTGCTCGCGGGTGCCTTCGGCTACCTGCTCGCCGAGCCCCTCATGGACCGGGCCGTGGATCTCGAGGCGGCACGCGCTGCCGCTGCTGGCGACGTCGGCGTGGAGACCTTCACCCGCAGCACCCAGCACGTCGGGTTCCTGCTCGCGACGCTCGCGGTGGGGCTGGCCTTCGGCGTCCTCTACTCCGTCGTGCACGCACTCCTCCACCGGCCCGCGCCGGTCGACCCGTGGGGGAGCGCCGTGCGCCTCGGTGCCGCTGGCTTCTTCGGGCTCACACTGGTCCCCTTCCTGCGCTACCCCCCGAACCCGCCCGGAGTCGGCGACGGGGCGACCATCGACAGCCGGTCGCACCTGTGGACCGTCACCCTCGTCATCGGGCTTGTCGGTGCCTGCGCTGCGGCCCTCGTGGCGCGCGGCCTGCGCGAGCGGGGCGCCACTGCGTCGACGCGTCAGCTGGCCGTCGCGGGCGTGCTCGTCGCCACGGTGGCGCTGACGTTCGTGCTGCCCGACAACACCGACCCGATCGAGGCGCCGGTGCACCTGATGTGGGACTTCCGGCTGCTGTCGCTCGCGACGACCGCACTGCTCTGGGGTGGGCTCGCCGCGACCTTCGGGCTGCTCGCGCAGCGTGCCGTCCGCCCTCCGACCTAGCGACGGAGGGCGACGCCCGGCCGAGCGGCCGGGTCGGGCGGGAGGTGCGCGCGCCGGCGCAGACCGGGGACGTCGGTCAGCAGCACGCGCCGCCCCTCGAGGTGCACCAGGCCACGTTGCGCGAACCCCCCGAGCACCTGGTTCACGCTCTGCCGGGTGCCACCGCTCATCTCGGCGAGCCGGCTCTGGGTGATCGCCACCACCGGCGGTGAGCCGCCGTTCGCCAGCCGCAGGAGCGACTTGGCAACCCGGCCGGCGAGGTCGAGGAACACGTGGTCGGCTGCCTGCTCGGTCAGGCGACGCACCATCTGGCCGAGCTGGCGCATGAGGGGCTCCAGGACGGTCGGCTGGTTGCGCAGCAGCGAGAAGAACTCCCCGCGCGACAGCGCCAGCACCGTCGTGGACTCCGTCGCCTCGACCGACGCCGAGCGGGCGGCACCGTCCAGGAGCGCGATCTCACCGAGCACCTCCGGCGGCTCGAGCACGGTCAGCGCCGCCCGCTCGCCGTCGGCGGAGGTGCGGAACACCGTCACCGAACCGCTCACGAGCACGAGCAGGGCGTCGCCCTGCTCCCCCTCGACGAACAGCAGCTCCCCGCGGTCGTAGTCGCGGGGCCGCGCGACGGCGGCGATCTGCCCGAGAACTCCTTCGTCGAGCCCGGAGAACAGCTCGACCTGCCTCAGCGCACCCAGCACCTGCGCCTGTGTCGGAACCCGCCCCATCAGTCCCCCCGGACCCGTTGGTACCCGTACGCACGGTGACACGTGGCATGCCCCTAGTCGCGGAGAGTACGCCGCCCTAGCCTTCGTTGGCGTCGGAGGTCTGGGGGGCGTGTTGGTCGGCTGCCACCACTGCGGGGTGCGTAACCGCGAGGGCGCGCGCTACTGCGGGCGCTGCGGCACCGTGCTCGGCAGCGCCCGAGCGGGGGTGCGGAAGACGGTGACCGTGCTGTTCGCGGACGCCCGAAGCAGCGACGCGTACGACGATCTCGAGCTCGACGTCCGTGCCACCAAGGCGTTCTACGACCTGCTCCGCGAGGTGCTGGAGAGGTACGGCGGGACGGTGGAGCGGCACGCGGGCGACGCCGTCATGGCCGTGTTCGGCGTGCCCGCAGCTCGCGACGACGACGCACGCCGGGCGGCTGCCGCAGCGCTCGAGCTGCACGCGGCGGTGCGGGAGCTCGAGGGCGGTGTGACGGTGGCCGTCGGTATCAACACGGGTGAGGTGCTGACGGGCGAGGCGAGCTCGCAGGAGGAGCTGGCTGTCGGCGACGCTGTCGTCGTCGCCGCGAGGCTTCAGCAGCAGGCGGCACCGGGCGAGACGCTGCTCGGCCCGGCCACCATGAGCCTGGTGCAGGACGCGGTCCTGACCGGCCCGGCTCGCCACGTGCAGCTGCGCGGCCGCGAGGGCCAGCTGTGCGTCGTACCGCTGCTGGGCCTGACGGAGCCCAAGCCGGCTGGTCCGCGCGGGCCGTTCCTCGGCCGTGACTCCGAGCTGCGCATGGTCCGCGCCGCGCTGGACCGGACGGCACTGACCGGCATCGTCCAGCTCGTCACCGTCTTCGGTGAAGCGGGCACGGGGAAGTCCAGGCTGATCGAGGAGGTGCTTGCCGATCGCGAAGGGGCGCGGGTCGTGCGCGGCACCTGCCGCGGGTACGGCGAGGGCAGCACCTGGTCGGCGCTGGGCGAGCTGCTCGCGGACCTGACGGGGCAGCCGGGTCCTGCCGGCCTCGCGGAGCTGGAGCGGCGGAGACCAGACCTCGTCGGCGTCTGGCACGTGCTGTCGTCCCTGCTGGGTGCCGGCCAGACCCCGGTGTCGCCCGGAGACGTCGCCCGCGCCGTTGCCCGGGTGCTGGTGGCTGTGGCGGAAGAGGGTCCGCTGGTCGTGGTGCTCGAGGACCTGCACGCCGCAGCGGGCGCGATGCTCGACCTCGTGCCCGCAGTCGTTCACCGGCTCGAGGACACGCCCGTGGCGATGGTGGTGACCGCCCGTCCGGAGCTGCTCGAGCACCGGAAGGGCTGGGGCAAGACACTGCGGCACGTCGTGGGCATGACGCTCCGTCCGCTGCCCGAGGAGCAGTCGCGCGCCCTGGCCCGGGCGCTCCTGCCCGAGGACGAGGAGGGGGTCGAGCTCGTGCACGCTGCGGCGGGCGGCAACCCGCTCTTCCTCGAGCAGCTCGCCCAAGCCCGCCGGGAGGGCGCGGACATCAGCGACCGGTCTGTCGTCCCGACGGTCGCCGCGGTGCTCGCGTCCCGGCTCGACCGGCTGCCGCTGGAGACGCGCAAGGTGCTCGAGCGCGCCGCCGTCATCGGCGCGTCCGGGACCGTGGACGACCTGGTGCCGCTGTGCGAGGGCATCGACGTCGAAGGGGAGCTGGCCGCCCTGGACGGCCGGGACCTGCTGACCCTCGAGGGCGGTCGGTGGTCCCTCGCGAGTGACCTCGTGCGGGAGGTCACCGTGTCCGCCATCGCCCGCGACGAGCGGGCGGACCTGCACCGGGTCCGCGGTCTGGTGCTGGGTACCCGCGGCGCGTCGGCCCCCGCCGGCTTCCACCTCGAGCAGGCGGCGCAGCTGCTGCGCCAGTCCGACCCCGAGCGCAGCGCGGCACTCGCCGAGCAGGCAGCGTCTCGGCTCGCCGCCGCCGGGCTCCGCTCCCTGTCCGGCGACCTCGTCGCGGCGTGCGACCTGCTGAGCCGCGCCACGGCCCTGCTGCCCCCGGGCAGCCCGCGCCGGATGAGCCTGCTCAGCGAGCTGGCCCGCGGCCTGCACCTGACAGGGGAGCTGGCCCGCGCCAAGGAGGTGCTCCAGGAGGCCGTCACGCGCAGCGAGGAGCTGGGCCTCACCGAGTCCTGGGCGCACGCACGCCTGGCGCTGGTCGACCTGCTCCGGTCGACCGAGCCCGAGCGGGCGTACGCCGAGCTGCCCGGGCTGCTCGCCGAGGTGCTCCCCGCCCTGCAGGCGGCGTCCGACGACCGGGGGCTGTCGCTCGCCTACCAGCTCCAGGCCTCGGCGCTGCAGTACCGCGTCCGATGGGCCGCGATGCACGACCCACTGGTGAAGGCCGTGCACCACGGCCAGCGGTCGGGGGAGCGCCGCCTCGTGGAGCTCGCCCAGAGCCTGCAGGTCGGCAGCATGTTCCACGGGCCGATGCCGCTGACGGAGACCCGACGCCGGCTGGAGGACATGCTCGCCCAACCCGGCACAAGCCCCTGGCACGAGGCGAGCGTCACGGCCCGCCTGGCCGGGACGCTCGCTCTGCGGGGGGAGCCGGACGAGGCGCGAGCTCTCATGGCGGAGGTCCGCAAGACCTTCCACGACCTCGGCCGCGAGCTCTCGGTGCTCGCCACCGCCTTCGTGAGCGGTCCGGTGGAGATGCTGGCCGGCTCGCCGGAGACCGCCGCCGCAGAGCTGCGGGCGGCGGTCGACGGGCTGCAGGTGATGGGCGACCGGGCGTTCGCCTCGACGCTGGCAGCCCTGCTCGCCGAGGCCTGCTGGCGCAGCGACGACCAGCCCGGTGCGGCGGCGGCGGTCGCGCTGTCCCGGCGGCTCGCGGGGGTCGGCGACGTCATCAGCCAGGTCCGGTGGCGGTGCGTGCAGGCCAAGCTCGAGGCCGTGCGCCGCAACGCCGAGGAGGCGCTCTCGCTGTCCTCCCAGGCGGTGCAGCTCGTGGTGGGCACCGACGAGCTGGCATCGCAGGGGGACGTGCTCGTCGACGCGGCCGAGGTGCAGAAGCTGCTGGGCAACCGCCGTGCAGCGCACGTGCTGCTGGAGGACGGCCTGGCGCGCTACGCGCGCAAGCAGGCTCCACAGGCCGCGGAGGTGGCGCGGGCCCGGCTAGCGCTCTGAGCGCAGCCGGTCCAACCGCGCCACGACTTCGGTGACAGGCAGGCAGTCGGGCAGGCGCGAGGCCGCAGCGAGGCCCAGCCCCAGGGCGTGCATGGTGCGATCGACGAGCTCCTCGACCGGCGGCCACGGGAAGCCCGGCTTCGCGATGAGCAGCGCAGCGAGACCGTGTGCACCCGCCCACAGCCGCAGGCCCAGCTCGACCGGGTCACCCTCGAGCACCCCGAGCGCCTCGCAGGCCACGACGGAGTCCAGCAGGTGGGCGAAGGCACCGCTGGCGATCTCCTCGTGGGGATCGCGCTCGGCGTTGCTCGGCAGCATGACGATGCGGTAGTGCTCGGGGTTGTCCAGCGCGAAGCGCACGTAGGCGATCCCCTGCCGGTGCAGCGCCTGGAAGGGGTCCGCGGCTCCGGCCGACGCTTCCCTCATCGTCACGTGGAGCGCCTCGAAGACCTCCCCGCAGACGGCGTCGAGCAGTGCCGCCTTGTCCGCGAAGTGCAGGTAGATGGCGGGCACGCTCACCCCGACCCGCTGGGCGACCGCGCGCAGTGACACCGAGGCCTCGTCACCCGTCTCCCGGAGAAGGTCCATCGTCGCTCGGAGCACCTCACCGCGCAGGGCTGCTCCCTGGCCGCGCGCCGCTCGGCGTCGGGTCTCAGGCACGTACGGGCTCCGGCGGCCTGACCTCGGCCTCGCTGAGCCCGAACCGCCGGTGAACCGCACGGAGGGGCCGGGGAGCCCACCAGTTCCGGTCGCCCATCAGCCTCATGAACGCGGGCACCAGCGCGCCTCGGATCAGGGTCGCGTCGACGAGCACGGCCAGCGCAGTGCCGAGACCGAGCAGCTTGATGAAGGCGATGTCGCTGGAGACGAAGGCCAGGAACACCATGGCCAGCAGCCCTGCGGCTGCGGTGACGAGCGAACCGGTCCGCTCCAGCCCCACGGCGACGGCGCGGGTGTTGTCCCCCGTGGCGTCCCACTCCTCTTTGATGCGGGACAGCAGGAACACCTCGTAGTCCATGGACAGCCCGAACAGGATGCAGAACATCAGGATCGGTGTCGTCGTGTCGAGTGCTCCCGTGATGATCGGATCGCCGACCCAGCTCGCCAGGTGTCCCTCCTGGAAGACCCAGACCATGAGCCCGAAGGTGGCCGACAGCGACAGCACGTTCATGACGATCGCCTTTGCGGGCACGATCACCGAGCCGGTGAACAGGAACAGCAGCACGAAGGTCGGCAGCAGCAGGATTCCGAGGGCGAGCGGCAGCGCTGACGCGAGTGCGCTCTTGGTGTCGCGCAGCTGCGCTGCTTGCCCGCTGACCAGCGCGGGTGCGGGCGCGGTCACCTCACGCACCCGCTGCACCAGCCGCTCCCCCTCCGCGCCGTACGCGTCGAAGTCCGGTACGACGGACAGCCGTGTCGCCGAGTCGGTGCGGAAGCCTGACAGCCCGGCAGCGATCTTGCGTCCCTCGACGAACCGTCCTTCGGCCGCGTCGACGCGAGCCACGCCGTCGACCCGCGACAGCGCGGCGGCGTACCCGCCCGTGCCTGTCGACGCGCTGAGCACGATGGGAAGTGCTTGCGCCTCACGCCCCGGGTAGTCCTCGCGCAGGACCTGGGCGACCTGCTGGCTGCGGGCCTCGCGAGGCAGCACGCGGTCGTCGGGAAGGCTGAAGCTGGCGTTGCGGAACGGCAGTCCGACCAGGACGAGGATCGCGATGACGGCTGTCGCGACACCGATCGGGCGCTTCATCACCGTGAGGGCGATGCGGTGCCAGGCTCCCTCGTCGATGCTCTTCACTCGCGGCTTGGTCGAGCCCAGGCCGAGGAACCAGCGCAGCGGGCGACGCAGGTCGAGCGCGTCGACCTTGGACCCGAGCGCGGCGAGCACCGCGGGCAGCACCACGAGAGCGCCGAACAGGGCGAAGAGCACGGCGGAGATCCCGGCGTACGCGAACGACTTGAGGAAGTAGAGGGGGAACACCAGCAGCGACCCGAGCGAGAGCGCGACCGTCAGGGCGGAGAACAGCACGGTGCGACCCGCGGTGCGCATGGTCTCCGTGATCGCCGCCGGCACCGGTCGCCCGTTCCGGATCTCCTCGCGGAAGCGGGAGACCAGGAACAGCGCGTAGTCGATCCCGAGACCGAGACCCAACGACGTCGCCAGGTTGACGGCGTAGATGGACACGTCGGTCATGCCGTTCAGCACGTGCAGCGCCAGGAAGGTGCCGAGGATCGAGATGACGCCGATCAGCAGGGGGAGCGCTGCGGCGATCGCGGACCCGAAGACGAGGATCAGCAGCACCGTCACCACCGGGAAGGCGATGAGCTCAGCCCGCACCACGTCGCGCTCGATCGTCGGCCCGACCTCGGCGTAGACGGAGAACTCCCCGCCCGTGCGCACCTGCAGCCCCGCGACCGTCCCGTTGTACTCCTTGCCCAGCTCCTCGGCACGATCGACCTGGGCGTCCTGGTCGCCGAGCAGCCGGACGAGCACCACGGCGCTGTCCTTGTTGCGGGACGTCATCGTGGGCTCGTGCCCCGCGGTCCAGTAGGACATGACGTCCGCCACGCCCTCCTCGGCGGCGACCTGAGCCGTGAGCGCCTTGCCGGCGGCGTCGTAGCGGTCGGCACCACCCGGCGTGGCGACCAGGAGCAGGAAGTTGGAGGCACCCGCGCCGAACGCGTCGTCCAGTGCGACCGCCGCCCGCTCCGACTCCTGCTCGGGGTCGACGAAGCCGCCTGCCGACAGCTCCTTCGCGACCCCGCCACCGAGCCCACCCGCGAGGACGAGGAAGAGCGCGGCGAGAACCATGACGAGTCGCCTGCGGGCGACAAGGACAGGGGCGAGACGAGCGAGCACAGGACCTCCCAGGAGTGAACGGCGCTAAGTTAGCGCTGTTCAGTCAGCTGGGCAACTCCCAGGGTCGAAGATGGAGCCGTGCGCGCGCAGACCGGGCCCGACCAGGCTCCCCGCCTGACGCGCCGCATCGCCACCCGGCTGCACGCGGCTGCGTCGGCCGACGGCGCCGGGCGGTCGGGGCTCGCGGCCCTCGTCTGGACGCACGCGCTGTCCGCCGCCGGAGACGCGCTGGTCGCGGTGTCCCTCGCCAGCACGGCGTTCTTCCAGGTCTCCGCCTCCGAGGCGCGCGGCAAGATCGCGCTCTACCTGCTCCTCACGCTGCTGCCGTTCTCGCTGCTCGTCCCGGTGGCGGGGCCGCTGCTCGACCGGTTTCCGCACGGGCGGCGGTACGTGCTCGCCCTCACCACGACGGGCCGCGGGCTGGTCGCGTGGACGCTCGCCGGCGCCCTGGCGTCGCTGTCGCTGTACCCGCAGGCCCTCCTCATCCTCGTCCTCGCCCGTGCGTACGGCGTCGCCAAGGCTGCGGCCGTCGTGCGCGTCCGACCGCCGGAGCTGGGGCTGGTGGCGGCCAACGCCCGCCTCAACATCGCCAGCATCGCCAGCTCCGGCCTCGCGGCCGTGGTGGGGGTCGTGGTCGCGAACACCCTGGGGACCGCCTGGGTGCTGCGCCTCGCGACATGCGTCTTCCTGGTCGGCGGAGCGGTCGCGCTGCGTCTTCCCTCGCACGTCGACGACCCGCGCTCCGAGGCCCGTGTCCCGGACCGCTTCGTCCTCGCCGACGCGCCTCGGCAGGTGCGCCGGGCACTGGCAGCGACCGTCTCCCTGCGCGCGCTCAGCGGGCTGCTGACCCTGGGGCTGGCGATCCTGCTGAAGGCGCACCACGCCTCCGCCCCCGTCGTCGGCCTCGTCCTGGGGGCGGCCTTCGCAGGCGGCCTGCTGGGCACCGGGCTGGCCAGCCGTCTCAGCGCCCGGCGGACGGCGCGACTCACCTCGCTCGCCCTCCTCGCACCCACCGTCGCCTGCCTCGCCGCGGCCCTCGGCGGCACCACGGTGCTGCGTGCTCTCGCGGTCGGCTCGGTCGGACTCGGCGCGTCGCTGGGCAAGTACGCCCTCGACGCGTCGCTGCAGACGACTGTCGATCCGGCGCAGATCGGCAGCGCGTTCGCCCGCTCGGAGACCCTTCTGCAGCTCGGGTGGGCGGTGGGCGGCGGCGTGGGCCTGGCCGCATCGCTCAGCGACCGCACCTGGCTCGGCGACCAGGGCGCGGTGTCGTTCTGCTTCGGGCTCGCGACGGCGGGCGCCGTGCTGGGCCTGGTGGTCGCCGCTCGCTGGAGCCGCCGCTCAGCCGCGTGAGAAGCAGACGTCCGTGGCGTGCCGGTTGAAGCCGAGGCGCTCGTAGACGCGGATCGCGTTCGTGTTCTTCTCGTCGACGTAGAGCATCACTGAGGGCAAGCCCTTGTCCTGCAGGTGATGCAGCCCTACCAGCGTCATGGCTGGGCCCAGGCCGCGACCCTGCTCGGAGGGGTCGACGCCGACGACGTAGACCTCACCGAGCAGCTCGTGCGGGTGCTCGCCGTCATGCAGGTGCTCGCCGTGAACCTTCGTCCAGTGGAAGCCGACGAGTTGGCCATCGCGCTCGGCGAGGAAGAAGCCGTCAGGGTCGAACCACGGCTCCCGCTCGCGGACCGTCACCTCGTGCACCGACCACCCGCCCTGGTCGGGGTGCTCGGTGAACGCGCGGTTGTTGACCTCGGTCCACGGCTGCTCGTCCTGGCCGACCACGAAGGTGCGGACGGTGATGCCGTCGGGAAGGGCAGCCTCCGGCAGCGGGATGTCGAGGCTGCGGCGCATCTGCCACAGCACGCGGCTGCGGACGAAGCCACCCGCGGCGGCCATCGCCGCCGCACCCGGCAGCTCGCCGTGCGCCCACAGCCGGAGCCGGCCGTCGGGTGACTGGTCCAGGAGCTCGGCGGCGATCGCCCGCCCGATCCCGCGGTTTCGGTGCGCCGGGTCCACGGCCAGCTCGGCCGAGGGTCCCTCCACCTCGTCGGTCACGTCGAGGTGGGCGTATCCCACGAGGCCGCCATCGGCGTGCACGAGCACGTGTCGGACGTCCGTGTCGCCGCCACCGGGCAGGTGCAGCATGACGTGCTCCGACAGGGGTGGCGTCCCGTCCGCCACGGTCACCCGCTCGAGCAGCGCGTGCACGTCCGCCACCTCGTCGGGGGACAGGCGCTTGTGCACGACGGGGCTGATCACGGCTCGAACGCTACCCAGCGGCGCTCGCCCCCCTCGCGGAGCCCGACGGCGATCGGGTGACAAGGGTGCGCCGGAGTAGCGGCCGCCCTTCCTCACCCCTAGTCTTCGCCCGGCCCGGCTCAGCAGGTGAGCGGCAGCCGGCGGCGGAAGCAGGTGACGTGCGCGCTCCCCGGCGGACTCTTCTGGCCTGGCTCGGGCGACGCGGTCCCGTCGGCGGGCTGACCATCGGCGCGGTCGTGGGGGCGCTCACCGCGGGCGGCCTCGCCTTCGCCTCGATCCCGTCGTCGTCGACGCGCCAGATCACCGGCTGCGTGAGCAAGACCAGCGGTGCGCTGCGGGTCATCGACTACCAAGCAGGAAAGCGCTGTACGACGTCCGAGTCCACGTTGTCGTGGTCCGTCGGCTACCGCTACCTGGGCGCGTGGAGCGCGACCCGCGCCTATGCCGCGCAGGACGTGGTGGTGGCCGGTGGCTCGGCGTACGTGGCCAAGGCCGCCTCGACGGGCAAGGCGCCAGCCACCTACGCGACCTACTGGGGCCTGCTGGCCCAGCGCGGAGCCACCGGCGCGACGGGTGCCACCGGCCCCACGGGTGCCATCGGCGCAACGGGCCCGATCGGTCCAGTCGGTCCGAGCGGACCGAGCGGACCGAGCGGACCGCCCGGCCCGAGCGGACCGCCCGGCCCCCCGGCCTCTGACGTCGACGGGCTGCTCGTGTCGATGGGGGGCGACGGCAGCGGAACGGTGACCTTCCTCCAGCTCGGCAAGCAGTGCACTGTCGACTGCCTCTACCAGGGAGCCCCCGGCGCCACGGTCACCCTCGACGCCAACGCCGACGGCTGGTCGACGTTCGTCGGTTGGGAGGGTGCCTGCAGCAACGTCAGCGGCACCTGCCAGGTGACCCTGAACGGCAGTCAGTCGGTGCGGGCCCGCTTCGTCAAGAGCACGCAGTGGGTCCAGGTGGGCGTCGCCGGCGGTGGCACGGGCACGATCACCAGCTCGCCCGCAGGCATCAGCTGCCCGGGCGACTGCCTGGGTGGCTTTCCTGCCGGCACCGAGGTCACGCTCATCGCGACCCCGGCCGGCGGCGACGGGCTGATCGGCGGGTTCCCCGGGCTGCAGTGCATCCGCGCGCCGGTGAACCAGTGCGTCGTGGTCGCTGACGAGCCGCTCGTCACCGAGCTCCGCTTCGAGCACGTGCAGAAGCTCAACTGGGACAAGACCCTGGGCGGGAGCGTCTCGGTGTCGCCCCAGCCGGCCTACTGCGACCCGGTGGGAGACCTGAAGCACTGCCTCTACGTGCGGGGTACCACCGTGACGCTGACCGCCACGCCCGACACGAACCGGATGTTCACCGGCTGGTCCGGGGACTGCAGCGGTAAGGGCAGCTGCGTGCTGGTGATGAGCACCGACCACACGACGCAGGCCAACTTCTCGCCGTACTTCACCTTGTCGATCGCGCGCTCCGGCAGCGGGACGGGCTCGGTCGCCAGCAGCCCGGCAGGCATCGACTGCGGCGGCGACTGCACCGAGCGCTACGTGCCGAACACCCAGGTGACGCTCACGGCGACCCCCGCGTCGGGGTCGAGGTTCGACCACTGGGGCGGCGGCGGCACGTGCAACGGCAGCACCAACCCGGTGTGCGTCCAGATCATGGGCTTCGACTACACGCTCGTGCCGTTCTTCGAGCCCCTGCCCTGACGGGCGCAGGGGGGACCGGCGCTCAGCGGCCCTCGGCCCCGCCCTGCCCCGTGCTCAGGGGGCGCTGAGGACGGTCGGGCCGGAGCGGGCGCGCAGCAGCACTCCCTGCGCGGTCACTGACAGCCCGGTGAGCTCCAGGTCGTAGGGCAGCCGGCCCACGGGGACGAGCAGGTCCAGCACGCCGGCAAGCGCGTTGACGAGCGCCGGGCTCGTCTGGCCCAGCACGCGCACGGACCGGGCGGTCACGGCGATGCGACCACCGCGCAGGGACACCCGCGACAGGGCGCTGGCACTGACGGTCTGGCCCAGCACTCGCACGCGCCCGGTCAGCCGGACGTCCTCACCCTCGGGCTCGATCGTCAGGCCGACGACCCTGCTGCGATGGGCGAGGTCGGCGAAGGTGACGACGGCCTTGGCGTCCAGCGACTCCACCGCGATGCTCGAGACCGACCCGCTCATGGCCTCCGACAGCGGCACCTGCACCCCGCGCAGCGTGGCGTCGAGCCTGGACACGCGGACCCCCCCGCGGTCGAGGTCCTCGGCCGACACGTCGATGCGGGCGTACCTGCCCCGCACCGCTTGGGTGAAGAAGGGGAAGCCGTGGATCGTCACGCCCGGTCGAGCCCCGAGCTCGGCGCTCGTCTGCGCCTGCTCGGCGACGGTCCGTTCGGCGAAGCGCACCGTGACGCGGTCGGCGGCGACGAGCAGCACGGCCAGGACGAGCAGGGATGTCACGAGCCGGCGCACCTTCAGGTCCGCTCGAGGAGGCGGACCGCGGTGAGCAGCACCGGCGCGACCAGCGCGAAGGGGAGCAGCGCGATCACCGGCCGCAGTGCCCCGCGCCGGCGCTCCTCGGCGCGTGAGCCGACGACCTCCAGGGCAGCGAGGTCCACGAACAGGTCGGCCACCGCGGCCGCCGCGGCGCAGGCCAGCCCCACGAGCATCGCCTCGCGGTGCGTCAGGTGGTCTCCTGCCTCAGGTACGGCGAGAGCCACCCCGACCGTCAGGGCGAGCACCACTCCGGGCCAGCCGCGCGAGGCACCGGGTGCGACCGCGAAGCGCTGCAGCACCAGGTCCGCGACCCGCCCCACGACCAGGGCCGCCCCGCCGGCCAGCAACCCCACCCGCACGGCGGTCTCGCCCTCGGGGTGCGCGAGGGCGGCGGGCAGTGCCGCCGCCGAGGCGACGAGCACGACGACGACGAGCGTGTCACCGAAGGACTCGGTCACCCTGGTGCGGTTGCGGCGCACCAGCTGGTGCAGCAGGGAGGCGACGAGGGCCAGCGCGATGACGCCGGCCAGGCCCCCGGCCCCGCCGTCGTCGAGGTGCACGGTCAGGTCTGCGGCCACGGCCGTCGCCATCCCGAGCAGGAAGACGCCCCCGGAGGCCGGGGCCTCGACCAGGGCCAGGAACGCGAGCAGGAGGAGCAGCTGCAGCACGGCGACGCCCACCAGCAGGGGCAAGCGTCCCGCGTGCGCAAGCCCCATGAGGGCGGCACAGACCCCGGCGACCGAGAGCGCCTGGAGGACCAGGTGGGGGCGCAGGTCGGTCGCGGGCGTGGTCGTCACGGCAGCGATCCTGTCAGAGCGCACGCCTCAGCCACCCGCGAAGGGAGGCAGGCAGTCGACCTCGCCGCCCCCGAGCAGCCGGACCTGCGCGTGGTCGCGCTGCCCCACCTGCACGCCGTCAACGAGCAGGCTGCAGCGCGCGAGCACCTGTCCGAAGCGGTCGTCGTGACGAGCCCGGACCGCATCCAGCGCGTCGGCCAGCGTCGACGCGTCGACCTGCTCGTCCGCCGTACCGGCTGCGTCTTTGAGCGCGGCCCAGTAGCGGACCGTTGTGAGGTGCTCCACAGGCACGAGTGTGCCGGACTCGGTACTCTGGTGACTTCGCGAGGCAACGGCGCCTCCTTCCCCAGCACCACCGATCACGCCGCCCAGTGGCGGCAGGGAAGGCCCGCCGATGGCCACGCTGCTGCTCCTCACCAACGCGATGACGCCCTCCAGCGAGGTGCTCCCCGCGCTCGGGCTGCTGGGGCACGCGGTCCGGGTAGCTCCCCTCGAGATCGCGGCGCTGCTCGAGGACGCCGCTCCCCCGGACGCCGTCCTCGTCGACGCGCGCCGCGACCTGGTGCAGGCCCGCTCGCTGTGCCGGCTGCTGCGTACGACGGGAGTCACGGCGCCGGTCTTCGCGGTGCTGACCGAGGGCGGCCTTGTCGCGCTGACCGCCGAGTGGGGCGTCGACGACGTGCTGCTCGACAGCGCCGGCCCCGCCGAGGTCGACGCGCGGCTGCGCCTGGCCACCGGCCGCGCCGTCGCCATGCCCGATGCCACCGAGCCCGGCGTGGTGCGCGCCGGTGACCTCACCATCGACGAGGGCACCTACACCTGCCGCCTGCGCGGCCGCGTGCTCGACCTGACCTTCAAGGAGTTCGAGCTCCTCAAGTACCTCGCGCAGCACCCGGGTCGGGTCTTCACCCGCGCGCAGCTGCTGCAGGAGGTGTGGGGCTACGACTACTACGGCGGGACCCGCACCGTCGACGTCCACGTCCGTCGCCTGCGTGCCAAGCTCGGCCCGGAGAACGAGCAGCTCATCGGGACGGTGCGTCACGTCGGGTACAAGTTCGTCACGCAGCCGCTGAGCGCGCTTCCTGAGGACCTCAGTCCCGAGCAGCGCGCCGCGGTCACTGCCTCCTGACGGGTCAGGTGCTGCAGCGCACCTGCTTCCTGACGGTGGTGCAGGTGACCTGCCTGCTGGCCGACGTCGGCTGGCCGTCGGTGACGGTCACGGCGTAGGTGCCGGCGGCGCCGTAGGTGGTGGACACCGACGCACCCGACGCGGTGCGGCCGTTGCCGAACGTCCACCGCAGGGTGCCGGTGCCGGTGCCGGTGAAGGAGCACGACTTGCCGCTGCAGGACGCCGAGGTGATGGCCGCTGGTGCTGGCGCAGGAGCGGGGGCGGGGGCGCTGCCGGTCGTCCGTGCCTTCACGTCAGCCCGGATCTGCGGCAGCTGCGCGTAGAGGGTGCCTCCGGGGCAGGCCGTCGCCTCCCAGTCGCGGTGGCCCGAGATCGTCGCTACGTCCTTCGTCACGCCACTCACAGGGTTGACGTAGTGGGTCGTGCCCTGCGGGTCCAGCGCGTGGCGGGTCGACAGCGAGGCCAGCAGCTGCTCCAACCCGTCGACCGCGGCCGTCGGCGCGGTCGTGCTGCCGGTGCAGGCAGAGGTCGCGTCGTAGCAACCCATGAGGGCGACACCGGCGTTGCCGCTGTTGTAGCCCGCAGCGTGCGCTCCGGTCACGACGTGACCGGTGCTCGGCTGGTGCGCGAAGTCGGAGCCGTCGCCGCCGGCGCTCAGGCAGGACGTGCTGGTGCGACCCGTGCTGCGGCCCTCGTAGAGAGCGCCTCGCCCGTCGACCAGGTACTGGTAGCCGATGTCCGACCAGCCGTTGGTCGTCACGTGGTAGCTGTAGATCGCGCGGACGGTCGCGGCGTAGTCCTGCGCAGGGTCGTTCGAGCCCGCCGTGTGGTGCACGGTGAGCACCTGGACGGGTGCGAACGCCGGGGTGTCGGTGCCCTTGGACCACGCGGTGAGCGACTCGTCGGCACCCCAGTCGGCGCGCGAGAGGCACGCGCCGCTCGCTGCCCTCGCGGCCGCCCGCACGTGCCCGACGACGACCTCGGGCCCGTCGGTGGTGTTGAGAGCGGCAACCCGCCAGCGCCGCCCTGCGGCCGGGAGGCCACGCACCTGGTAGGCGTCGGCGTCCTCCGCGCTGACCAGCGCGGAGGTGAAGGTCCCGGCGGCCTGCGCGCCGTCCTGGCCGAAGGCCTGCCATGCGCCCCAACGGCCGGCAACGGCGAACCTGACCTCGCCGTACGGCGCCCTCCCGGACTCCGCGAGGTGCGTGTGCGGGGCGAGCTCGGCGACGACGCCGACGTACTCCACGGGGAAGCCGACCCGCACCGGGGTGGTCACCACGGCCCGGGTGTCGTTGAGCGGCCGGTGCGACGTCACCGCGTGGACGGGCGCCTCGGACGCCACGACGAGAGCGGCCCCCAGGAGTGACAGGACCACCGCGACGCGCGCGAACAGGCGGGAGCGGAGCAGCGGACGACCAGGCACGGCAAGGACCTCGGGGAAGGAGGGGAGGGCGGCGCTGACCTGCAGCCGCGCCCTTCCAGGCTCACAGACGATGTCGCGCCGCGGCAGTAGCGCAGGCGTCACACCCTGTGGGCTTTGTCCGAGAACCGCCCAGGAATACCGGGCTCCGTGAGCAGGGTTCCTCCAGGGACAGGAGGTGCCAGGTGACGGGGCTCGGGGTGCTGCTCGGGGCGTTGGCCCTCGCCGCGCTCCTGGCCGCGCTCCACCGCCGGTACGACGGGCGGCTGCGGCCCCGCGCTGCCGCCGAGGACCTGCGCGCGCTGCTGCCCGGGGCCGCCGGAGAGCGAGCAACCCTCGTCCAGTTCTCCAGCGCGTTCTGCGCGCCCTGCCGTGCGACGCGGCGGGTGCTCAGCGAGGTCGCCGACGTCGTCCCCGGGGTCACGCACCTGGAGGTGGACGCGGAGTCTCACCTGGAGCTCGTCCGGCACCTGAACGTGCTCAAGACGCCCACGACGCTGGTCCTCGACGCCGACGGCCGCGAGGTGCGCCGGGCCGTCGGCCAGCCCAGCAGGACGGCAGTTCTCGCGGCGCTGGGGCAGGCGGTACCCTCGTGACCATGCAGCTCGTGCTCGTGAAGCGGCGATCGGTGGACCTGTGCCGTCTCGCCGGCTGCCTCTGTCCGGCTTCCTGACGCCCTCGCCCGTTGACTGCGGGCTCCGTCCGGAAATCCGAGAGGCTGCCATGAGCAGTACCCAGATCGACCCTCGTGGGCCCCGCTTCGCGGCTGCCCTCACCACTGCGGTGCTCGCCGCGGTGCTCCTGCTGTCCGCGACCCCTGCCGTCGCAGGCACCCTGCTCGCTGCGCAGACCGTCGTCTTCGCCCTGGGCGCCCGCGGCAGCTCGCCGTACGTCGCGCTCTTCAAGCGCTGGGTCCGGCCGCGCCTCGCGCCGCCCACCGAGCTCGAGGACGCGGCACCGCCGCAGTTCGCGCAGCTCGTCGGGCTGGCGTTCGCGGCCGGCGGCACGCTCTGCTTCGCTGCAGGCGCGACGGTGCCCGCCCTGATCCTCACGGGCTTCGCGCTCGTGGCGGCCGTGCTCAACGCGAGTGTCGGCCTGTGCCTCGGCTGCGAGGTCTACCTGCTCTTCCGCCGAACCAAGGGAGTAACTGCATGAGCCGCGAAGACGTCCTCGTCGACGCCGACTGGGCCGAGGCCCACCTGTCCGACCCGAAGGTCGTCCTCGTGGAGGTGGACGAGGACGTGTCCGCCTACGACGGCGGCCACATCCAGGGCGCCGTCCGCCTCGACTGGAAGACCGAGCTGCAGGACCAGGTCCGCCGCGACTTCGTCAACAAGGAGCAGTTCGAGGAGCTGTTGAGCCAGAAGGGCATCGGCAACGACGACACCGTCGTGCTGTACGGCGGCAACAACAACTGGTTCGCCGCCTACGCCTACTGGTACTTCAAGCTCTACGGCCACCGCGACGTGAAGCTGCTCGACGGCGGGCGCAAGAAGTGGGAGCTCGACGGGCGGGCGCTCACCACCGACGTCGAGGCGCGCGACAAGGCCAGCTACACCGCGCAGGACCAGGACCTGTCCATCCGGGCGTTCCGCGACGAGGCCGTCGACGCGATCGGCACCAAGAACCTCGTCGACGTCCGCAGCCCCGACGAGTTCAGCGGCAAGCTGCTCGCGCCGGCGCACCTCCCGCAGGAGCAGTCGCAGCGCGCGGGCCACATCCCGACCGCCATCAACGTCCCGTGGAGCAAGGCCGCCAACGACGACGGGACCTTCCGCAGCGACGACGAGCTGCGCGAGCTCTACCAGGAGGCGGGCCTTGACCAGAGCAAGCCGACCATCGCCTACTGCCGCATCGGCGAGCGGTCCAGCCACACCTGGTTCGCGCTGCACGAGCTGCTGGGGGAGCAGGACGTGAAGAACTACGACGGCAGCTGGACCGAGTACGGCAGCCTCGTCGGCGTCCCGATCGAGAAGGACGTCTAGTCATGTGCGGAGCTCCCGTGCAGACCCTCGACCTGGAAGGCATCGACGTGGCCAAGGAGTCCATCGTGCAGGGCACCGTCGTCCGTGACGGAGCCCCCGTCCCCGGCGCCTACGTGCGCCTGCTCGACAGCACCGGTGAGTTCACCGCCGAGGTGCAGACCAGCGCGACCGGCGCGTTCCGCTTCTTCGCGGCGCCCGGCGACTGGACCCTCCGCACCCTGACGAGCGGCAGCTCGGTCGAC
>DATLCV010000085.1:0-4931 GCA_035526225.1 Mycobacteriales bacterium
GCTACTTCAACGCGTTGAGCATCGAGAGCGTGTTCTCAAGAACGTTGTCCCCGATGCACCGGTCGATCGCATAGCTGTCCTCGTAGTTGACGAACAGGTAGCCGCCTGCGACGAAGCCGAGCCCCTGCTGCCCCACCGGGTTGATCTCGAAGGACTGCGGCTGGTAGCCGAGCGCGTCGTTGGCCTGCGCCACGGGGAAGGTGATCTTCCCCGAGCTCTTCTCCTTGATCGTGTTGGTGAGGTTGGAGAACACCTCGCCGGGGGCGAACGTGAACACCAGGCCCTCGCCGAGCTTGGCGACCGTCACCGGGATCTCCACCGACTGGGGCGCGGCGGAGACGCACGGGGCGTTCTCGCTCTCGCCCACCGACACGGCGGCCGGCAGCGGGCTGAACTTGCGGTCGAAGAAGCCCGGGGTGCCGAGGGCGTCGAGGGGCACGTTGGTGATCGGCTGCATCAGCAGGGCCTGCTTCACCCGCAGCGCTCCGGTCACCACCCGACCGCGCACGGGCACGAGGTCGGCGAGCTTTGCTCCGATGCCCGTGCCGCCCGAGGCGGACATGTTGCCGAGGCCCGTCATCATGTGCATGCCGATCCCGCCGAACCGCTTCTCGAGCCGGTGCTCGAAGGGCGCCACCCAGTCGCCGCTCGCGACGCCGTCGTTGGTGCCCCGGGTCGTGGGGTGGGCGGCGTACGAGCCGAGCGTGACGATCGTCTTCCCGGTCTTCGCGCTCGTGGCACGCAGCCACGACAGCTGCGCCTCCTCGGCAGCCCGGTAGGTGTCACGGCGCTCGCCGTTGAACGCTCGCGCCTCGACCTCGCCCGTCTGGATCGTCGCCGGCTGGAGCGCCAGCACTGCCTGCTTCGCCACCGCCTTGATCGTGTCCGTGACCTGGGCCATGTACCAGTTCGGCACGAAGCCCCAGCCGCCGATGAAGTCAGGACCGGAGTGCGAGTGCGTGGCGTGCAGGACGAACGACTCCGGGGTGAGCCCCTTGGCCTTCAACGCCGGGTCGGCAGCGAGCGCGGCCGAGATCTGCTTGGCGCCGCAGTCTGCGCACTTGCTCCTGTAGTCCCACAGCCAGCCCTCGGCGTCGATGACCGTGAGCAGCAAGACCTTGCCGCCGCTGCGGATCGCCATCGCGCGGACCCACAGCCCGTCCACGGTGTCGAACTTCTTCACCGGGTTCATCGGGCCGAGGCCGAAGCCACCCATGTAGATGCAGCTGGGGTTCTCCGGCCACGGCGAGCCGGCGTTCGCGAAGCCGTCCAGCGGCTCCATCGGGTCGCTGCCGCCCAGCAGCCGCTGCGCCTCGTTCGGGTCGAGGGTGATGCACTCCGCCGGGTCGGTCTCCCAGCGCGCGCCGGGGAAGCGCTTCACCATGTCCTTCACGCGCGGGGCGATGGACGCCTTGGCGGCACCGACCTCCACGCCGCGGTTCGGCTTGCCGGCGACGGCGGTCAGGCCTCCCGCGGTGGCCTCGTGCACGGGGGCTTGCTCGGACACCCCCGGTACGGCGGGCGGGCTGGGCACGGGTAGCACGCTCACACCCGCCCAGGCCGCGGTCAGACCCACGGCCCCGACCACGGCGCCGACGACAGCTGATCTGACAAGCGCGCGGGTTGCAATCACTCTGCAACAGTTCGGCGGGCTACTCGAACTTCCTGCCCATCTCGCGGAGCAGGTCGAGCAGGGCCACCGGGGAGTCCGGCGCGAGGTCACCCGGGGTGTACGTCACCGAGCGGATCACGCCGCTGTAGGGCGCCGGGCCACGCCCCCACACGACCGGCGACTTCGTGTCACGGCCGACGTCGATGCCCTGGAACGGCGCCATCGGGAACAGGATCGTGAGCCCCTCCCCAGCTGCCACCTCGGTCCCGTCCACCGACAGCGCCACCGACCAGGTCCCGCCGCCCGGGGCCGTGAACGCCATCTCGACGACCTCCGCGGCCGGCAGCGGGGCAGACAACGAGCGGACCGAGCCCCGCCCGTCGTTGTGGTGGAACACGAGCTCGCCACCGGCGACCGCCAGCGAGTAGCCGCCGCCCTGGTCGCCGTGGGCGACGAGCACGCCCTCGCCCAGCGAGGCGAGCCGCACTGTGACGGTGAAGGACCGGTTCGCGACGAGCTGCTGCGACCGCCAGCGCTCGAGCGTGGGCGTGCCGGCGTAGAGGGTCACCGGCTCGCCGTACACCGCTGATCGCTCCGGGCGCTGCAGGAACTTCACGCCGCTGCCCTCGTCGAGCGGGAAGACCTGGTTCGCGCGTGCGGCCTGCTCCCACGAGGCCGCGAGCTCGGCGACCAGGTCGGGCCGGTCGGCGGCGAGGTCGCGCGTCTCTGTGGGGTCGGCCGTGAGGTCGTACAGCTCCCACTCCGCGTCACTGAACGGCGTGAGCGGTCGGTGGTCGGTCACGACCTCCCAGCCGTCCCGGTAGTAACCGCGGTGCCCGACCATCTCGTAGTGCTGCTCCCGGTGCGTCGACGGGGCCTCGGGTGAGTCGATGGTCGGCCGGAACGACGCGCCCGCCACCGGCTGGAGCTCCACGCCGTGACGGTGGGTCGGCCGGACGAGGTCGAGCAGGTCGAGCAGGGTCGGCAGCACGTCGGTCACGTGCGCGAACTGCCTGCGCATCCCCGTCGGCACTCCGGGACCGGCCAGCACCATGGGCACCGAGTGCCCACCGGCGTGCGTGTTGATCTTGTAGAGCCGGTACGGCGTTCCCGAGGCCATCGCCCACCCGCGCGGGTAGTGCGGGGTCGTCGTCGGGCCACCGATCTCCTCCAGGCGGGCGAGGTCCGCCACCGTGTCGGTCGCGCCCAGCAGGTGCTGGTAGTACGCCGTCGTGCCCTCAGCCTCGCCCTCGCGGGAGGCGCCGTTGTCAGAGGTGAAGAGCACGAGCGTGTTGTCGAGCTCGCCCATCTCCTGCAGCGCCCCCAGGAGCCTGCCGAGCTGCTGGTCGACGTTGTCGACCATCGCGGCGTAGACCGCCATGTACGTCGCGAACAGCTCCTGCACCTCGGGGGACAGCGAGTCCCAGGGCTGGACCTCGTGGCCGCGCTCGCTGTTGCGCGGGGGCAGGGCCGTACCCGGCTCGAGGACGCCCAGCTCGAGCTGTCGCTCGTAGCGGGCCTGCCGCAGGGCGTCCCAGCCGTCGCGGTAGCGGCCGTCGTACCTCGCCACGTCCTCGGCCTTGGCGAGCAGCGGGGCGTGCACCGCGCCGTGCGCGAGGTAGAGGAAGAACGGCTTCGTCGGGTCGGCGGCCTTCGACGACCGGACCATCTCGATCGCCCGGTCGGTGAGGTCGTCGGTGAGGTAGTAGCCCGGGGGGTACTCCTCGATGTCGAGGGCGCTGTTGTCCTGCACCAGCCGGTGCGGGTGGTGCAGGTTCGTGAACCCGTCGAGGAAGCCGTAGAAGCGGTCGAAGCCGCGCTGGCACGGCCAGGAGTGGCGTGGACCGGCGTCGCTGCAGTCACTGTCCTTCGCCAGGTGCCACTTGCCCGACATGAACGTCGCGTAGCCGTGCCCGCGCAGCACCTCGGCCAGCGTCACCGCGTTGTCTGCCAGCTCCATCGCGTACCCCGGGAAGCCGGGGTCGGAGTGGGCCACGTGCCCGATCCCGGCCGCGTGCGGGTTGAGCCCGGTGAGCAGCGCGGCCCTGGTGGGCGAGCACATCGGCGTGACGTGGAAGTTCGTGTACCGCAGGCCGCGCTCGGCGAGCGCGTCCACGTGCGGTGTGGCGATCTCGGAGCCGAAGCAGCCGAGGTCGGCGAAGCCGAGGTCGTCGACGAGGACGACCAGCACGTTCGGCTTCCCGCTCGGGTCGGGCCGCGGCGGCCAGTACGGCGAGGAGCCAGCCACCGTGCGGCCGACCGTGCCCTCGAACCCCGCTGCCCCTGGCGCCCCGGTCACAGTCACGCGGCGCACCGTACCCGGCAGGAGATCGGGTCGTTGGTGCAGAAGTACCCCGCGAAGACCCGCCCCCCCACGTACAGGAGAGCGCCTTGTCCCGCCGCCTGACCGGCCTGCTGACCGCCACCGCCCTGCTCGCCTCCGGGGCAGCCGCGCTCGCCGCCTCCCCGTCGCAGACCACCGCCCCCGCGGCGATCGAGCGCTCGCTGCTGCGGTCCGGCACGTTCCACGCCTTCGTGCAGTACGACCGGCCGGTGCGCCAGGCCGACCTCGCAGCGCTGTCTGCGCTGGGCATCACCAAGCTGCACGCGTTCCGCTACGTCAACGCTGTCGCCGTGATCGCGCCGAGCGCCCTGCTGCAGAAGGCGGCCCGGCTCAGCGGCGTCGCCAGCGTGCAGCGTGACAACGGGCTCGACCTGCACCTGGACAAGAGCAAGAAGGCCCTGAAGGTGGACAAGGCGCGTGCCGCCAAGCCCAAGGGCCTGGGGCTCACGGGCAAGGGCGTCACCGTCGCGGTGATCGACTCCGGCCTCGACTCCAGCCACCCCGACCTCGCCGACAACACCAAGGCGACGTTCAACTTCGAGGGCGGCTGGATCTGGGACTCCTACCAGGACGGCTCGGTGAGCAACGAGGTCGCCGAGGGGACCGCGCCCTACGCCACCGTCGACGAGGTCGGCCACGGCACCCACGTCGCCTCCACCATCGCGGGGAGTGGCGCTGCGGCGCACCTGCCCACCGGCTCCGGCGCGGACTACACGGGCGTCGCTCCGGGCGCGCAGCTCGTGGGCTTCAAGATCGCCTCGGCCGCCCAGGGCGTCGTGTACGACTTCGGGTGGGAGGCCAACGCCATGGCCGCCATCGAGTACCTCATGGAGCACAACAAGGAGCTCGGCGTCTCCATCGTCCACAACTCGTGGGGCATCTTCGAGGTCGACAACCCGGACAGCGAGCCGGTCATCCAGATGGTGCGCGCGGCAGTCAACAGCGGCCTGATCTTCGTCTTCAGCGCCGGCAACA
>DATLCV010000102.1:0-4959 GCA_035526225.1 Mycobacteriales bacterium
CGGCTCGCGGTCGACCAGGCGCACGGGCACGGGCGAAGAGCCTAGACGGCACGTTAGGTTCGCCCGGTGACCTCAGCAGCTGGAGCCGAGCCCGCGGTCGTCGGGCCCTACCTCGCCACCGCGCTCGACGACGCGGCGTGGGCGGACGCCACCGTCACCCTCATCGCCGGAGGCAAGAGCAACCTCACCTACCGGGTCGACTCCCCCGCGGGTTCCGTCGTCCTGCGGCGCCCGCCCCTCGGCAACGTTCTGCCCACGGCGCACGACATGGGGCGCGAGTTCCGGGTGATGTCCGCGCTGGGAGGGACCGCCGTACCGGTGCCTGCCATGCGGCACTTCTGCTCCGACGCGGAGGTGCTGGGCCAGCCGTTCTACGTGATGGAGCTGGTCGAGGGGCACATCGTGCGCCAGCAGTTCCCCTCGGGCTACGCCGAGACCGAGCCCGAGCGGCGGCAGGTCTGCGAGCGGCTGGTCGACGTCCTCGGCGCGCTGCACCAGGTGGACCCCGCGGCGGTGGGGCTCGGTGACTTCGGCCGTCCCGACGGGTACATGGCGCGTCAGGTCGCGCGATGGAGCAAGCAGTGGGACGCCTCCCGGCTCGACGGCATGGAAGCGCTCGACGCCCTCGCCGCCGAGCTGACCGAGCAGCTGCCGCCGACCCAGCGGCACACGGTGGTTCATGGCGACTACCGCCTCGACAACACCGTTCTCGACCCCCAGGACGTCGGGCGCGTCGTGGCCGTCCTCGACTGGGAGATGTCCACCCTCGGCGACCCGCTCGCCGACCTCGGCGTGCTGCTCGTCTACTGGAACCAGGCCGACGACACCGGGGCCCGCAAGGGCGGCCTCGTCGTCCCCTCGGTGACCGCGCAGCCGGGGATGCTCACCCGCGAGGAGGTGGCGTCGCGCTACGCCGCCGCCTCGGGCCTCGACCTCGAGCCGTTGCCCTGGTACATCGCGTTCGGCTTCTTCAAGCTCGCCGTCGTGTGCGCCGGCATCGCCATGCGCAGCAAGGCCGGCGCGATGGTGGGCGAGGGCTTCGAGGGCTTCGACGCCGTCGTGCCGACGCTCGTCGAGCTCGGGCGCAGCACCCTCAGCGAGCGCTCGCTCGGCTGACCCGCCAGGCCCACACGACGAGCGGGAGCTGCAGGGGAAGCCGGCCGTAGGCCAGGAAGCGGTCGCGTGTCGTCTCGACGTCCAGGGCCATCTGCACGTTGGCGGGAAACACCACCACGAACAGCACCGCAGCCGCCATGGCCCCCCGCCGGCGCGAGCGGGGAAGAGCCACGGCACCGGCGACGGCGAGCTCCGCGACACCGCTCCCCCACGTCCAGGCCCGCGACGGACCGGGAAGCGCCCGCGGCACGATCTGGTCGTAGAACCCCGGGTGGGTGAAGTGCGTCATCGCCGCGCCGGCAAGCAGCCCAGCCAGCAGATACGGCGAGGAGCTGCGCATGGGGGCACCCTCCCACCTCCGCCTCGCCCGCCCTCGCCTCCCTCGCCGAGTTGTCAGAACGTGGCGCGGTCCTGGGTGCGTGACGTTCTGACAGCTCGGCGCGAGGGCGGCTTAGGGTGCGGCCGTGGCTGACGTCGTGGGCGGTGGGGTGTACCGGCACTGGAAGGGGCCCGAGTACCTGGTGCTCGGGCTGGCGCACGACGCGAACGACGAGGCGCGGACGGCGGTCGTCTACGTGCCGCTCTACTCGATCGACGGGCCGCCGTTCGCCGTACGGACCCTGGAGGACTTCACCGCCTGGGTGGACCCGGCCGACGGCCGCACGGTCCCTGCCGGCGAAGGCGTGCAGCGGTTCGCACCCGTCCGCTGAGCCTGTTCAGGCGATGCGCAGGGCGGTGAGGATCCCGTCCCGGATCGGGACGATGCTCGAGACGAACTGCGGGTCCTCCGCGACCAGCCGGTTGTGCTCCACGATCGCCGCCGTCCACCCCGGCAGGTTCGGGCGGTCCGTGCCGTCCGCCACCCGCCCGTCCCAGAGGGTGTTGTCGCAGAGGTAGAGCCCGCCGACCCGGACCCGCTCACGCGCCGCGCGCCAGCAGTCGGGGTAGCCGAGCTTGTCGACGTCGCAGTAGACGACGTCGAACTGGCCCTCCTCCTCGGCGAAGCCCGCGAGGGCGTCACCGACCCGGTAGGTCACCCGGTCCCACAGACCGGCGCGCGTGAGGTACTCCTCCGCGCGCACCGCGTTGTCAGCCGAGCCCTCGGTGCAGACGACAGCGCCCATGGGGCCGACGGCGCGGGCGAACCAGTAGGCGGAGTACCCGTAGCCGGACCCGAGCTCCATGACCCGCCGGGCCTGGACGGCGCGTGCTGCCAGCTCGAGGTAGCGCCCGCTCGCCCGGCCGACGATCGGGAACCCGTGCTCGGCCGCGCGGGCCTCCATGTCGGCGAGCACCGCGTCGCCGTGCTCGGTCTCCGCCCGCGCCGTGAGGTAGTGGTCGACCTCGTCGCTCATCCACCGGCTCATGCCCCGAACCTACGCAGTGTCCGGTTCGGGGTATGTCGCGAACTCGTGCAAATCCGCGTAAGGTCGACGAAATCCAGCACGCTTTCCCAGCGTACGACTGCACGATCTCCGCACCCGGCTCTGCCTTGAAGGGAACGCCAATGCTGGTCCGCACTCCTCGGCGCATCGCCGCCCTCGCCCTCACACTCACGAGTGGCTTGATCGTCCTGCCCGCGGGGAGCCAGCCCGCCTCGGCGATCAACCCCGTGCAGGCCGTGAACAAGATCGTCACCGGCGGCGTGCCGCACGTCGTCTTCCTGGTCCAGGACCTCGGTGGCGGCGCCTACTGGGTCCCGACCACGGGCATCCACTACGTGGTCCAGGCCGGTTCCGAGATCCTCTTCGACGGTGACCACACGATCGGCGACCTCGTCGCGGTCCTGCAGGCCAACGGCCGCGACCTGCTGCTCCTCATCAACGGCGCGATCCTGGTGCCGGTCAAGGAAGCTGTCGGCGGCTAGTCCAGCTCTCCGCCCGCACGGGCCCTCGCTCTCCTGAGCGGGGGCCCGTCGGCGTCGTAGGGCGAGGGGCTCAGTCGCTCCCGCTCGTCCGGTACCAGGTGGTGGCGCCCGTCAGCCCCACCGCAGCGATGCCCAGGGTGAAGATGATCGCTTGGGCGGTGTCCCCCAGCTTGACGAACGGGATGGGCAGGGTCGCGACTCCGACGCCCATGCTGACGATGCCGGCGTGCAGCGCCCACGTCCTGGCGAGCACGCCCGCGAAGCACCACTGCATGAACGTGATCAGCCGCTGCTCGGCGATCTGGCCGCCGATGCCGGTGGGCAGCAGAGGTCCGACGAACAAGCTCCTCCTGAGCATCGCTGCGTAGATCGTCACGAGGAACAACGCAGTACCGAGGAACAGCGCGGGGATGAGGGCAACGATGTCCAGGCGCTGGCCGTCGCCCGCCTTGGCGGCATAGACCAGTGCCAGCAGTCCCGTGTAGATCGTGGTGATCGCGCCGATCGATGCCGTGACGACGTTCACCCGCGTCAGCGCCCGGTCCAGGGAGCTCTGCGTCGTCGCGAGGTAGGCCTCGTGCACTGCGGTGAGCAGCGCTGCTTCTGAAGCCCGGTCGACATCGGCACGTGACGCGTCCAGCGCGGTGGCGACCGCCCTGTCCGAGGCCTCCTGCTTCCAGACCTCGAGCCAGGCGTCGAGGTCCTTGGCGTAGCGCGCCTTGAGCGACTCCTGCTTCGACGTGATCGTCGCCGGGACTCCAGGGCTAGGACGGAGCGCGGGGTCAGCCATCACGTCACCTTCACGTTGAGCTGGACCGCAGCGACCGCCGGGAGACCGGCGACGCGCGTCGGCCTCACTCCCGGCTCGCCTTCGCCGTTCGGCTCGACCGGCGTGCCTCCCACTGTGTGCCAACCGGCCTCGGCCTCGTGGACCCAGCCCCAGACGGCGTCGTGCTTCAACTTCGTTCTGGGGACATCCTCAGCGTCCACAACGCACCACATGGGCTGCCTCTCCGCGAGCTTGGCCGTGCCTCCGACGACGTCAGCGTGGGCTGCAGCGACATAGTGGGCAAACACTCTTTTTCTCGTGCCGGTGGTGAGGGTTCCGCCCACCTCGTGGGCAAGGATGGCGACATGCAGCTGCCGGTCATGCCGCCCGTGTCCCCGATGCTCGCCAAGAGCGAGCCGGCCGTGCCCGAGGGCGACTTCCTCTACGAGCCCAAGTGGGACGGGTTCCGCTGCGTGGTCTTCCGCGACGGCGACGAGGTCGTGCTGGGCAGCCGCAACGAGAAGCCGCTCACCCGGTACTTCCCCGAGGTGGTCGAAGCGGTCCTGCAGCACCTGCCCGAGCGCTGCGTCGTCGACGGGGAGATCGTCGTGACCGGTGACGGCGGCCTCGAGTTCGAAACCCTGCAGCAGCGCATCCACCCCGCGGCCTCCCGGGTGAACCTGCTCGCGCAGCAGACCCCCGCGAGCTTCGTCGCCTTCGACCTGCTGGCCCTCGGCGACGAGGACCTCACGGGCGAGACGCAGCAGGTCCGTCGTACCCGCTTGGAGGAGGCCCTTGCCGGGGTGAAGCCGCCGGTGCACCTCACGCAGGTGACGACGGATCCGGAGGTGGCGCGCCAGTGGTTCGCGACGTTCGAGGGAGCCGGGCTGGACGGCGTCGTCGCGAAGCCGCTCGGCGCGACGTACCAGCAGGACAAGCGGATCATGAAGAAGATCAAGCACGCCCGTACGGCGGACTGCGTCGTCGCCGGCTACCGCCTGCACAAGTCCGGGCCGGTGGTGGGGTCGCTGATGCTCGGGCTGTACGACGACGACGGGAACCTCAACAGTGTCGGGGTGGCGGCAAGCTTCCCGATGGCGCGGCGGGCTCAGCTCGTGGAGGAGCTCGCGCCGCTCGTGACGACCGGTGAGGACCACCCGTGGGTCGGCTCGTGGGCGGTGGAGCAGAACCCGATGAAGAACGCGGG
>DATLCV010000110.1:0-51233 GCA_035526225.1 Mycobacteriales bacterium
ACTACGACGGCAGCTGGACCGAGTACGGCAGCCTCGTCGGCGTCCCCATCGAGAAGGACGTCTGACGTGTGCGGCGCCCCTGTTCAGACCCTCGACCTGGAAGGCATCGACGTGGCCAAGGAGTCCATCGTCCAGGGCACCGTCCTACGTGGCGGAGCCCCTGTCCCCGGCGCCTACGTGCGCCTGCTCGACAGCACCGGAGAGTTCACCGCGGAGGTGCAGACCAGCGCGACCGGCGCGTTCCGCTTCTTCGCGGCGCCCGGCGACTGGACCCTCCGCACCCTCACCAGCGGCAGCTCGGTGGACACCCCGGCCACCGCCGTCCTCGGGCAGGTCGTGGAGGTCACCGTCGCCGTGTGAGCGGGCCGTGTGAGCGCGCCGTGTGAGCAGTGCTCGGCCGGCCGACACGCGGCCCGTCACCCCTGGGTGGCGGGCCGCCGGCGTGCCAGCGCCACCGCGCCGGCCGCGACGAGCAGCAGCAGCACCGCGCACCCGACGACGAGCACCGGCAGCGGGACCCGGCGGCCGGGCTTGAGGTAGACCAGTGTCGCGGCGCGCTGCTTCACGCTGCCGTTGGTCACCTCGACCACGAGCGCGCCGAAGACCTCCTCCGTGATCGACCCGTGCACCGTGAACGACGCGAGCTGCACCTCACCGGCCCGCAGCGTCACCGTGCGGTCCGGGAAGTCCAGGTACGGCGAGGAGCCGGCGTCACCGACCGCCCAGCTGCCCCCGTCGCGCTGGGCCTTGGCGGCGTAGAGGCGAGCCGACTTCGGCTGGTTCGTGGTGTTGCGCAGGGCGTACCTGACCGAGGTGGTGCCGCCACCGCGGGGGACGGTCACGTGGAACGCGGTCACCTGCTTGCCGTCGACGACGCCCGGGTACGGGCTGAGCTCCACACCACCTGTGCCGGCTGCCTGCACCCCCGCGGACGGCAGCAGGACGAGAAGCCCGGCCAGGACGCCGACGACCGCCGTGCGCAGGCAGCGCGCGGCGGTCGTCGAGCGGGTCATGCCGGTGACGCTAGCTCTGCACGAACGTCACCGTCATGGTGCCGCCGTACGTGCCGGCGACGGGGTTGTTCGGTGCCGCGGTGAGGATGGGGAAGGCGTAGTAGCTGCCGGTGATGCCCTTGATGTCGGCGAGGACGGGGGCCAGCGGGGTGGCGCTCAGCCCGAGGCCGTTGATGACCGTGGCCTGGTTGGTCTCGGAGAGCGTCGCCAGGACCGCGGACAGCTGGTTGGAGAGGCCGTTGGCCGCTGTACCGAGGCCCGCGACGACCGAGTCGATGGTCGTCTTCGTCGGCGTCACGGCCGTGGAGACGATCGGCAGCCCGCTCAGAGCGCTTGTCAGGGCCGAGCTCAGCGCCGTGATCAGGCCCGAGGACAGGTTGTGCGTCCCGGTCATCAGCGACACGGCGGTCGCGGTCGGCGCACCGGCCGCACCTGCCGTGTCCCCGGCGCCTACGGTGCCCGCGGAGTAGGAGGCGTTCGTGAACGTGCCACCGGTCGCCCCGCCGAGCTGCGACGGCAGGTCGAGGACGCTGCTCAGCGTGGGCACCAGGTTCTGCACCACGCCGTCCACCGTGGCGGTGACGCTCTGCGTGGTGAGCAGCGTCGTGCACAGCGTCGACAGGGCGGTGTTGGAGGGGTCGAGCGGCAGGCCGTTGAGCAGCCCTGACGTGCCCAGTCCCAGCGCGGTCTTGAGCGGGCCGGTCAGCCCGAGGCAGTTGCTCATGGTGCCGGTGAGCGACAGCTGCGGCAGGTCCTGCAGGGAGATGCCGGTGCCCGCGAGCGGGGTGGCGCCGAAGTCGATGCCCAGTGCCGAGGACGGGATCTTGACCGCGTAGTTGTACGTCGAGGCGCCGGTCTTGAGGTAGAGGTTGCTCAGGGTCGCGGTGACGCTGTAGTCGTCGGTGACCGCCGAGACGGGCAGGAAGCCGGCATCCGTCACGTGGGTGCGGAAGGGCTTGGCCTGGCCCGTGCCGAGGTCGAGCGCCGTGAGCGTCGCTCCCGACAGGTCCTCGACGTTGAACTGGCGCGTGCCGCCGAGGCCGACGACGGTGACGTCGACGCTGGCGGCCATGGCCGGGCCCGCAAGGGCCACGACCGTGGTGACGGCCGCGAGTGCGGCGCCGGGGCGCGTGAGACGCCTCATGTGGTCCTCCGGGAGTGGGTGGTGCTGACGTGTGAGGGAACGAACCGAGCGGGGAGCAGGCGTGCGGCGACGAGCAGCGTCGCGCCGAGGGACAGGACGAGCACTGCCAGCAGCAGCAGGGGGACGAGCTCGAGACCGCTGAAGGGCAGGTGCCCGTGATGGCCCGGAGGCGGCGGGGTGCCGGTGCCCGGGCTGGTCGCACCAGGCCGCACGACGAGCGTGACCGGCGTACCGGTCTGGCTGTCGCTGTGTGCCATGGGGCAGTACCTCTCCGTGACTGACGTGTCCCTGCAGAGTCGTGCGAGACAGGCAGATCGGGCATGGGCATCGAGGATGGTTCGCGCCCGGTCAGTAAGGACTAAGGACCTTGGCGGGTGGGCGAACGGCTCAGTAGACGAGAGCCTGCGCGTCAGGTGTGAGCACCTCGTCGGCGAATGCTGCAGCGCCGGCGATGCGCACGCCGGCCAGGAGGTCGGCCTCCGTCAGGCCCCGGCGGGCGGCGCACTGCGTGCACACCGTGACCCGGCCGAGCGCGAGGACGCTTGCGAGCAGCTCCGACGCCGGGGGGGAGGACGGCAGCTCCACGTCACGGCCGGCGGTGGCGAGCCACACCGACTCCCCGGTGAGCCAGAGGGAGACCGTCGCACCGGAAGCGGCCGCCACGGCGGAGACGGTGAGGGCTTGCAAGCACCGCTCCGGGGCGTCCTCGCCGGAGGTCGCCTTGACGACGAGCGGCCGCATGCGCGTCAACGTAGTCCCCCGTGACCACTGGCAAACCCCCCGGTCAGGGCATACGCCGTGTGGGCCCTGTCCCCGAAGAAGCAGGTACGACGATTTCCTTCAGCCCAGGAGCCCCTCATGCGCAAGGCACTTCTCGCCGGAACCACGCTTCTCGCCGCGGCCGGCTTCGCACTGACCGGCTCGCCCGTCGAGGCGACGAGCGTCACCTTCTCCCTCACCGGCGGCTCGCTCGCCGTGACCCAGCCCTCGGCCACGGCCACCCTGACGGGTGGCGGGGTCGGCGCGCTGGCGGGCACGGCGCTCACCGGCGCGCTCGGCAGCACGACGGTCAACGACACCCGAGGTGGGGTGACGGGCTGGACCAGCACCATCACCCAGTCTGCGGTCTTCACGAACGGCACGACGACCATCCCGGTCGGCAACACCAAGGCGTGGGTCGCCGGGGCGATCGTGCCCACCGGCACCGCCGTCGTGAGCGCCGGCACGCGCATCTCCCAGGCAACGGGTATGGCGCTGCTCGGCACCGCGCAGAACTTCGTCACGGCCACTGCCGTCGTCGGGGTGAACAGCGCGACGTTCAACCCGCAGATCGCGATCACCCTGCCCGGTGACGCCACGGCCGGCGACTACACCGGCACCATCACCCAGACCGTCTCCTGATCGAAGACCGATAGCCTCGGCACGTATGAGGACTACCCGCGCGACCCCCGTCCGGCTGCTGCTGGCGGGGGTCTCGCTGGTGCTGGCCGCGGTCGGCTGGGGCATCGCCCTCGCGGACACCCCGCCGCCACCTGGTCTCGGCGTGCGGCTCCTCGACGCCCCGAGCAACCGCTCTGACGACCCGCGCGCCCGGGTCTACGTCGTCGACCAGGTGAGGCCGGGCGCCGTCTTCACCCGCCACGTCGAGGTCGCCAACGGTGAGGTGACGGCCATGGACGTGCTCGTCTACCCCGCCGCGGCGACCATCGGCAGCGGCGGCTTCGAGATCGCAGGCCGCGGTGCGCCCGGCGAGGTGCCCAGGTGGACGACCGTCGCGCCGAGCGCGCTGCACCTCGAGCCGGGGCAGCGCAGCTCGGTGACCGTCACGGTCCGCGTGCCGGCGAACGCGCCGACGGGGGAGGTCTACGGCGCCGTCGTGGCCGAGCGACCCGCCGGCCGCACGGACAAGGGCGTCGCCCTCGCGATCCGCGCGGGCATCCGCGTGTACCTGTCGGTGGGCCCGGGCGGCGAGCCGGCGAGCGACTTCACGGTCGACGCCCTGACTGCGGGTCGCGACAGCAAGGGTGTGCCGTACGTGCTGGCGCAGGTGCACAACACCGGCGGACGCGCGCTGGACATGTCCGGCCATCTCCGGCTCGAGGACGGCCCTGGCGGGCTGTCGGCCGGGCCGTTCAACGCCCGGTTGGGCACCACGCTGGGCATCGGCCAGAGCGGGCCGGTGCTCGTCCCGCTGGACAAGGCCATCCCCGCCGGTCCCTGGCTGGCCAGCCTGGAGCTGAAGAGCGGCGACCTGCGACGCAAGGTGGAAGGAACCGTCACCTTCCCGGTGCGGTCTGCGAGCCAGAGCCCGCCGGTGGTGCCGGAGGAGGTGCCCTTCCCGGACGAGCACAGCGTCGTCGTACCGGTCGCCATCGGGCTCGTCGCGGTGATGAGCCTGCTCCTGCTGGCCTTC
The DNA here is from genome assembly GCA_035526225.1 of Mycobacteriales bacterium. Taxonomy (GTDB): domain Bacteria; phylum Actinomycetota; class Actinomycetes; order Mycobacteriales; family SCTD01; genus RYN-111. The sequence continues at coordinate 4,571 of DATLCV010000110.1, forward strand.
GCCCTGCTGGTGCTCTGGAAGCGACGTCGCGAGCCCGAGGAGGAGGAAGACCAGTAGCCTGGCGGGCGTGAAGCTCGAGTACTTCTACACCGGCCTGCTCGCGACGTCGTTCCTCGCCATCACCTGGTTCGCGGCGTACGTCGTGTACCGCCTGTACCAGGGTCAGCGCTGACCCTCCACGAGCGGCTCGAACCCCTCGCCTTCCTGCTCGGCGAGTGGCGCGGGCTCGGCGTCGTCGGCTACCCGTCGATGACCGAGAGCCGCTTCGAGCAGGAGGTCTCGTTCACCACCGACGGCCGGCCGTTCCTCACGTACACCTCGCGCACCTGGCTCATCGACGACGACGGCGACCGCGTGCGGGCGAGCTCGGCCGAGGGCGGCTTCTGGCGCCCGGGCGCGAACGAGCGCGACGTCGAGGTCGTGCTGAGCAACCCGACCGGCATCGCCGAGGTGTACGACGGCGAGGTGGTGTTCCGGAAGGTCGAGCTGCGCACGATCGGCATCGGGCGCACGCCGACGGCCAAGGAGGTCACCGGGCTGCACCGGCTCTACGGCCTGGTCGACAACGGCGACCTGGCGTACGCCGTGGACATGAAAGCCGTCGGGCACGACCTCCAGCCGCACTTCTCCGCTCTCCTGTCACGCGTCGGCTGACCCGGCGGAACGGGACAAGACGGGTTGAGCCGCCGGACGGCGCAACGCACCCGGCGATCGCTGTGCGAAGGACCACCCGGTCGGAGTCTCACTACCGGGCTCCGACCGGTCGACACCTCTGGAGACATCCCAGTAGGAGGCCCCCCGTGTCACCGATGAGGCTGCTGGAGAGCGGCATCCCGCTCTCCCTGCTCTACGACCTCGTGCTCGGCCCCGAGTCCGTCGACCTTCTCGACCAGGAGCAGCACTCAGCTCCGGATTGCCGCCTCGTACCCCGCGCGCAGGCGGGCCGTCACCGGTCCCACCGCGCGGTGCGCACCGTCTAGCCGCACCACCGGAGCGACCCCCCGGACGCTCGACAGCAGCATGACCTCGTCCGCCCCGCGGAGCTCGTCGACAGTGATGCTTCGTTGGTCGAAGGGCACCAGACCGCTCACGGCGCCGAGCGTCGTACCGGGAAGGATGCCGACCTCGGCCGGCGGGCTGACCAGGGTGCCGTCGACCACGACGGCCACGGTGGAGGTCGGTGCCTCCAGCACCTGCCCGTCGCTGCTGACCCAGATCACGTCGTCGGCTCCCGCGGCCTGCGCGTGCCGCAGGGAGGCCATGTTCGAGGCGTACGACGTGGCCTTGACCCCGCCGAGCAGCCAGGGTGCGGATGCCCGCTCGGCCGCGGTCACCCCCAGAGCGAGCGTCACGACGGCCACGCCCTGCTCCCGTCCCCGCCGTGTCTCCTCCGGTACGGCGGTCACGACCGCGAAGCCGACCGGACCGGCGCCGGGAGCGCCCTTGGAGCAGACGAGCCGGAGGACGCCGTCGTCGACCCCGTCGCTCGCCTTCTCCGCCAGCTCGCGCCAGCCGCCCGGGAGGTCGATCTCCACCCGGCGGGCCGACTCGGCGAGGCGGACGAGGTGCTCGTCGAGGAAGGCGGGCCGGCCGTCGCCGATGCGGCAGGTCTCGAAGACGGACTCCCCGCGCAGGACCCCCAGGTCGTCGGCGCGCAGCACCGGCGTCGTCGGGTCGACCTCGACCAGCCCGTCCAGCAGCAGCACCCTGGTCACCGGATCAGGCTAACCACGCCGTTGTCACCCCGCCGATGCCCTCAATCGGGCGACTGACACCGAACCTCCCACGCGGTCAGTGCCCAAGTGGGTAAGACTGTCCGCCACATGTCGGGTTCAAACCTCCCGACGACCCAGGGAGCCACTTTCCATGCGTTTTGCCGCGCGCGCCGTCGCCGCCAGCACCACCTCGCTCCTGCTCGTCGCCCTCGTCCCGGGCACGGCTCACGCCGCGACCGTCGCGTCCTCGACGCCTGCGGACAACGCGCAGCTCACGACGATGCCTGCGACGATCAGCGTGACCTTCGACGGTCCGATCGCGCCGGGCGCCACGCTCACGGTGACCCCCCCCGTCGGCGACGCCGGCTTCACGTGCCCGGCGAACACCCAGGACACGGACACGGTGTCCTGCGACCCGGCGCACGCCGGCCTCTTCACCGAGGGCACCTACACCCTGACCTACAGCGCGCAGGTCGTCTCCCTCCCTCCGGGCACGGTGAGCGGTACGCGGCACTTCGTGCTCGACCGCACCGCGCCGGCGGCCCCGACCGGCCTCGCGTTCAGCCCTGCGCCGTACACCAAGGCCAACCTCACCGCAGCCACGAACCTCAGCGTGACGGGGACCGCCGCGGCGGCGGGACAGACCGTCGACGTGACCGTGACGAGCACTGGTGGCGGCTCGCCTGTGACGGGGTCGGCGACCTCTGGCGTGGGCGGCGCGTTCGGTATCTCCTTCGCGCCGAGCGCGCTCACGGACGGCACCCTCACCGTGACTGCGACGAGCACCGACGGCGCCGGCAACACCAGCGCGGCCTCGACGCCGGCGACGACGCAGCGGGACACGGTCATCCCCTCGGTGACCGGCACCTCACCTGTCACGACGCCCACAGCGGGCGGCAGCGAGCCCTCGCAGACCGGCGGCGTTGCCAACGGCTTCACGGCCCTGGCCAACGACGACCTGGGCAGCGCCTCGACCATCGTGCTCAAGGACAGCACCAACCAGACGATCGCTGTGACCAAGGACTTCCCCAGTGCGTCCAGCGTGCGTGTCCGCCCCAGCGCCGGGCCGCTCGCTCCGGGCAGCTACACCGCGACCGTCACCCTGGTCGACGACGTCGGCAACGCGGCTGCGCCTTTCACGCGCGGCTTCACCATCGACGACACGGCGCCGACAGCGCCTAGCTTCGACGCGCCTGCGGTGATCAACGTGGCGCGCTCGACCGCCTACACGGTGACGGGCACGGGTGAGGCGGGTGCGACGGTCACGCTCAGCTTCACGGACCTGACGCCGAGCGTGCTCACCAGCACGGCGACTGTCGCCGGCAACGGGACCTGGTCGGTGACGCGGTCGGTCGCCTCGCTCGTGGACGGCACCATCGCGCTCGCGGCGTCACAGGCGGATGCGGCGGGCAACGCCTCCGGCGCGGCGGCAGCCAGCACCACCAAGGACACCGTCATCCCCCGGGTGAGCCAGCAGAACTTCACTCGGACCAGCTACGCCGGGCCTCCTCCCGTCGTCGTGACCGTCGTCGGCAAGGTGGACAACGGTGCTTCGACGACGGGTGAGGCGGACACCGTCACCGTCACCGTCACCGACACCGGCAGCGGCTCGGTCGCTGCAGTCGGGATCGCCGGGAGCGACGGCATGTTCTCCATCCCGGTCACCGTCACCTCGCTGCTCGACGGCACACTCACCGCTCACGTCGTCGCGTCCGACGCGGCCGGTAACCCGAGCGCTGAGAAGACCGCGACGACGAGCAAGGACACCGGTGCCCCGGCCACGCCGCTCGTCACCGTGACCAACCCGGTCAACGCGGCCAACAAGGCCAACGTCGCCGCGACAGGTGCCGCCGGCGCGTCAGAGGCAGGCTCGACGGTGACCGTGACCATCGACGACCTCGGCGACATCGCGACGACTGCTGTCGTCGGCACCGCCACCGCCGCCGGCAACGGCTCGTACGCCGTCAGCCCGCTGATGAACCTCACCGGGCTCAACGACGGCCTGCTCGTCGTGAAGGCGCAGGCCGCGGACGCGGCCGGCAACCTCAGCGGGATCCGCACGATCACCGTCACCAAGGACACAAGCGGCCCCGCCGCTCCTGTCGTGACCTTCCCGACCTACGTCACGCCGGCCAACGTGGCTGCGGTCCCCGTCTCGGGAACAGCCGAGTCGGGCGCCTCAGTGCTCCTGCACGTGGCGGACAGCGGCTCAGGCACCGTGGACAAGACCGTGACGGCCACCGGTGGCAGCTTCTCCACCACGATGGACCTCACGTCGCTCGCGCAGGGAGCCCTCACGCTCACCTCGACGCCGACGGACGTCAACGGCAACCCGGGCGACGCGGCCGTCAGGACCAGCACCAAGGACACGGTCGCGCCGGGGGCACCCGCCAGCGTGACGGCCAGCCCGTCGCCGCTCGTCATGGCAAACAGCACCTCGGCGCTCACCGTCTCCGGCACCGACGCCCTCGGTGACCGCACCGCGAGCAACCTGGTCGCCGACATCACCGTCTCCGACACAGCGGGCGGCACCGACGACCTCGTCGCCCTCGCGGTTCCGGTCGCCGTGACGTCCGGTGCGTTCGAGCACGTCTTCCCCAACTCCGGGGAGAACGGCGTCCTCGGCCTGGCCGACGGGACCCTCACGGTCCGCGTGGTCGTGCGCGACCCCGCCGGCAACCTCAGCAGCATCGGCCAGACGACGCTCGTGAAGGACGTGACGCCGCTCGCGATCACGGGCACGACGCCGGCCGACCTGTCCTCGTCCCAGTCGGTCGCCGACATCACGGTCGTGACGACCGAGGCGCTCGTGACGGGCACGAGCTCGCTCGTACCGCCGTACTCGAGCATCACCGTCACGAACGGGCTCGGGAACGGCGTGCTCGGCTCCATCGTGTTCCTCGCGGGCAACAAGGGCATGCGCTTCACGCCCTCGAGCCCTTTCACCGAGGCGGGCAGCCCCTACACCGTGACCGCCCACGCCACCGATGCGAACGACACCGCAGACACGGTCGACCAGACGACCACGTTCTCCGTCGACGTCACGGCGCCGGTGGCTCCCACAGTCACCACGGTGACTGACCCGGTGAACGCCGCCAACAAGTCCGCCGTCTCGGTCACCGGCAACGCGACCGAGGCCGGCCTCACCGTCACGGTGACGATCAGCGGCACGTCCGGCACCCCCGTCACCAAGGCCGCGACGTCCGGTGTGGGTGGCGCGTACACGGTGACCGGCATCGACGTGAGCGGTCTCGCCGACGGCCTGCTGAACGTGACGGCGGCCTCGACGGATGGGGCCGGCAACGCCGGCCCGGCCAGCGGCCCGGCCGCCACGACGACGAAGGACGCGACCGCCCCGGTCGTCTCTCCCTTCGCTGCGACGGCGACCGACTACGGCCACCCGTTCAGCGGGGTGAGCGGCACCGTCTCGGAGGCGGTCGTCGGCTCGAGCGTGGGCCTGTCGGCGAGCGACGGCACGCACGTCGTGACCGGCTCGGCGCCGGTGGCTGCGAACCGCACCTTCGGGGCCGCGCTCGACCTCCGGACGCTCTCGAGCGGGACGGTGACGTTCACGGCCAGCGTGCTCGACGCTGCCGGCAACGCCGGTACGGCGACGACAACTGCTGGGCACGACGCGGCCACACCTCCGCCCGCCCCGGCGCCTCCGACCGCCGTCGCGCGTGACCGCGCGGCCTGGGTGGCGTTTGCCGCCCCGACGAGCAACGGTGGCGCCAGCATCACGTCGTACAAGGTCACGAGCTCCCCCGACGGCAAGACCGCCACGGGCTCCTCGTCGCCGCTGCTCGTGACGGGGCTCCGCAACGGGGTGACCTACACCTTTACCGTCACGGCGATCAACCGCGTGGGCGGCACCACCAGCGCGGCGAGCAACTCGGTGAAGCCCATGGGCAGCTCCACGGTGACCCTCGCCGCCCTGCCCTCAAAGGTCGTCGCCGGCACGATCATCAAGCTCTCGGGCAAGCTGACCCGCACGGACCCGTCCGTCGCGGCGGCGCAGGTGGTCGTCAAGGGCCGCTACGACAACGGCACGGTCGTCACGATCGCCCGCGTCACGCCCTCGAGCACGGGCGCCTGGACGTACTCGGTGAAGGCCGCCTACAACCGGTACTACGCGGTGTCCTACCCCGGCGACACCAAGACCACGTCCTCGGCGAGCTTCTCCCGGCGGGTGCTGGCCGCGGCCAAGGTCACGGCGGCGGCGCCCCGCGGCTCGCACACCGTGAACCAGGTGATCACGGGGTCCGTCTACCCGAACAAGCGGGGCAAGACCGTCACGCTCTACCGCGTCACCTCGGCGGGCGCGCTCGTGAAGCTCGCCACGGCCACGCTCACGTCGACGAGCACCTACCGCTTCTCGGTCCGGCTGCCAGCCGGGTACACCACGCTGCGGGTGGCCATCGCGTCGACGCCGAACAACGTTGCCGGGTTCCGCCAGCTCCGGGCCTACCGGACCTAGCCGTATGGGTCGGTCGGTCGACGCAGGCACGGAGCAGCCCCAGGGCGCGCCCTGGCAGGAAAGGCTGCGTGCCCGCGGCTACCGGCTGACCCCCCAGCGGCAGCTGGTGCTCGAGGCGGTGGGAGCGCTCGGCCACGCCACCCCTGAGGAGCTCGTCACCGAGGTGCGCCGCACGGCCACCGCGGTGAACATCTCGACCGTCTACCGCACCCTCGAGCTGCTCGAGGAGCTCGGGCTGGTCCAGCACACGCACCTCGGCCACGGTGCCCCGACGTACTCGGTGGCGGGCGACGACGACCACGTCCACCTGGTCTGCAGGCTCTGCGGCGCCGTCGAGGAGGCCCAGCGCGCGCTTGTCGGGGACGTGGTCGCGCGGCTTCGTACCGAGCTCGGATTCAGCGTGGATGTCGGGCACTTTGCGCTTTTCGGTACATGTCGGGCATGCTCAGAAGATGATCACCCTGGGTGACGTCATTGTCGCCTCGGCGTGGCAGGAGGCCGTGCCGAGGTAGCGAAGAGAACCTCTGAACCATTGGCTCGTTCTACGGATCTAAACCTCGCACCCGCTGTTCCCAGCTCCGGGAGCTCGTTCCCTCACTCAGCACCGCTGGAGAGTCATGCGCACCAGGACCACTGCCCGCCGGTCGATCGCCCTGCTGGCGACCACCGCCCTGCTGACGGGCGGGCTCGCCACCGGGATGCTCACGTCCCCGGCGTACGCCGCTCCTGGCGACCCGGCTCACCTGACCAGTGTGTCCCCCACCGCCTGGGACAACCGCTCCACCGCCGTCCTCGGGATCGACGGCACGAACTTCGTCAACGGTGACCCCACCGGCCAGCTGAACGACTCGGTGGAGCTCGTCCCCGTCGCCGCGCTGGCCGACGCCACCAACGAGGTCGGGACGATCGTCGGCTACGTCGACACAGCCACCCCGCCGAACGCGACCCACGTCACGGTGTCCATCCCGCTCGCGATGGCGGCCCCCGGTGCTTACACGCTCCGCGTGGTGCACGTCGACGGCACCCCCTCGGACAACAGCCTTCCGTTCTCGATCTACGCCTTCGGGCCGGCCAGCGCGAGCAGCGTCGCCTTCGGCCCGAACGCCAGCACGGCAAGCGGCGACGCGCGTGGCGCGGGTCCCCTCGACATCCGCGGCACGAACTTCGCCGTCGGCGCCAAGGTCGCCTTTCTCAAGGCGGGCGCCGTCGACCCCGGTCTGACGTTCCGGCAGGGCAACCCCGGCAACGACACCAACCCGGTCGGCACCCAGGGGGCGGACGGCAAGGACAACGACTCCGGCTACCCGTCCACGACGTTGCTGCAGGGCAACTACAGCTACTCGCTGAACGCCGACGGGACCAATGCCTTCACCCCGGGTCTGCACGACCTGCGCGTCTACAACACCGACGAGCCCGTTCCGCCGGCCGCCGGTGGCTCGACCACGACGTTCTCGCAGCCGTACTACGGCAAGACGGGCGCCGTCTCGCCGACCTCGATCGGCCAGGGCGCGCAGAACGTGCTCCTCACCGTCACGGGTCAGGGCATCCGCGCCGGGTCCTCGCTCTCGGTGCAGAAGCTCGGCCCGAACACCTGCGCCGACGTGAGCGTGGGCGCGGCCACCGTCTCCAACAGCGACGGCAACGGCACGTTCACGACCATCAAGGCGCCGGTCAGCTTCGCCGAGTGCTCGGCGGCGACGAGCCGTGCCGTCACCATCGTCGGCCCTGACGGAGCCTCTTTCACTCGCAGCTCCCAGCTGAACGTCGGGGGCAAGCCGCACATCACGGCCGTCGAGGACGCCTACGACGTGCTCGGGCAGGGCGCCTCGGTCGGCTACGGCACGGACGGGGTCTGGCAATCCGGTGAGGGCGTCCTCGTCGAGGGCACCAACTTCGCCGGTCAGAGCACCCCGGCGGACCCGGCGACGTGGGTCGCCTTCAACTTCGGCCCCGGCGTCACGGTCGTCACGCGCGGGGTCCTCAGCGGAGGCGCTCTCGTCACCATCGACGTCACGGACGACGCGGTCGTAGGCGAGCGGACGGTGCGCGCCACCAACCCGGACGGCGGTTCGACCACGACGTCCAAGCCGCCCGTCACCTCTGACCCCCTCGGCGTCGCGCCGTTCGAGGTCGAGGCGGGACCGAAGGCGGACAAGGTCAGCCCGGCCGGGTTCGACCCGTCACAGTCCGGGACGGGCGTGACGGTCACGGGCAGCTTCCTCGCCGACCACACCTACTCGGTCGCGGTGAACCGCCAGGCCGGCACGGTGAACATCAGCGGCGTCAGTGTCGCCAGCAACGGCAAGTCGCTCAGCTTCTCGATGTCGACCAACAACGCCGCGCCAGGCCCGATGGACCTCATCATCACCGACACCGACAACTTCGGGCGTGATGTCTGCGAGTCCTGCATGGGGATCAACTCGCTCAAGGTCTCAGCGGTGAACGGCGTCCCGCTCGTCACGTCCGCCCCCAACACGGGCAGCGCGACCATCGAGCTCGAGGCCACCGACGTGGTGAACTCGCCGCTCACCAGCGGCGCCAACTCCACGGTCACCCTCTCCCGCCAGGTGCCGCTCCCTGGCCAGGGCAGCATCAACGGAACCTCGGTGACCGCAGCCGTCGCGAACAAGGTGACGGCCGTCTTCGACCTCACCAGGGTCGCGCCCGGCAAGTACAGCGCCGCGATCTACGACCCGGCCACCTCGAAGTCCTGGACGTGCACCGGCTGCCTCACGGTGACCAGCGCCGGCAACATCACGGTCACCAAGTTCGAGCCGGCCACCGGCGGCCAGGGCTCCTCCAACCGCCTCGTCACGGTGGAGGGGACCAACTTCGCCAAGGGCATGACCGTCACGATCCCTGACGTGAGCGTGCACGACCTGGTGCTCGACCCGACCTCGCCGACCACGAAGTTCACCTTCCAGGTCGACGTCGCCGACGACGCCCCGACCGGTGCCAAGACGGCGGTCATCGCCGCCGGCGACGGCTCCAGCCCGGCGACGTCGACCGGCTCGCAGGTGACCAAGACCTTCACGGTCAGCGCGAAGCCGTCGGGCATCGCCGACATCACGCCCGCCACCTACGCCCAGGGCGCCGGTTCCAACGGCACCCCGGTGCCACTGACGCTCACCGCCGACGTCGGGACGCTCCAGCCCGGTGCGGTCGTGACGATGGGCCCGGGCATCACGGTCACCACGACGGGCGTGACGACCGGGTGCACCTTCCCGGACGACATCCTCGCCGGCTGCTCGGCCAGCGAGCCCGACACGCTCACGGCGACGATGGTCGTGGCGGAGGTCACCACGGTCGAGAAGCGCGCCGTCACGGTGACCAACCCCGACGGCGGTGCCAGCACCGTCCCGGACGCCTTCACCGTCACGGCCGGCCCGAAGGTCACGTCGTTCGCCAACGAGAAGGGGCAGCCCTACCTCACGCCGGACGGCGTGGACCACACGGTCACGGTCTTCGGATCGGGCTTCGTCGCCAGCCCCAAGACGGTCGTCAAGATCCTCAAGGCCGACGGCACGGTCGACGACAAGCTCACCTACGACCCCGCCGCCTCGAGCACGGTCGTCGAGCCGGGCAAGATCACGCTCGTGGTGAAGACGGCCGTCGACGCGGTGCTGGGCGCGCGCAAGATCACGGTGACCAACTCCGACGCCGGCAAGGGCTTCGGCAGCTGCACCACCTGCGTCGCGGTCGCCAAGGCCCCCAGCGCGGTCTCCAGCTTCACGCTGGTCTCCGGCGCAAAGTCGCTCGCGGCCAGCTGGGGCGCGGTGACGACCGACAACGGCGCGCCCGTCACGGGGTACAAGCTGTCGATCCAGGTCGGGTCGGGAACGCCTACGGTCGTGGCTGCTCCCGCCTCGCCCCGCTCGTACACCTTCGGCAACCTGGTCAACGGCGTGACGTACACCGTCAAGATCGCCGCGGTGAACGGGGTGGGTGAGGGCCCGACGACGACCCGCACGGGGATCGCCGGTCTGCCCAGCGCGCTGACGATCAAGGTGTCGCCGACGGCGACCACCTACGGCTCACCGTTCGTGGTGTCGGGCAAGCTCACGAGCAACGGGGTGGGCATCGGTGGCAAGACGCTGATCCTCACCTTCGTGCCGACCGTCGGGAAGTCGTACGCCCGGACCGTCACCACGGTGGCCTCCGGCACGGCGATGGGCACCTGGGCCTACCGCACGAACTCGGTGTACACCACCCGGGTGAAGGCACAGCTGGTGCCGAACGACGCGACGTACCGGCCGGCGTCGACCTCGTACGTCACCGAGGTCATCCGGGTCCGCATCACGCGGACGGCCCCGGCGAACGGTGCCCGCAGCGGCTACACCACGCTGCTGAAGGTCACGGGCACCGTCGCGCCGAACAAGCGCGGCAAGTACGCCTACCTGTTCCGCTACGTGAGCGGGAAGCGGACCCTGATGCAGCGCGTGACGATCAGCTCGACGAGCACGTTCCTGTTCAGCATCAAGCCGGGCAAGGGCACCTACTACTTCAAGGTGTACGTGCCGGCCACCACGGGCAACGCGGCGAACTACTCGACCACCTTCAAGGTGATCCGCGTCTGACCTGAGCTCGTACGCAGCGCCCCGGGGAACACGCCCGGGGCGCTGCGCTTTGATGGGGGTGTGACCGCCGTACCTGCTGATCCTCCCGACGAGGGTGTCGCCAGCCACTACGGCGACCCCTACCGGGAGCAGCGCCGGCTCGCGGCCGGCGAGGGCGCGGTCGACCTGTCGCACCGCGAGGTGCTGCGCATCAGCGGACCGGACCGGCTCAGCTGGCTGCACTCGCTGCTCAGCCAGCACGTCGCGGACCTGCAGCCCGGAAGGTCTTGCGAGGCGCTCGTCCTGTCGCCGCACGGGCACGTGGAGCACCACCTGCACCTGGTCGAGACCGGTGACGCGGTGCTCGCGCACGTCGAGCCCGGTACGGCGGGCGCGCTACGCGGCTTTCTCGACTCGATGCGCTTCATGCTCCGGGTGGAGGTCGCTGCGGTCGACGACCTCGGTGTCGTGTGGACCCCGGGAGCGGAGCCGCCGGGGGAGGTGACTGCGACCGAGACCGGCTTCGGGCGCTATGCCTTCGTCCCGCGAGCCGGCCTTGCCGCGGCGCTCGGGGATGCCCCCGCCGGCGTGCTGGCTCACGAGGCGCTCCGCGTCGCTGCCCTGCGCCCGCGGAGGGGCCTGGACACCGACCACCGGACACTGCCGCACGAGGTCGGGTGGCTCGTGAGTGCCGTGCACCTCGACAAGGGCTGCTACCGGGGCCAGGAGTCGGTCGCCCGGGTGCACAACCTCGGCCGCCCGCCGCGGCGGCTCGCGCTGCTGCACCTCGACGGCAGCGACGTGGACCTTCCAGCCGTCGGCGCCCCGCTGCTGCTGGGGGAGCGCGAGGTCGGGCGGGTGGGCACCTCGGTGCGGCACCACGAGCTGGGTCCGCTGGCGCTGGCACTCGTGAAGCGGCAAGTTCCCGACGAGGCAGAGCTGAGCGCGGGCGGGGTGCCGGCGCGCATCGACGGGACGGCCCGCATCGCTGAGCCGGAGTCCGCCGCGCGGGTCGCGGCCGAGGTGCGGTCGAGCCTCACCCGCTTCCGCTAGCGGCCGAACAGGCCCTTCTTCTTCTTGGGCTGGGAGCTCGGGGGTGCTGCCGGGCGCGCGGGCGACCGGGGGGCAGGCCCGGCGGCGGGCTCGTCCTCCATGCCGAGAGAGGACAGCTCGCGGAACAGCGAGGCCATGTCGGTGTCGCCGGTGTGGCCGGCGTACGCGGGGGCTTCCACCGGTGCTCGCTCCGGCTCCGGAGCGGCGGGCAAGGCCTCCACCGGTGCGGGTGCGGGGGCGGGGGCGACGGGGACCGACGCCGCGGCGCTCAGCTCGGCGAACGCCGAGCTGGCCTCGGTGCGCTGCGTGGCTGCGCGCAGCTGCTCGTCGAGCTCGGCGTCGGCGAGCGCTTGCGCGTCGGCGGCGGCCCGCTCCTGCTCCTGTGCGGCCAGCACAGCCTGCTCAGCGGCGAGCGCGCTGGCCTGAGCCGCAGCCTCCTCGCGCAGCTGGGCCTCGACCCGGGCACGCTCTGCGGCGTCCTCAGCGTGCTGTCGCAGCTCTGCCTCTGCAGCCAGCTCGGCGGCGACGCGTGCAGCTTCGGCTTCCTCGGCGAACAGCGCGTCGGCGGCGAGCCGTGCGGCTTCGGCCTCAGCTTCGAGCCGGGCCTCCTCCGCAAGCCGGGCGGCCTCGGCCTCGGCGGCGAGCTGCGCCTCCTCGGCAAGGCGCGTCTGCTCTGCGAGACGTGCGGCCTCTGCTTCGGCAGCGAGCCGGGCCTCCTCGGCCAAGCGCGCCTCGTCGGCGAGTCGGGCCTCCTCCGCCAAGCGCGCCTCCTCAGCGCGCCGGGCCTCCTCGGCCAGCCGTGCCTCTTCGACGAGCCGGGCCTTCTCGGCCTCGGCAGCGAGACGTGCGGTCTCGGCCTCCTCCTGAGCGACCCGTACCTCGTCCTCGAGGCGAGCGCGCTCGGCGGCGAGCGCGGCCTTCTCCTCCTCCAGCTTGGTGCGGGCCTCGGCGAGCCGGGCCTCCTCGGCGGCGCGCAGGCGCTCCTCCTCGACGAGTCGCGCCTCCTCCTGCAGGCGCTGCTCCTCCTGACGGGCCTCCTCGGCGAGCCGCTCGGCCTCGGCCTTGCGTGCGGCCTGGGCGAGCCGTGCCTCCTCGGCGCGACGGAGCTTGTCCTCCTTGGCGGCGCGCGCGTCCTGCTCGTGCTGAGCGCGCTCGGCGGCCAGCGCCGCCTGCTCGGCCTCCAGCGCAGCCCGCTCCTGCTCGAGGGCACGGGCCTCGGCGGCTACACGGTCCTGCTCGGCAGCGCGCGCCTCCTCCTCGTCCCGGCGGGCGGCCTCGCGACGCACGTCTTCCAAGGAGACGATCTCGGCCTCGTGGTCCTCGGCGTACGGCGCCTCCCAGGCGGCGCGGCGCTCGGCCTCGAGCTGGGCCTGCGCGTCGGCGAGCTCGGCCGCGTCCTTCTCCCGCCGGCGACGGGCCCGCTCGACCTTCTCCGCCTCGGCCCCGGTGGGCGCAGGCTTGGTCTCCTTGCGCGGCCGCGGTGCGAACAGGGTCTCGTCGGTGGTCGGGCCGAGCATGGCCGACAGCGCCGCGGAGATGCGGTCGATCGAGCCGTCGCCCGGCTCATCGCTCGGGGCGAGGAAAGCCGACGTGCGGTCGTCGAGAAAGGCGTGGTTCAGGAGCTCGGCGACCTCCGCAGGGGAGGGCTCCTCGCTCTGCTGCGGGATGACGACCGGTGTGCTCTCGGAGGGGGCGAACGCCGCCGTGAGGCGGGACGCCACGGAGGCCCCCACGGGGGCATCCTCCTCGAGCACGACCGGCTCCTCGACCTCGAGCAGGCCGGAGAGGACGAGGGTGTGCACCACGCGACCGGCCTCGAACAGGGTGAAGCCGCACTCCAGTGCCAGCTCGGCGACGGTGCGGGCGCCGTCGACCTTGCACAGCAGCGACCACGCCTCGGGGTCGATGGCCATCTCGGTGTCGGTGCTGCCGGCCGCGGAGAGCACCGGCACCGCCTCCTGGCCGTGCAGCACCTCGAGGAACACGTCCCACTGGGCGGCGCGCTCTTCGCAGTCGGTGAGCAGGTCCTCGACCGTGGTCGGGCGAGCCACGTCCTCGCGGGCGCGCTCGTTGACACGGAACTTCCACGTGCCGGTGGGCCAGCGCAGCAGGTCCCCGGCCTGGTCGCGCATCTGCTCGGCGAGGAACTCCTCGACGACCGGCGCGTCGACGTACCCGAGGTGGACCAGGAGCTCGCCGAGCTTCCAGCCCTGCAGCTCCGTGCGCTGGGCCTCGAGGGCCTCGGCGAGCATCTCCGGCCCCAGGGAGCCGGAGGAGACGAGGTGCTGACCCAGGATCGGGCGCTGCCCGGGGACCTGGACGGCGTAGACCAGCCCTCCGCGAAGGTAGACCCGACCCTCTTCACCCCGCGCGTCGAGCACGTGGAGGCACCCGGAGGAGGCAGAGTCTGCGAGCTGGCGCAAGACCTGCGGGAGGGGCGTCGTGACGAGGTCGCCCTTGAGCACGCCTGCCTCCCTCCTTCTGGACACGGCGGTACCTCATGGCTTCGGCAGGTAGGTGCGCCTTGTTGAGCCGTTCGGTCCAACGGCTTGCAGAATCTGACACGATGTTCTGGCACACGCACCGTCTTGGCTGAAGGGAGCCCCTCGTGAGCGCCGAGGCACCGTCCGGGCAGGGCACGCGCCGGATCGACCGCGTGCTCGCCGAGGACTTCCTGTCCGGGCTCCAGGAGGCTCCGCTCGCCGATGTCCGGGCGCTGCGCGCCGACGCCGAGCAGGAGGAAGCGGACCTGTCCTACGTGCGCCGACTCGTCCAAGGCCGGATCGACATCGTCAAGGCCGAGCTGGCCCGCCGTACCGGCGGTGGGTCGGTCTCCCTGGTCGACAGCCTGGCGGACGTGCTGTCGGAGGACCGCGGCTCCGCGCACGGCATGGGGCGGCACGTCACGGTCGAGCCCTCGCGCGTCGACGCCCACCAGCGGTACGTCGAGACGCTGGTCGCCGACGTCGACCTGACCGACACCACCGCGCGTTCCGACGCCGAGCTCGCATCGGCGCTGGACGTGCTCGCGGCCGAGGAGCAGACCGTGTCGGCCAAGCGCCGCAAGGTCCAGGAGGTCATGGACGCGCTCAGCGCGGAGGTCACCCGGCGGTACCGCGACGGCGAGGCCGACGTCTCCGCCCTCCTGCCCGATCAGTGAGCTTGCTCGCCGAGGTCGTCCGTTCGGGGTACGTCGAGGGAACGCACAGCGGGGCTGTGCTGGCCGTGCGCGCGGACGGGTCCGTGGCCCTCTCCGTGGGTGACGTCGACCGCCCGTGGTTCCCCCGCTCGTCGAACAAGCCGCTGCAGGCGGCGGCTCTGCTCGACGCCGGCTGGGCTCCGACCGACGAGCGGCAGGTGGCGGTGGCCGCCGCCTCGCACTCGGGCGAGCCCGGCCACGTGGACGTCGTCCGGTCGGTGCTGGCCGCCCTTGACCTGCTGGGCTGCCCGCCGGCCCTCCCCCTGGACGAGGCGGCGGCGCACGCCCTGCTCCGCGCCGGCGGCGGGCCGTCCCCGCTGACCATGAACTGCTCGGGCAAGCACGCCGCCATGATCGCCACCTGCCTGGCGAACGGCTGGCCGGTGGCGAGCTACCTGTCGCCGGACCACGCGCTGCAGCAGGCGGTGCAGCGGCGCCTGGAGGACCTCGCGGGCGAACAGGTGCAGCACGTCGCCGTCGACGGGTGCGGTGCGCCGCAGCACGCACTGACCCTGCCCGGGCTGGCTCGCGCGTACCGGCGGTTGGCCACCTCCGCCGAGCCAGGTGCGCGTCGGGTGCGTGAGGCGATGCGCACCCACCCCTGGTACGTCGGGGGCACCGGCCGTGACGTCACCCGGCTCATGGAGGGTGTCCCCGGACTTGTCGCCAAGGACGGCGCGGAGGGCGTCTACGCCGCAGCGCTGCCGGACGGCTCGGCGGCCGTGGTCAAGATCGCCGACGGCGGGGGCCGGGCGCGCACCCCGGTGCTCGTCGCGGCACTGCGGGCGCTGGGCTGCGACGCCCCCGTGCTCGACGAGCTGGCGACGACAGCTGTGCTCGGCGGCGGGCACCAGGTCGGCGAGGTCCGCGTCGCCGGTGACCTCGCCCGCCTCAGCTGAGGGGTGCGGGCTCCCGTTCGCGCAGGCGGGGCTGCACGACGTACTCCGAGAGGCGGAAGCGCTTCATCCGCCGCATGTACGAGAACGTGAACCCCGGCCAGAGCGTGGTGTTGCGGCCACTGGCGTCGAGGTACCAGGAGCTGCACCCGCCCGTGGCCCACACGGTCTTCGCGAGCTCGGCCTGCAGCGCGTCGTTGTACGCCGCCTGCACGTCAGCGCGCGGCTCCAGCACGGCGTATCCGCCGGCGTCCAGCGCATCGAGCGCCTGCACCAGGTGTCCCACCTGGGCCTCGATCATGAGCACCATCGAGTTGTGGCCGAGCCCGGTGTTGGGGCCGGTGAGGAAGAACAGGTTGGGGAACCCCGCGACGGTCAGCCCGCGGTGCGCCTGCACCCCCTCGGCGGCCCAGTGCTTGGCCAGCGAGACGCCGTCCACCACGATCCGGTCCGCGACCGGGGGGTCGGTGACGTGGAAGCCGGTGCCGAACACGATCGTGTCGACCTCGTGCGTGGTGCGCGTGCCGTCGGCGGCCTCGCTCACCACGCCCTGAGGCTCCACGGCGACGATCGGGTCCGTCACGACCGAGGCGTTGGCCTGGGTGAGCGCGGGGTAGTACGTCGAGCTCAGCAGGACCCGCTTGCACCCCAGGTCGAAGTGCGGCGTGAGCTTCGCCCGCAGGACCGGGTCCTTCACCTGCGCCTCGATCTGCTTGGTCGCGATCCTCTCGCCCAGCTTGAGGATCCCGCGGTGGTAGCGGAAGCCGATGAGGTGGCTCTCCCGGCCCCAGTAGATGGCCGAGCGCACGGCGCGCTGCAGCCCGGGCCACCGGGCGTACGCCTTCTGCTCCGCCTTGCTGATGCCGCGGTCCACCCGGGGGAGCACCCACGGGGCGGTCCGCTGGAACAGCACCAGTCGCTCGGCGTCGGGCTGCAGCGCAGGCACGAACTGGATCGCCGAGGCGCCGGTGCCGACGACGGCGACACGCCGGCCCGCCGCCGACCAGCTGTGATCCCAGCGCGCCGAGTGGAAGACGGTGCCCTCGAAGCTCGAGATGCCAGGGATGTCAGGGGTTGTCGGGTCGGACAGCGCTCCGGTGCCCGCGACGAGCACGTCGGCGGTGAGGTCGCCCTGGGTCGTCGTGAGCGCCCAGTGCTGCCGCTCCGGGACCCAGGTCGCCGAGGTCACCTCGGTGTCGAAGCGGATGTGCCGGAGCACGTCCCGCTCGCGCGCCACCCGCTGCAGGTAGGCGTGGATCTCGGCCTGCGGGCTGAAGCTGCGCGACCAGGTCGGGTTTGGCGCGAAGGAGAACGAGTAGACGTGCGACGGGACGTCGCACGCCGCACCCGGGTAGGTGTTGTCGCGCCACGTGCCGCCGACGTCGTGGCCGCGCTCGAGGACGACGAAGTCCTCGCGGCCTGACTCCTTGAGCTTGATGGCGGCACACAGCCCGGCGAACCCGGAGCCGACGACGACCAGGGGGAGGTGCTGGCTCATGCGAAGGACTCCTCGGGCGTACGGCGGGGCAGCAGCACCCGGAGCGGCTCGAGCGACCGGACGGCCGCGCGACCGAGGCGCTGCAGCCCGAGGGCGAGGGTGGCGATCCAGAGCAGGGCGAGGAAGGCCAGCACCCCGTACGCCGTGTGCTTGAGCGCATCGCTCCCGCCGACCTGCTCGCGCTGCAGGATCTCCACGTCCGGCACGAACTCGCGCACGAAGTGCGGATCGGCAGCGACGCCCTCTGCCGGGATGGCCTTGTCCTCGGGCAGGTAGATCGGCACGGCCTGCTGGGCGGCGGCGGTCCCGAGCCGCAGCACGGTCTTGTAGTCGCCGTCGACCGGGACCGGGCCGTGGCTGCGGTAGACGCCGGGGGAGACCTCGTCCATGACGGTGAGGCGCAGCCCCCCGGAGTCGACGCCGCCCTGCCAGGCCGTGACGTTGAACCAGGCGACGTCCTTCGCGATCGACGGCGGGTCGAGCTTCACGAGCACCATGGCTTCGTGCGGACCCGCCGCGGTGAGGGTGACATCCGCTCGGTAGCCCCGGTGGGAGCCCACCGGCAGCGCGACCGCGATGACCGCGAGGACCGCCGCGAACGCCAGCCCGACAGCGAGCTTCGGTGCCGCCGTACGGGTCTCACGGGCAGGCAGCAGGGAACCCCCGGTCGCCGTGCCGAGCACCGCTCCCGCCACGGCCGCGACGAGCGCGAGCAGGTAGGCCTCCGGGAAGATGACCGGCTCCCAGGGCATCGCGAACGCCACCTGGCCGAACGCCCACTCGCTCGCGACGCCCACCGTCCCGATGAGCACCCCGCTGAGGAGCGCGAACCGCATCGGCTGCCGGGTCGACACGACGAGAGCGACGCCCTCGACCAGCAGCGCCTCGACGAGGTAGAGCGGCATGTGAGGGGTGGTGAGGTCGAAGACGCCGCCGATCACCAGGGCCCAGGTGCCCCGGACGGCGAGGAAGAACAGCGCGGTCTTCAGCGCGCCACCGCGGCCGAGCCGCACGCGGGCGGCGGTCAGCGCGACACCGGCCGCCAGGGCGATGAGGAGCGGGTGGTAGATCGCGTTGAACTGCGGGACGCCCATGTCGAACTCGTCCTGCAGCGTCGAGAGCCCGATGAGGAAGGACCCGGCGATCGAGGCGGTGCGCCACGCCTCGAGCAGGCGCCAGGCGCGCGGCACGTCGGCGGCACCCGTGTGACCGCTGCGGCGGCGGCCCTCCTCGAGCAGCACCCACGTCGCGAGCGTGGTGAGGGAGGCGCCGCCGATCATCTGGATGTGCGTGGGGGACCACAAGGTGACGTCCTGACCGAAGACGTTGTGCCACAGGTCGTCGAGCGGGAAGCCGAGCAGGCTGATCGATCCGCACAGCAGGATCAGCGCCCCGCCGAGGGAGGAGCGCAGTCCGAAGGGGAGCTGTACGGCGGCGCCCCCGTCGGTGTCGCGGTCGAGGGTGATCGCGAGGATGCCGGCGACCACGAGGCCGCAGAGGCCGATCACGATCGGCCAGTGGGCGGCGGTGCCGAAGGGGTTCTGGTCGCGGCCGTTGTCGATGTGCACGGCGACGTCCCAGTAGAACCCGAAGCCGGCGGTGAGCAGGCTCAGGCCGCTGACGGCCGTGGGGATCGCGGTCCAGGCGGGCATGCCCGACCGCGCCTCGACGGCGGCGACCGCCCGGTCGAGGACCGGGAGCCGGCCCTTGCGGTAGAGGACGCAGACCACGAGGAGGGCCGCGCCCAGCGCGGCGAGCGCCCCGGTGACGGGGAGGACCTGCGCCAGGTCTACGCCCCGCGCGGGCTTGATCTGCTCATCCATGGGATCCCCAGACGTTGATGAACGTGACAATGTCTGTTGTCACGATAGACACGGTATATTGTGCCCGTCAACACCGGCGTTGCACCTGCTCGCGCCCACCGGAGTGCGCGAGGCTCAGGGGGACGCGAGGAGGGGCCGTGGCGGACTACCGCATCGACGACCTGGCGCGCGCTGCCGGCACGACGGTCCGGAACGTGCGCGTCTACCAGGACCGCGGCCTGCTGCCGCCTCCCCGCCGCGAGGGTCGTACGGGCATCTACACCGACGTGCACCTCGGCCGGCTGCGCCTCATCGGCCAGCTGCTCGATCGCGGCTACACGTTCGCGCACATCGGCGAGTTCTTCGCGGGCTGGCAGAGCGGCAAGAACCTCACCGAGGTCCTCGGCCTCGAGGAGGTGCTGACCACCGCGTGGTCGGACGAGATGGCCGACTACGTGTCGGCGGAGCACCTCGTCGAGCTCTTCGGCGCGGACCAGCTCGTGCCGGAGGCCCTGCAGCGCGCGATCGAGCAGGAGCTCGTCGTCCCTGACGGCGACCGTTTCCGGGTGCCCTCCCCGCGGCTGCTGCACGCGGGCGCCGAGCTGGTGAAGGCCGGCATCCCCCTCCCGGTGGTGCTCGAGCTGTCGGACACCCTGGCGCGCGACATGGAGGCCTCGGCCGCCCGCCTCATCGGGGCGGTGCAGGACCACGTCGTGCTCAAGCACCCCGCGCTGACCGACGGCACCGACGAGGACGTGGCGGAGCTCACGGCGCTCATCAACCGGCTCAAGCCGCTCGCCCAGCTCGCCGTCGACGCGCACCTGGCGCGCGCGATGGAGTCCCGTGTCCGCGACGCCCTCCAGGAGCACGTGGAGCGCACCGGCATGGCCACCGACGGCCCCGCCGCGACCGGTTGACCGTCACCTGACGGTCGGCCCGGCGTTGAACCACCGATCCCCCAGCCCCGCCACCCCCCGCCAACCCCCGATTCCCCCCCCGATGAAGGACTGCCCCCTGTGCTGAGCCCCCGCCGTACCGCGATCGTGGCTGCCCTGGGCGTCGCCGTCGCCTCGGTCGGCGTCGCCGCCGCCACGACCGCGACCTCGATCCCCGGCCTGACCGCCTACCTGGCCACCCACGCCGGCGGTTCCACCTCGGAGGCGACCGCTAAGGCGTCGTCCGTGCCGCCCGCTACACCCCGCGCGCGTTGCGGCCCGGGCTCGCGGCCGGAGAGCGGGAGGCAGGGCCGGGTCCCGCTGGCGGACTACGCGAGCGGCCGCGCTGCCCGGGGTTACACCTGCAACGCCGTACGGGTGGGTCAGACCGGTACGACAGGCGGCTTCAAGACGCTGCGCTACACCGACCGCACCGGACGGGTGTGCGCCTTCTACGACGGCACGCTGCTCTACCCGACCGCCGCGTTCCACGGCGAGACGGGCGGCACGCACGTGCTCGACATGAGCAACCCGGCGCTTCCCGTGGAGACCGCGCGCCTCGTGACGCCGGCCATGAACAGCCCGCACGAGTCGCTCGTCGTCAGCCAGACCAGCGGTCTGCTCGCCGCGGCGATGGGGTCGCCGGTCACGGCGCCCGGCATCGTCGACGTGTACGACGTGTCGTCGGACTGCCGGCACCCCGTGCTGCAGTCGTCGACGCCGCTGGGGATCCTCGGCCACGAGAGCGGCTTCTCCCCCGACGGCCGCACGCTCTGGATCTCCACCACCGCCCAGCCGGGCGTGACGGCCATCGACGTGAGCAACCCGCGGATGCCCTCGATCGTCTGGCGCGACGACGTGCACACCTTCCACGGCATGACCCTGAGCGCCGACGGCACCCGCCTCTACGGCTCCGAGCTCGGCGACCGGCCAGGTCTGACGATCCTCGACGTCAGCCAGGTGCAGCGCCGCGTCGCCAACCCCGGTGCCCCGGAGATCAGCCACCTCACCTGGCCCGAGGTGTCGATCCCGCAGAACACCATCCCGGTCACCATCAAGGGCCACAAGTACCTCGTCGAGTTCGACGAGTACGCCCGCAACCCGACGTCGTACGCGCCGGAGGCCCCGGTCGGTGCGGCCCGGCTCATCAGCATCGACGACGACCGTCACCCCCGCGTCGTGTCCACGATCCGGCTGGAGGTGCACCAGCCTGCCGCCCGAGCCGGGGAGCAGAAGGACGACCCCGGCGCGCAGTACGGCGTGCAGGGCTACGCGGCGCACTACTGCGGCGTGCCGCGCGCGAAGGACCCCGGCATCGTGGCGTGCAGCTTCATCCTGTCGGGCATGCGGGTCTTCGACATCCGCGACCCGAAGCGCCCGCGCGAGGTCGCCTACTTCAACACGCCGGCGCCCAACACGCTCCCGCTGATGAGCGGCTCCTACGCCATGAGCGCGCCGACGTTCGACATCGCGCGCCGTCAGGTCTGGTACACCGACGGCGACAGCGGCTTCCACGCCGTGCGCTTGACGAACGGTGCCTGGCCCGCCTCCTTGCGGTGACCGTGCGGCGCTCAAACACGGTGTGGTCAGGGTCACCCCACTGTTGCTAGCAGACTGCTTGCAACTGCTAGCACCACCGGTTAGCGTGCTGTTCATGCCCGCCATCGACGTCCGCCACCTCGGCGCGTTCATCCGCGAGCAGCGCGAGGTCAGCAAGATCAGCCTTCGCGAGCTGGCGAAGACCGCTGGCGTCAGCAACCCGTACCTCAGCCAGATCGAGCGCGGGCTGCGCAAGCCGAGCGCTGAGATCCTGCAGCAGATCGCCAAGGGGCTGCGCATCTCGGCCGAGGCGCTCTACGTCCAGGCAGGGATCCTCGACCAGCGCGAGGCCAGCCCCGTCGCCGACGCGATCCTCGCGGACGTGTCGCTGACCGAGCGGCAGAAGCAGGTCCTGCTCGAGATCCACGAGTCCTTCCGCAAGGAGAACGCCGCAGCGGCTGCCGCCACCGCGGCTGCCGCCGAGGCCAGCGCCGCCGTCGAGGCGGTTGCCCTGGCCGAGCCGGAGCCCGCCCCGCTTCCCCGGAAGCGGGCACCCCGGCCGGCCACCACCGAGTCCTGACCCTCCCCTCACCGCCTACGAAAGGCAGTCCCATGAGCACGCTCACCGACAAGCTCCCCGTCCTCGACCTCGAGGACGCCAAGAAGCCGCTGCTCGCCGCGGTCGGCGTCGTCGACCTCACGGTCGAGCAGGCCAAGGAGATCCCGGCCGAAGCCAAGAAGCTGCAGGCCAAGCTGACGGAGAAGGTGACCGAGACCGTCAACGCCAAGGTCGAGGCCGCCCGCGTCGCCCGCACCGAGCAGGTCAAGGCCCTCCCGTCGACGCTGAAGGCCCTCCCGGCCAAGGCGCAGGCCAAGGCGACCGAGCTGCGCAGCGAGGTCGAGACCCGCGTCTCCAAGGCGCAGGCCACCGCCGAGCTCCGCTACGCGACGCTGAGCGCCCGCGGCGCGAAGCTGGTGGCGCAGATCCGCAAGCAGGAGACCACCACGGCAGCGATCGCCGAGGGCAAGGCCGCCGTGAAGAAGGCCGAGTCCACCGCGAAGACCGCCACCAAGGCCGCCAAGACGACCGCCAAGGCCGTCGAGGACGCGACCGAGAAGGTCGGCTAGCACCTGCCCCACAAGACCCACGACCCCTGTTCGCGCCGCCTCCCCCCTGCGGCCCGAGCAGGGGTCGTGCGCATGCGGAAGGATGACGGCGTGGTCGGACTCCTGATGAACGCGATCTGGCTGGGCACCCTCGTCCTGAAGGTGTGGGCGCTCGTCGACTGCGTGGGCCGTCCGACCCCCGCGTTCTCCCTGCACAACAAGCTCACCAAGCCCGGCTGGTTGGCGATCCTCGCTGTCGCGGCGCTGGCCGGCGTCCTCACCGGCCCGATCGGCTTCCTCGGCATCGCCGGCACGATCGCTGCGATCGTCTACCTCGTCGACGTGAAGCCGGCGGTCAGCGGGCAGTCGTACTGACCGCTCCCTGGACGACCACGGTCGGCGCCGGCGCCCCGGTCACCGTCGTCGCCCACGGCCTCGGCGCCTCGGTCGCCGAGACCCGACCGTTCCTGTCGGGGGTGCGGGGCACCAAGGCCTTCGTGCAGGCCCGAGGTCACGGCCGCGCCTGGGCGGGGGAGCCGGGCTACCAGGTGCTCGCCGACGACCTGCTCAGCGAGGCCGACCGGCTGGGAGCCACCCGGGCCGTCGGCGTCTCGCTCGGCGCCGGCGCACTGCTGCGGCTGCTGTCGCAGCACCCGACCCGCTTCGACAGGGTCGTCCTGCTGCTGCCCGTGGCGCTCGACATCGCCGGCCTGCCCGCCGTACGACGGGGTGGGGCTCTTGCCGGCGCGCTGCGCGCGCGGGACCGGGCGGCGGTGGAGCGGCTCGTGCGCAGCGAGCTGCCCGACACCGGGTCGGGCTTGGGCGACTACGTCGCGGCCCGCACGGAGCTGCTGCTGGCTGCCGACGTGCTGCCGCTGCTGGACGCGCTGACGAGGGAGGCTCCGGTGGCCGACCGCGCCTCGTTGGCCGCGGTCACGGCCGAGGTCCTCGTGCTCGGGCAGGAGGGCGACGACGTGCATCCCGCCGCTGTCGCCCGGGAGGTCGCCGCGGCGATGCCGAGTGCCCGGCTTGTGGCTTTCGCCCGGCCGAGTCCCCTTGTGCACGAGCGGTTCCGGCTGCGATCACTGATCACGGGCCACCTGGATGGGCCGACCGGGTGAACCGGCCGTGACCGGGTGGACGATGCGGACATGGCTGAGGGCAGCCGAGAATTGAGGCAGGAAACACCCCGGGTTGTGCCGAATTGAGCATCACTCGGGCGGGTGACCTGGTCCGTGGGCCGTATCCGCGCTGGTGGCGGGTCGTTTCCCCGGTCAGACGCACCCACCCCCCGATAGAAGGACCGCAGATGACCCACATCACCACCGTGACCGCCGAGCTCGAGCTGCGTCTCGTCGTCCCGGGCGGTCCCTCGCTCCCGGTGCTCGCGGGGCTGCGGTACAGCGCGAGCGACCCGTGGGCTGTGACGGTGACCTTCCAGACCGGTGGCGAGGGCGACGGCATCGTCGAGTGGATGTTCGCCCGCCAGCTGCTCACCGAGGGCGTCGCCGGCCCCGTCGGCGAGGGTGACGTGCGGGTGTGGCCCGAGATGCACGGCGACGAGCGGGTGGTCAACCTCGCGATGGCCTCCCCCTCCGGCTCGGCCCTGTTCGAGATCGACCGCGACGAGCTCGTGGAGTTCCTGCAGCAGACCTACCTCGCCGTGCCCACCGGCGCCGAGGACACCGTCGTCGACCTCGACGCCGAGCTCGCCCGGCTGCTCGCCGACTAGCCCGCACCGCGTCTTCGGAGGGCTCCGCTCCTGCGGGGCCCTTCGCGCGTCTCACGTCATGCCCGCCCGCAGGTCCAGGTCGTCCGGCGGCTGCTCGGGCGTCTTCCACCCGATGTACGGCTTGCCGAAGACCACGTGCAGCGCGTTCGCGCGGTCGACCATGGCGGTCCAGGCGGCCTGGAAGGCCTCGCGGTCCTGCGCCTTGATGGCGGCGGTCACCGGGGCGTAGTCGTCGCGCAGGTACGCCGTCATCTCCGGCTCGTACTTCGGCCGGCTCTGGGCGCTCAGCGCGAGCTGCTTGGCTGCCGACTTGCTGAAGTACGCCGCCAACGGCCAGTTGCCCGCCAGGGCTGCGTGGTAACAGCGGTGCAGCCGCGGCCCGACCTCGGCCATCAGGCGGTCCATGCCCGGCTGCATGCGCGCGAGCTCGTCGATCGTCAGCTCGCGCTTGCCGTTGTGCACCGTGTGGGTGTGCGTGTGCGTGTGCTCCACGGGGGTCAAGCCTAGGCGGGAGCCACCGAGGACCAGGGGACGGTGAGCTCGCCGTCGCGCCAGCGACGGGGACCGGACTGCTCCCACGGCAGCGACTCGCACGTCGCCACCCAGCGCTGGCGCGGGCCGAAGGTGGCGTACGCCGCGGCCCGGTCCCACGCAGCGTCGAGCTCCTGCAGCAGGGCGTGCACCGGCTGGCCGGGCACGTTGCGGTGGATGAGCGCCTTCGGCAACCGCTCCGCGAGCGAGGACGGTCGGTCGAGCGAGGCGAGGTGGGCGGCCAGCGTCAGCGACTGCGGGCCGGCCGCGGTGAGTGTCACCCAGGCCGCCCGGCGCCCCACCTCGTCACAGGTGCCCTCCAGGACCACGCCGTCGCGGTGCAGGCGCTCCCGCATCGTCGACCAGGCCGCCGCTGCGTCCTCCGGCGGGTATTGCCTCAGCACGTTGAGGCAGCGCACCACGTGCGGCCGCAGCCCGGCCAGCTCGAACCCGCCGCGGACGAAGCGTAGGCCCGGCCGCGCAGCGCCCGCCGCCGCGTCGACGCGCGCCTGGTCGATCTCTATCCCCACCACCTCGACCGACGGGCACGCGCCGGAGAGCCGGTGGTGGAGCTCGACCGCTGTCACCGGCGTCCCGCCGTACCCGAGGTCGACGACGAGCGGAGCTGTCAGGGACCGCAGGAGCCCGCCGTGCAGCGCGACGAGGTGACGGTCTACGCGCCGCAGCCGGTTGGGGTTGGTCGTGCCCCGCGTCGGGAGCCCGAGCGCGCGGGCGCGGCCCGCGGCGTACCGCTTCACCACGGAATCAGCCACGGACCACCTTGTGCACGGCTGCCTGCTGCTGCGGGGTGACCTGCACCAGGTCGACGTTCACGTGCGCCGGCCGGGATGCCACCCACACGATGATCTCCGCGATGTCCTGCGCCACAAGGGGTTCGACGCCGGCGTACACCCCGTCGGCGCGTGCGGCGTCGCCCGCGAACCGGTTCACCGAGAACTCCTCGGTGCGGACCATCCCCGGCGCCACCTCGGAGACGCGCACGCCCTGCTCGACCTCCTCCAGGCGCAGCGTCTCCCGCAGCGCGGCCACAGCGTGCTTGGCCGCGACGTATCCCCCGCCGCCCTCGTAGACCCAGCGCCCCGCGGTCGAGCCGGTCATGACCACGTGGCCCCGCGCTGTCCGCAGCGCAGGAAGCAGTGACTGCACCGTGCGGACCAGGCCGAGCACGTTCACGTCGTACGTGCGCGCCCACGTGTCGACGTCGGCGGAGCTGAGGGGGTCCAGGTCCCACGCGCCTCCGGCGTTCGCGACGAGCAGGTCGCACGCCGGTACGGCGGCGGCCAGCGCTGCGACCGAGGCGGCGTCGGTGACGTCGAGCTCGTGGGGCCGGATCCCCTGCTGCTGCTGCGCGAGCGCGGTGAGGCGGTCCAGGCGTCGAGCCGCGGCGACGACCTCCCAGCCCTGCGCGGCGAGGAGGAGCGCAGTGGCGGCACCGATGCCGCTGCTCGCCCCGGTCACGACGGCGGTCCTGGTCACCCCACGACGCTAGACCGCAGCCAGGGCCTCGCGCTCCTCGAGGTCGACGACCCCAGGTGGCAGCGCCACGACCACCTCGCCGACGAGAGGGTCGCGGAACCGGTGCACCCCCAGCGTGCGCAGGGTCGCGAGCGCCGTGAGCAGCTCCTGGGGCGCGCTCTCATCACCCTGTTGCGCCAGCACCACCGACAGCGTGTGGCGGGCGAGGGCTGCGCGGTACCGGTGCGTTGCCTCCTCGGCCGCCACCACCTCCCGCAGCCGCGTCAGGGCGCTGACGAGGTCGCCCTGGCCCACCTCGACGACGGCCCACAGGTGCTGCGAGGTCAGCCGGATCTCCTCCCGGACCTCCGCGGCGTCGACGCGCTCCAGGAGCTGGGTGGCCCAGTCGAGTCCGCCTCCGACCAGCGCGAGCTCCGCTTCGCGAACCAGGACGTCAGGGCGCAGCATGTCCGCGCCCATGGCACCGACCAGCTCTCCTGACTCCGCCAGGTACGTCGTCGCTGCCGTCAGGTCTCCGCGGCGGGTCTCCAGGCGCCCCAGGTGGTTCAGCACCTCCGCGACACCGAGCCGGAAGTCCTCGGCCTGGAAGGTGCGGAGGGCTCGAAGCAGGCGCGTGTGGGCCTCGTCGTAGGTGCCCTGGTCCACCAGCACCTCGGCGATGTTGGCGTCGGAGATGGCCGCACCCACGTCGTTCGCGTCCTGCTCCTCGCACTGGCGGGAGCGCTCGAAGAGGTCGACCGCATCACTCCAGCGGCACTCGTAGTAGGCGTCGGTGCCGAGGTTGTTGAGGGCCTTGGCGAGCCCCGTGATGTCACCGAGCTCCTCGTAGATCGCGATGGCCTGCTCCCGGTGCTCCGCCCTGCGCGGGTCGCCGGTGGTGATGAGGATGCTGTGCATGAGGTCGTGCGCGTGGGCGTTGGCGTGCTGGTGGCCGGCGCTCTCCGAGCGTGCGATGAGCTCGCTCGTGGTGCGCAGGGCGGCGGGGTATTGCCCCTGCCGGTACATCGCGCCCGCCAGTGACCGGAGCAGCTCCAGGTGCGCGTCCTCGTCCTCCGGGCCCGTCACCGCGACCAGCCCGCGCTTGAGCCACCGCTTGGCCCTCTCGTGCTCGCCGAGGGCGATGCGCGCGAGCCCCTCGCGGTGGCAGAGCTCGGGGTCCCCCTGCACCCCGCGGGGGCACAGCGCCCGTGCCCGCCTGTACGCAGCCGTCGCCTCGCGGGCCTGACCCGCGCGAAGCAGCGCGTCGCCGAGCAGGCGGTGCACCTCCCAGGTCTCGGTCGCCGGACCGAGCTGGCCCTTGTCGTGCGCGAGGAGCGCCCGCCGCACGTTGGTCACAGCCTGCTCGTGGGCGCCGCGCGCCATGCTCCGACGGGCCGCCTCGACGCCGTGCGTCCAGGTGAGCGCGTTGTCGTGGGCTTGCGCGGCGTGCAGCGCGAGCAGCTCGACGTCCTCGGACCCGCGGGCCTCCAGCAGCCGTCCGGCCTGGCTGTGCAGGACCCGGCGCTCACGGAAGGGTAGGGAGAGGTATGCCACGCCCCGGTAGATCTCGCTCGTGAACTCCCCGCGCGAGCCGACGCGGCGCAGCAGCCCGTCGAGCAGTCGCCACTCCTCGCGGTCCGGCACGAACCCCGCGATCTCGCGCAGCAGGTCGAGGTCGAACTGCGCACCGAGCACCGCGGCCTGGCGCAGCATCTTCCTCAGGTAGCCCGGCAGGGCGTCGAGCCGCGCGTTGACCACGCCCTCGACGGACTCCGGCAGGTCCAGGCTGTCGCGGCTGAGCCGCACGAGCTCGCTGAGGAACAGCGGGTTGCCGCCGGAGCGCGTGACGAGCGCGGCCACCCTGTGGGGGCTCATGGGTGACCGAGCGGTCAGCGCGTGCACGAGGTCTGTCGCGCTGGCCTCGTCCAGGGGGCCCAGGGTGACGACCTCGCTCGCCACCTCTGCCCAGCGGTCCCGCGCCCCGGGCCGCGCGCTGAGGCAGAGCAGCCAGGGGTGTTCGCCGATCTGCTCGGCAACCGCACGCAGCAGCGCCTCGCTCGAGGAGTCCGCCCACTGCAGGTCTTCGACGACCAGCAGCCCGCCCTCGGCCACGAGCACCTCGAGGGCGTGGATCACGGCGCGGGCCAGGCGGCGGACCAGGAGGTCGTCCTGCACCACGGCCGGGGGCTCCTCGCCCTCGAGCTGCGCGTCGGCGGCCATGAGCAGCAGGGCGGTGTCCTGCGGGGTCAGTGTGCCGAGGAGCTCGGTGACCCGCCGGCCGACGTCGAGCGGATGCGCCTCGGCGTCGACGCCGAGCACGTGCCGGATGATGCGGCGCAGCAGCCCGAACGGCGTCTCCGACTCGTACGGCACCGCGTTGGCCCGCAAGGCTGGGTACGGCGAGGTGCTGACCAGCGCCGTCAGCAGCGCGGTCTTGCCCGAACCCGGCTCGCCGACGAGCTCCACGGTGCCGCCCGTGCCCGTCCCCGCGCGCTCGAGCGCGGCGGTGAGCACGGCGAGCTCGGTGTCGCGCCCGAACAGCGTCCGGGCGTCGTGCCCCTTGGCCTGTCCGATGGCCGCTCCGACGGCCACTGCCTGCACCGGCTCCGCGATGCCCTTCAGGCGCAGCGGTTCGAGCTCGGTCGTCGAAAACGTCGTGCCGCTCGCGGCGACGACCGCAGGGGTCGTGCGCAGCTCCCCGGGGGACGCCGACGCCATCAGGCGGGCGGCGAGGTTGACGCGGTCACCCATCACCGTGAAGGCCCGTCGGTAGCTGGGCCCGACGTCACCGACGAAGACGGGTCCTGCTGTCACGCCGGCCCGGACCTGCAGCGGTGTCGGCAGGTCCAGCACGGCACGGCAGGTGCGGAGCAACCGGTCTTCCTCGTGCTCCCCGGCCAGGGGTGCACCCGCGACGAGGATGAGCTTCGCGCCGTCAGCGTCCACGTCGGTGGCGAGCAGGCACGCCCCGAAGTCCGCGGCCGCGCGCTGGGTCGTCCGCACCAGCTCGTCGATGGCAGCGACGGCCGCGTCGGGGTCAGCAGCCAGCAGCGCGTCGGTGCCGCGCAGCTGGACGAACCCGATGGCCACCCGGCGGTGCTCCGACGTGGGCTGCCCGGCGATGTGCGTGCGCAGCGGCGGGGACAGGAACCGGGAGGCCGGGGTCACCGGGTCTCCCGGCGGGTGCGGCTCCGCCGCCAGCGGCGGCCGCGGCGTCCGCAGCAGCAGCGCAGCGCCGTCCTCGACCGGGCCGGCGGCCTCGGGCACCGCCGCCGCGAGCGAGGCTCCCATCATCACCTGGCCGCCGGTCGCCCGCTGCTCCAGTCTGACGGTGGCGGTGGCGTCCGGACCGAGCAGCAGGACGACCCGAGAGTCGTCGCCGGTGACCAGGAACAGGAACCGCCCGCTGTGCGCGCCCATCGAGAGCTTCAGACGCACCGCGCCCACGGTCGTGCGCAGAGCACCGAGCTCGGCAGGCTTGCGACGGATCACCCCGGCCGCGTGGCCGGCTCGGCGCTGGTGATCGGGACCGTCGAAGAACAGCAGAAGCGCGTCGCCGCCGAAGCTGAGGAGCGACCCGCCGTTCTCGTACGCCGCAGCGAGCAGCCGGGCGAACGCCCCGTTGAGGAGATCGGTGAGCTCCTCGGCGCCTGCGCGGCCGGTCTTGGCGAGCCGCTCCGACAGGGCCGTGAACCCGGCGACGTCGACGAACAGCAGCGTGCCCTCGAGCCAGTGCGGGACGGGGCCCTCCTCGTCGACCCAGGAGAGCGGTACGCGGGAGACGTAGGGCAGGTAGGCGTCAGCCGTCACGCGTCGCTCGCAGGGGCCACGTCACGCATGGTGACGCTGCCAACAGCCTGAATCTCGTCTTTTGTCGGACATGCGACAGACGCCGTTGTCAGACACAGGGTGGAGTGGTGGTCCGCGCCGGGGGACTGCGCGGACCTCGCCGTCCTTTGGGGGACCCCGTCTCATGCGTACCCACCGCACTGCCCGACTGAGCGTCTCGCTCTCCGCGACCCTTGCGCTGCTGGTCCCGCTGCTGGGGTCGTCGCTGCGGCCCGCCGATGCGGCGCCGGTCTACGCGACCGACACGCAGCGCTCCGGCGCGGCGTACGGCGTCGGCAGGAACGACTTCGGGCAGACCAACACCGACCTGACGGTCTCGCCGTCGACCGGCTTCTCCGCCCTCCCGGCACCGGGCGGCTCGGCGCTGAGTGACGCCGTGAGCGTCGCGGCCGGCAACGGCTTCGTCATCTGGGCCGACCACCTGGGCAAGGTGTGGTCGCTCGGTGACAACGGCAGCGGCAAGCGCGGCAACGGCACCACCGGCGGGGTGGACCGCATTCCGGCGCAGGCCAGCGGGTTCGGCGGCTCTGGTGAGCCCAAGGCCATCAAGGTGGCGGCGTTCGGCCTCGCCGTCGACGTGCTCGACAGCAACGGCAACGTCTGGCAGTGGGGCCAGGTCGTCAACAAC
Organism: Mycobacteriales bacterium; assembly: GCA_035526225.1. Classification (GTDB taxonomy): domain Bacteria; phylum Actinomycetota; class Actinomycetes; order Mycobacteriales; family SCTD01; genus RYN-111. The sequence continues at coordinate 35,564 of DATLCV010000110.1, forward strand.
CAGTCCTCGCTCGCCGTGCAGAACGTCCCGAGCAAGCTGACCTTCCCCGGCGCGACCCGGATCGTCGACGTCAGCGCCGGCGAGAGCTTCAGCGTCGCCCTCGACGTGTCCGGCAAGCTCTACACCTGGGGCAAGGGCGACCGCGGTCAGCTCGGCACCGGGGTGACGAGCACGTCGCCCTACCCGACCCAGATCCCCAGCGGCACGCGGGCCGGGCAGATCCCGCTGCCGCCTGCGGGCGCGACTGCCTGGGTCGAGGCCGGACGCGACTTCGCCGTCTACACGGTCACCGGGGCGAGCGGCGGAGTCGACATCTGGACCTGGGGTCGCGGTGACCTCTACCAGCAGGGCAACGCCAAGACGCTCGACCAGAAGGCGCCCGTCAAGGTCACCCTCACCACCACGGGTGAGCGGGTCCGCAGCCTGTCTGCAGGCACCTCGCACGCGCTGCTCCTCACCACGACCACCTCAGGCTCGACCGTCCTGCGCTGGTGGGGCACGCAGGCACTGACCGCCGCCTCCCAGGTCGCCCAGACGCCGACCGCGATCAGCGCCGCCGCCATCGCCAGCCCGCACGTCCCGCTCAGCGTGGCCGCGGGAGACAGTGCCTCCTTCGTCGCCAGCAGCGACGGCACCGTCGCGTCCTGGGGCCGCGGCGCCTTCGGGCAGCTCGGCTCCGGCGGCACAGCTGACGTCACCGCTCCCACGCTCGTCGCGGTCCCCGCGACGCTGCCGCTGCGCGAGTCGGGCATCCCCGCCAGCGTCATCTCGCGCTCTGGCCAGACCTACGTCCTCGTCAACGCCGACATCACCAGCAGCCCCGACATGTCCGGGTTGCCGTACGCCTTCGGCTACTACCCGGTCAACCCCGACGTGCCCGGGTCGATGGCCCAGCACACGTTCACCTTCACCAACATCGCGACGCGCGACCTCACGGGCGTCTCCGCGTCCGTGCTCACGGACAAGAACGTCGCCTCGAGCACCAGCACCGAGTTCGTCCAGACGGCCAGCACGTGCACCGGGACGGTCACCGTCTCCTGCACGGTCACCGTCGGCTTCCGCCCGACCACCACGACCGGCTCGGTGGCTTACCTGGTCCTGAGCACGACCAACACCGGCGCGCCGCTGCTGCGCAGCGTGATCAAGATGACCGGCCAGGGCTACTCGTCGCAGAAGGGCCTCACGGGCTACGCGCTCAGCGTCCAGGGCCCGACCACGGTCGGCGGTCCCGGCAACGTCATCGACCTGCGCAGCCTCAACCGCAACCTCATCCCCGACTCCGTCCAGGACACGACCGGCGCGACCTCCCTGACCAAGCTCCCGCTCGTCCAGGTGTCGCTGACCAAGCTCCCCACGAACACCACCTCGCTGACGAAGATCTCGCTCACCAAGCTGTCGCTGACGAAGATCTCGCTCACGAAGCTGTCGCTGACGAAGATCTCCCTCACCAAGCTGCCGCTCACGTCGCTGACGAAGATCTCCCTGACGAAGCTGTCGCTGACCAAGCTGCCGCTGCGGACGCTGGGTGGCTGGGAAGACCTCCTCGAGGCGTACCCGAACCTGAGGAACATGCCGGTCAGCTCCCTCACCGTGGCGGACCTCGTGAACCCCACGCTGATCCAGACCTCCGACCCGAGCATCGGGGCGCCGCTGGAGCGCGTGTCGCTCGGTGACCTCGACCTGCGCAACTCGGCGCTGGCGAACGTGAGCTTCCTGGCGCTGCTCCAAGGCGGCATGCGCCTGGGTCAGTACCCGGTCGACTGGTGCACCGAGCTCCCGACCGTCCCGAACGGCGGCTCGTGCACCGACGGCAGCGGGCTGCAGCGGACCCTGTTCGAGCTGAGCCTGTCCAACCCCATGGACATCGGGCTGACCTCGGTCGGCGGCCTGACCATCGGGCAGCTGCGCACCGACGCGCAGAGCACCACGACCAACCCGCTGGACGACACGGCGTGGAGCGACATCCTCCTCAAGGGCACCGAGCTGGCCGGCACGCACGTCGGTGACATCCCGCTCGCGAGCATCCCCGACCTCAGCAAGGTGCTCGACTGCTCGAAGACGAGCTGCACCAACACCGCCGGCCGCCACCTCGGTGACAACGACGTCGTTGCGGCGCTCAAGCCGGACGCCGTCTTCAAGGACCTCGGCTCGGCGCTCAACCCGCTCAAGCTGATGTACCTCGTCGAGCCGTTCCTCGACCAGTCGAGCTTCGACTGGGAGTCGCTGCCGCGCAGCGCGATCCCGCTCGCCGCGTACCCGAACCGGCTCACCTACACGGCGTCGGCGATGGTCAACTGCGACCACGCGGTCGGCATGACGTTCGGCTTCGCTCTCCCGTCCGGCTTCACGTACGTGCCGGGTACGGCGAGCCTCGACACCTCGCCCACCAGCTCGGTCGAGCTGTCCGACCCGGTCAACGCCCCGGGCGACGCCCCCGACCGCGGTCTCGTGCTCTCGGTGCCTGACCTGCGGCGCACCAGCGGCCCCCTGCCGTGCGTCAACGACGGCTTCGCCGTCACGGTGCACCTCGGTGTGCTCCCGAGCTCCACGGCCAGCCCCACGCCGTACACGGCGACCGGTGACGTGCGCACCAGCGACCTCGGTCCCTTCAACGGTCCGCAGTCCGGCAGCGGCATCACCGTCACCGGCATCAACAACCCGCCGGACGACACGCCCGACGGCCCGCTGGGCCGCGAGGACACCCTGATCCTCGGCACGCTCAAGCCCGGTCAGCGGGTGCAGTACGTGCCGTTCGACGTGGCTGAGGGCCGGACGTTCGAGGCGACGCTGTCCGGGCTCGAGGACAACGCCGAGCCGGACACCGACCTCGACCTCGTCGCCTACTACCCGAAGGGGACGGCTGCGGAGAGCGCGCTCTCCGGAACGGGTTCGCCGGTGCAGGTGCCCTTCGGCGAGGCGCTCGTCGTCGAGCCGGACCACGGGCACCCGCGGGCGAGCTCCTCCGGCGGGGCGCTGCAGGACATCCCGCTGCTGACCGACCGCCTCGTCGCCGCCATCAGCGCGACGCGGGGCAGCGACCTCGAGCAGCTCAGCGGCATCGCCCGTAAGGGCAACGACAGCCGTCACGTGCTGGCGATCAGCGGCTTCAACGGGGCCTCCGGCGACTACACCGTCCGGATCCGGTTGATCGACCAGGTCTCGCTGGCGAGCTGCGGCACCGTGCCTCGCGCCATCGGGACTCCTGCCGCGACGACGCTGTACCAGCACGCGGGTGACCCGGCGGGCGTCCGCGGCACCGACGACACCCTGGTGCTCGTCAACGCCTCACGGCAGCAGAGCTACTACGGCGACGCCGCCGGCGTGCTCGAGGCGGCCTACTCCTTCACGCACTCCGCGAACGGCGTGAAGGGACAGGTGCTCCAGGTCGACAGCAGCTCCGCGGTCCGCAGCGCGTACGCCTACTGGGACGCGCACCCGTGCGACCCGCTGGCCTCCAACCGGGTCGTGCGTGCCATCAACGACCTCGTGCTGCAGACCGCCGACACCAAGAAGATCAAGTACATCAACGTCGTCGGCGCGCACCCCGTGCTCCCGTACGCGTGGCTCGAGGACCACACCCGAGACGGCAGCGAGCGCGAGGAGGCCGGCGACCTGGCGTTCAAGGACGGCAACCCGATCGCGATGGCGTCGGCCCGCGGCTACTACGCGAGCGACGACCCCTACGGCACGTTCACGCCGATCGCCGTCATGGGCCAGGTCGTCTACGCCCCGCAGGCCGTCACCGGCCGGCTCGGCGAGAGCTCGGCGGACATCGTGAACCAGCTCACCACCTTCCAGACCCCGACCGCGGTGGCCGCGGCGGGCGTCGCTGACCCGCGGACGGCGTCGAGCCAGCCGCGGACCGCCGTGGCGTCGGACTACGACTTCCTCACCGCCGGTGGCACCCGCGCGGCCGACTCCCTCACCAGTGCGGGGTACGTCGTCGACCACGCCCTGTCCGGCGCTGCCACGCGCTGGACCAAGGCCGACCTCGACACGCACTGGCTGGACAAGTCGCCTGTGCCGGACCTCGGCGTGCTCAACATGCACTACGACCAGTACCGCGCGCTGCCTGCGCTGGGCGCGGCGACGAACGACCTGTCCGACCTCTACACGGCGAAGAACGATGTCGACACCGCCGCGTCGCTCACGCGGCACGTGGTGTTCACCGTCGGCTGCCACAGCGCGCTGGGCATCCCGGACGAGTACGCCGTGGCCGGTGACGACCGGGCGCGCGACTTCGCCCAGGCGTACGGCGCGAAGGGTCTCGCCGTGATGATCGGCAACTACGGGTTCGGCTACGCCGACTCGGCAGCGGTCTCCTACAGCGCTCGGCTGCAGGCCCTGTTCGCCGAGCGGGTCGGCACGCAGGACCTCGGGCGTGCGCTGGTCGACGCCAAGCTGCGGTACCTCACCACGCTGTCCGCGCTCTCGCCGTACGACCTGAAGAGCCTGCAGGAGATGGTGCTCTGGGGCATCCCGCAGTACCGCCTCCCGGGTGTTGCTGCACCGGGCCAGGCCTTCGCGGCCGCGGCCCTGAGCGGACCCTCGTCCGCGGCGACCGACCCGATGACCGGCCTGCCGTCGCAGGCGATCTCGATCGGCACGCAGGCGAACGAGCTGCGGTTCACCAAGCCGGACGGTTCCTCGCTCTACAACGCCGGCTCGCTGACGCCGCCGGCTGACAACGGGACGGCGACCTACGCCGCCGCGGCCGCGACCGACCCCTCGATCGCCGACCGCGACGCGCACACCGTGTCGAACTCCGGTCACCCGATCCTGGCGGCGCAGTTCGTCGACCTGCCCGCGGCGACGGACTCCTCCGGGAACCCGCTCGTCGTGCACAGCGTCGTGCCGCGCTCGCTCACGAGCCTGCCGACGTACGCCGGGACGAGCCAGTTCGCGGCGGCCGACAGCGACCACGACCTCGGCATGGGCCAAGGGTCGGAGGGCGAGTACCCCGCCTCGCTGGGTCACCTGTGGAACGTGCCCTCGGGTGCGGGCTTTGCCAGCAGCTTCGTGATGACGCCGCAGCAGGTCTTCCTCGACGGCACGGCGCCCGGACACGGGCGGACCCGGCTCTACCCGCGGTCCGACTGGGTGGCGCTCTACGGGCCGGCGGGCACGCCGCAGCCGGACACGATCACCGGTGTGGCCTCGTCGCGCACCAGCTCGACGACGCGGTACGAGGTCGACATCGCGGCCGCCGTCGGGCGGACGACGACGACCGCGTACGTGCTTGCCCTGCCGGGCTCCGGCTCGGGCACCTGGGTCCGCACCCAGCTGGTCAAGGACCCGTCGCGGCCCGGCCGCTGGACGGGCGAGTCCGCCGGCGCCCACGGTCCGTTCGTCGTGATCTCCACCAACGACGGTGCCTGGTCCGCCTCGAGCACGCAGAAGGGCCTTGGCTGGACGAGCGTCGACACCGGTCCGGTCGACGAGTTCACGCACTTCGTGCTCCCCGAAGCGGGGCCTGCTGGCTGGTACACGTCGTACCCGACCGGGACGACCGACTCCGGCTGGACGGCGTACGTGGACGGCGTGCCGGTGCCCAGCACCTACACGTTCACCGATGGTGACCACGTCGTGCGGCTGCAGCGGCCCGACGGGACGTTCGTGGTCGGGCACCGGGAGGTCCGGGTCGACACGGTCGTGCCGACGGTGACGATCACCGTGGACGGGCAGCCCTCCGGCAGCACGCCAGGCTTCCCCGACGACGGCAACCTGCGGCACGTCAGCTTGCGCTCCGCGCACCCGGTCACGGTGACCTACACCGCCGGTCCGTCCGGCGCCACGCTCGTCACGCAGGGGACGGTCCCCAGTGGTAGCGGGCTCGCGCTCGACACGGCGACGCTCGGTGCTCCGGCGGGTGGCCAGGTGCTCAGCGGGATCGCCACCAGCGGCGCCGGACTGGTCGGCAGCACGACCTGGTCCTACCGCGTGGTCTACGGCTCGGCGTCGTTCGTGGCGCCTGTCCAGTCGACCAACACGGTGCTGCCGATCCTGGCCTACCAGTACAGCTTCCGGATGTTCGACGGCCTCGGCGCCGAGGTGAAGAGCGCGCCCACGGGCACGTTCGCCTCGAGCTTCGCCGCGGCCACCGGGTGCGCGCCGCCGGGATCCGTGAACCTGCCGACGCTCGGGGGCGCGACCACCAAGCCCACGTACGACGGGTCGAAGTGGGTGTGGAACCTCGTGGCTCCGCTGGGCGGCTGCCAGCAGCTCAGCACACGCCTCAACGACGGCTACACCAGGATCACGACCTACACGTTCCTGTAGGCGGCGGGAAGATCCCGCCGTTCGGCGGGGTTCACCTCTCGGGCAGGATGGTCCCGACCGGGAGGTGAGGGTGACGCGACTGCGCAGCGTGCGCCCGCGCCGTGCTGCCGTGCTCTCGGTGCACACCTCGCCGCTCGACCAGCCGGGCACGGGTGACGCCGGCGGCCTGAACGTCTACGTCGTCGAGACCGCCAAGCGGCTCGCCGAGCGGGGTGTCGAGGTCGAGGTGTTCACCCGGGCCACCAGCTCGGACCTGCCCCCGGTGCACGAGATGGCGCCCGGGGTCACGGTGCGGCACCTCACGGCCGGCCCGTTCGAAGGCCTGTCCAAGGAAGACCTCCCCTCGCAGCTGTGCGCGCTGACGAGCGGGCTGTTGCGCGTCGAGGCGCAGCACGACCCGGGGTACTTCGACGTCGTGCACTCGCACTACTGGCTCTCGGGACAGGTCGGCTGGCTCGCGACCGAGCGCTGGGACGTGCCGCTGGTGCACAGCGCCCACACGCTCGCGAAGGTGAAGAACCTCGCGCTGGCCGACGGTGACACCCCGGAGCCGCTGCGCCGGGTCGTCGGCGAGCAGCAGGTGGTGGACGCCGCTGATCGCCTGGTCGCGAACACCGACCAGGAGGCGCGCGACCTCGTGCAGCTCTACGGTGCCGAGGCCGACCGCGTCGTGACTGTCGCCCCCGGCGTCGACCTCGAGCACTTCCGCCTCGGCGAGGCCTCGGGCGCCCGCACGCGCCTCGGCGTCCCGCCCGACGCCGTCCTGCTGCTGTTCGTCGGGCGCCTCCAGCCGCTGAAGGCGCCCGACGTCCTGCTCCGGGCCGCGCAGCGCCTCGTCGAGCAGGACCCTGCCCTCCGGGACCGCGTGGTCGTCGCCGTCGTGGGGGGCCCCAGCGGCTCCGGGTGCGCCCACCCCGAGTACCTCACCGACCTCGCCGCCGCGCTCGACGTCACCGTGCGGTTCGAGCCCCCCGCGGCGCCGGAGCGGCTGCGCGACTGGTACGTCGCCGCCGACGTGGTCGCCGTTCCCTCTCACAACGAGTCGTTCGGCCTCGTGGCCCTGGAGGCGCAAGCCTGCGGCACGCCGGTGGTCGCGACCCGCGTGGGCGGGCTCAGCACCACGGTGCGCGACGGCGTGAGCGGTCTGCTCGTCGACGGCCACGGCACGGAGGCCTGGGCCGGCGCACTGCGCCGCGCGCTCCAGGAGCGCCCGCTGCTCGCCGCCGAGGCGCCCGCGCACGCCGCAGGCTTCTCCTGGGACCGCACGGCTGACGGCCTCCTCGCGGCCTACCGCGAGGTCGTCGCCCCGGCCCGCGTGGCCATCGGCTCATGACGGCAGCGGGGGACGCGATCCGGGCGGCTCTCACGGAGGCCGAGCTGGACTTCGCGGAGCCCGAGCCGGAGCAGTTCTTCGTCAAGCTCCCCGGCACGAACAAGCTCGTCACGAACTGCTGGTTCGTCGTCGGTCAGCACGCGCTGCTCGTCGAGGCGTTCGTGTGCCGCCAGCCTGATGAGAACCACGACGCGTTCCACTCCTGGCTGCTGCGCCGCAACAGCCGGATGTTCGCCGTCTCCTTCGCCATCGACAAGGCGGGTGACGTCTACCTCGTCGGGCGGTTGCCGCTGTCCGGCGTGACGGCCGAGGAGGTCGACCGGGTTCTCGGGGCAGTGCTGCAGTATGCCGACGAGTCGTTCAACACGCTGCTCGAGATCGGGTTCGTCACCTCGATCCGCAAGGAGTGGGCGTGGCGCCAGAAGCGTGGCGAGTCGACAGCGAACCTCCAGGCCTTCGCGCGGTTCGCCGCCCCTGATCCCGACGCTGGTTGAATCTGCGCTCATGGCGACCCTGGTCCTGCTCCGCCACGGCGAGAGCGAGTGGAACTCCCTGAACCTGTTCACCGGGTGGGTCGACGTCGACCTGACCGAGCTGGGGGAGGAGCAGGCAAGGCTGGGCGGCCTGCTGCTCCGCGAGGCGGGGCTCCTGCCGACGGTGCTGCACACCTCCCTGCTCGCGCGCGCCATCCGCACGTCGAACATCGCACTGGAGGCCTGCGACCGCTCCTGGATCCCCGTGAAGCGCCACTGGCGCCTCAACGAGCGGCACTACGGCGCGCTGCAGGGCAAGGACAAGAAGCAGACCCTCGAGCAGTACGGCGAGGAGAAGTTCATGCTCTGGCGCCGGTCGTACGACGTCCCACCGCCGCCGATCGAAGACGGGTCCGAGTGGGACAACTCCTCCGACCTGCGGTACGCCAAGCTGGCTCGCGACCTGGTGCCCCGCACCGAGTGCCTGGCCGACGTCGTCGACCGGCTGCTGCCCTACTGGTACGACCAGGTCGTGCCCGACCTGCGGGCCGGCGAGACCGTGATGGTCGCTGCGCACGGCAACTCGCTGCGGGCCCTGGTCATGCACCTCGACGCGCTGACCCGTGAGGAGGTGGTGGCGCTGAACATCCCGACGGGGCAGCCGTTGCGGTACGACCTCGACGAGGACCTGCGTCCCGTCGTACCTGGGGGGACCTACCTGGACCCGGAGGCCGCGGCCGCTGCCGCTGCCGCCGTGGCCAACCAGGGTCGCTAGGTGCGGGCGGCCGCCGTCGCGGGGTGCACGGGCAGCCCCGAGCGCTCGGCGCACAGCCGCAGCAGCTCGTCGTACGCCGCCTCGCCGATCAGCGCGACGATCTCCGGCCCGTAGGACACGACGACGGGGTCGGCACCGACGTGCGCCTCCGGCGACGAGGTGCACCACCAGTGCAGGTCCGCGCCGCCCTCGCCCCACCCGACCCGGTCGAACTCGCCCAGGGTCGACACGGTGACCTCCCTGTCGTCGGGGAGCTTCACCACCTCCTGCGTACGGCGGATCGGCAGCTGCCAGCAGACGTCGGGCTTGGTCTCGAGCGGGTGCAGGCCCTCTCGCAGCGCCAGGCCGTGCAGGGCGCATCCCTCGCCCCCGCTGAAACCGGGGCGGTTGAGGAACACGCACGCGCCGTCGACGACACGCGTCTTGCGCGCAGGCTCACCGTCGAGCTCGTCCTGCACGGACCATGCGCCGCCTCGGCCGTGCGCGGCGAGCTGCCAGTGCTTCTTGCTCAGGCGCGCGACGAACCCGGCGACCCGCTCCTCGTCCTCGGTGTCGCTGTAGTAGGCGCCGTGCGTGCAACAGCCATCGGCCTCGCGCCCCTCGACGACGCCCTGGCAACCCGCGCCGTAGATGCAGGTCCACGACGACAGCAGCCAGGTGAGGTCTGCGCGGATGACCTGGGTGTCGTCGGCCGGGTCGGTGAACTCCACGTGGTCGCGCGCGAAGCCCGGCTCGACCTCGCGGACGCGGGGCAGTCCCAGGTCGACGCTCACCCCGCCCAGCGTAGTCGCGTCGTACGCTCCCCCGGATGACCGAGGACCTGAGCAGCGGCGGCCCCGTTCGGGTGCCCGAGGCCCGGGTCGTGCTTGCCAGCGCGAGCGTCTACCCCGAGTCCACGGCGAACGCCTTCGAGATGGCCGCCCGGCTCGGGTACGACGGGGTCGAGGTCATGGTCTGGACCGATCCGGTGAGCCAGGACGTCGAGGCGCTGCAGCGGCTCTCGGACTACCACGAGGTCCCGATCCTCGCGATCCACGCCCCCTGCCTGGTGATCACCCAGCGGGTGTGGGGGACCGACCCGTGGGTGAAGCTCGTGAAGGCGAAGGAAGCGGCCGAGAAGCTGGGCGCGGAGACCGTCGTGGTGCACCCGCCGTTCCGCTGGCAGCTCGACTACGTCCGGCAGTTCGTCGGCGGCATCCAGCACATGGCTTCGGAGACCGACGTGCGGTTCGCGATCGAGAACATGTTCCCCTTGCGGGCCCGAGGGCGGGAGGTCTCGCCGTACGGGCTCGACTGGGACCCGACGGCGGAGGACTTCCGCGACTTCACGCTGGACCTGTCGCACACGTCGGTCTCGCAGTCCGATGCCCTCGGGCTGCGGGAGGACATGGGGGACCGCCTCTCGCACGTGCACATCGCGGACGGGATCGGCTCCGCGCGTGACGAGCACCTGGTGCCCGGTCGTGGCACGCAGCCGTGCGCCGAGCTGCTCGAGAGCTTGGCCGCCGACGGCTTCGACGGGCTCGTGGTCGTGGAGGTCAACACCCGAAAGTGCCTTGACCGTCAAGAGCGCGAGGCCGACCTGGCGGAGGCGCTGGCCTTCACGCGGCTGAACCTCGCGGCCCCGGCATGGCCGCAGTAGAGCGACCGGGGTCGGGGACCGCCTTCGAGGAGCTGGTCGACGACTACGACGCGGCCCGCCCGCACTACCCGTCGGCCCTGTACGACGAGCTGCCGCTCGCGGGGTCTGCCGTGCTCGAGCTCGGGGCCGGGACGGGCATCGCGTCGACGCAGCTCGCCGCCCGCGCCGGGTCGCTGGTCGTCACCGACCTCGGGCCGCGCATGCTGGCGCGTGGGCTGACCAAGCACGACTGGCCGGGTGCCGTGTGCCGTGCGGAGGCCTTGCCGTTCGCGGAGGCGGTGTTCGACCTCGTGTGCGGCGCGCAGATGTGGCACTGGACCGAGGAGCCGGCGGCGGCGGAGGTCGCCCGGGTGCTCCGGCCGGGTGGTCGCGTTGCGCTGTGGTGGAACGAGGTCGAGGCCGACGGGTCGTGGTGGTTCGACGCCCAGCAGGACCGCCTGGAGGCGGGCAACGCCCGCTACCACCGCGGCTACCGGGACGCCGACTACCGCGCGGCGCTGAGGCCGTCCTTCCACGGTCCCCCGCCTCGGGAGATCCGGTGGGAGCGGGTGCTGCCCGTCGACCTGTACGAGCGGTGGTTGCGGTCTAAGTCCTACGTCCAGGCGCTCCCGGACGTGGAGGACTTCGTCGCCGCCTGCCGCGCCGACCTGTTCGCCGCGTTTCCCGACGGTCAGGTCGTGGAGCCGTTCGTGACCCGACTCTTCCTGCTGGAGAAGCGATGACGGCCCTGCGCACCCCCGAGGACGCGTTCGCCGCGGTGCCCGGCTTCCCGTGGGAGCCGAGATACGCCGACACCGCGGACGGCCTGCGGATGGCGTACGTCGACGAGGGGAGCGGCCCTGTGGTCCTGCTGCTGCACGGCGAGCCCTCCTGGTCGTTCCTGTGGCGCAAGGTCATCCCGGTGCTGCTCGACGGGGGCTGCCGGGTCGTCGCCCCGGACCTCATCGGGTTCGGGAGGTCCGACAAGCCCGTCGCACAGGAGGACTACAGCTACTCCGGTCACGTCGCGTGGCTGCGATCGGTGCTGCTCGACACCCTTGACCTGCGTGACATCACCCTCGTCGGGCAGGACTGGGGCGGGCTGCTCGGCCTGCGGCTCGTGACGGAGCACCCGTCGCGCTTCGCGCGGGTCGTGTGCGCGAACACCGGCTTGCCGGACGGGCTGCACCGGCTGCCCGAGGAGTGGTGGCGCTTCCACGACTTCGTGCAGCGCACGCCCGACCTGCCGATCGGCTTCCTCGTCAGCGCGGCCTGCCTCGAGCCGATGCCCCCGGAGGTGGTGGCGGCCTATGACGCGCCGTTCCCCACGCCCGAGTTCAAAGCGGGCGCTCGGGCGTTCCCCGGGCTCATCCCGCAGACGCCCGAGGACCCGGCGACGCCGGCCAACCAGCTCGCCTGGGAGGTGCTGACGATGTGGGCCAAGCCCTTCCTGTGCGCCTACTCCGACGGCGACCCGATCACCCGCGGCGCTGACAAGCCCTTCCTCGAGCGCGTGCCCGGCACCATCGGGCAGCCGCACACGGTCATCGAAGGCGGCGGCCACTTCCTGCAGGAGGACCGCGGACCAGAGCTGGGCAGCGTCGTCGTCGACTGGCTCCGCCGCCTCGACGCCCTCTAGCGCGGGAGCAGGTCGGCGTAGACCGCGGTCTGCAGGTAGTCGTTCTCCTGCGCGTCCCCCGAGCCGGGCGCCAGGCGCGCGCTCTGGGCGAGCAGGTCGGCTCGCGGGCCGTCCGGTCGGACCCACGGTGCCAGGGCGAGGAACTGCGGCTTGAGCCCTGAGTCCGGCCGTTCGGGCACGGTGTTGCCGACGTAGGCGCGGGGCCTGGTCCGCGCGCCTCGGGCGAGGATGGCGGACTGCCCGTCGAAGGGCATGTCGAGCAGGTTGCCGACGAGGAACGGGTTCACCGCGTACCGGATGCGCAGCGTCGGGTCCGCGACCGAGCGCCACGCCGACTCCATCCACTCGAGCGGCTGCCAGTAGCCCATGCCCCCGTTGCCGGTCCAGCGGCCGTTGTTGGCCTCGGCCTGGATCAGCGTGTCGACCCCGAGCGCGTCCATGCATGACGCGTAGGTCACGCGCAGGTCACCGCAGGGCTGGAACCCCTTGGGGCGCTTGCCGAACGGGTAGCCCCAGGCGAAGGCCGGCAGGCTCGTGCCGAAGCCGAGTCGGTGTCCGGCGACCACCCAGCCGCGGGCGTTGGCGATCGCTGCGGGGCCGGTCACCGGGCCCTCGTCGAGGGCGAGCAGGGTCTGCTCGGTCTGCGTGAGGGGGATCTTCTCGTTGCGGAACAGCAGGTTCTTCGCGCCCGCCGGCGCCGCCGGGTGGGTGTCCCTCGGCCCCCACAGGTAGGTCGCGTTCGGCACACGACCGGACGTTGCGACGAACGCCCTGCCGTCATCGGACTCCGGGTCGCCGAACAGCGCCACCTCGGCCGGGTCATGCGTCTCGCGGTAGGTGGCCATGTTGTTGCTCGCCACGACGTAGACCCCGTAGTCGCGGGCGATGTCGCTGAAGGTCGTGCTGAACGCGCGCACGAAGGTATCGGTCGCGGCAAGCAGCACCTGCTTGCGCGGGTCGACCGGTGCGAACAGGGCCTGGTACGCCGCGACCTGGGGCGCGTACGCGGCATTGAGCTGGCCGAGGGCGGATGCCGCGGCAGCCGGCTGCTGGTCCCCGACGGGGGCACGCAGGGCGGTCCCGGCCTGCTGCCGCACCACCGCGCCGCGGGTCCCGGTCGCCAGGGTCATCAACCCGATGTCCTCGTTGAACACGACGAGCGTGGGTCTGCCTGGCCGCCTCAGCGGTTGGACGAAGTCCGCCATCAAACAGCGCATCGCGGTGCGGAACGTCGCGTAGCTCTGCACGTGGGCGACGTCCTGCTTGTACTGCAGCCCGATCACTCGCAGGTTGCCGCGAGCGTCGGAGGTCCCCGTCGCGGGTGCCCACCGGTGCGGCCGCAGCGCCCGGCAGGAGGCGCTCGACGTACCGGCGGCATCGGCGGTCATCGGTGCGGCGGCGAACACCAGCGCGGCCGCGAGACCCAGCGAGACCAGCTTCACCCGGCAATCCTGGCACCCCGCCTCGCCCTGCGGCGAACCGGACACCGCACCCCGATCCGCTCCGGTCACCGTGACCGGGGTTGGCTCTGCATCGCCTGTAAATCATGGAAAATCTCGCGATCAGGCTGTCAGTGGTAAGGCCTAGCGTCTCGGCATGGATGTTGCTGCGCTGTCGGACGTGGAGCTCGTCGCTGAGGTGACGACGTGGGCGGGTCGGGTGGCCGCGGGGGAGGCTGTGCTGCTTCGGCTGGTTGGTGAGCTCGACGCCCGTGGGGCGTGGGCGGGGCACGGGGTGAGGTCGTGCGCGCACTGGTTGAGCTGGCGGCTGGGGCTGTCCTCGAGCACCGCGTGGGAGCGGGTACGGGTCGCGCGGGCGCTGCGGGAGCTGCCGTTGACGACCTCGACGTTCGGTGAGGGCAGGTTGTCGTATTCCCAGGTGCGGGCGATCACCCGGATCGCGACGGCTGCCACCGAGCACCGCTGGGTCGAGCTGGCGCGGCACAGCACCGGTGCGCAGCTGGCCCGGGCTGCGCAGGCCGCTGCGAGGGCGACAGCCGCTGAGGCTGCGCTGCAGGACCCGGCTGTACGGCGGGACAAGCCGGCCTCGCAGGTGTGCTGGGACGACGACGGTGACCTGGTGCTGACGGTGCGGGTCCCGGCGCACCTCGCCCCGGCCGTGCTGGCGGCGCTGGAGCAGCACCAAGCCGCCGAGCAGACCGAGCGGCAGGCGCGCTTGACCGAGCTGGCCGTCGAGCTCGCGGCCGACGTGCCCGCACCGGACTCTCCCGCGGGAGAGTCAAGGCTGCCCGATCCGTCGCAGTACCCCGATCCGCCGTACCCGGATGTTGAACGGTGCCGGCCAGGGCCCGCGCTGGATCAGGCTGTCGCGACGTGGTGGGTGGAGCACGAGCGGCTGAGCGTGCTGCGCAACGCGGCCCGGGAGCAGCAGGAGCAGCTGCACGCTCAGGCCGCGGCCCGGCACCTGCCCACCGGTCGGGCGACGCTCGCGAACGGGCTCACCCGCGCCTTGCTCCGTCCGCAAGACGGCCCGCTGGTGAAGGTGCAGCTGCTCATCGACCCGGTCAGCGGCTGGGTCCGGACGCGCCGCGACGAGCTGCTGGCCCCCACCACGCTGAAGGGCCTGCTCCGCTGCCTGCCCGGCGGTCACGAACTGCCCCGCATCCGGCCGCTGCACCCCGCCGACCTGACCCGGTACGACCTCGGCCGGCGCTCACGCGTCGTGAGCCCGGCGCTGCGGGCGCTGCTCGGTCAGCTCGACGGCGAGCGGTGCCGCTTCCCGGGCTGCGATCACACCCGATTCCTGAATGCCCACCACGTGCTCTTCTGGCGCCACGGCGGCTCGACGGACCTGGCGAACCTTGTCTTGCTGTGCAGTCGGCACCACACGCTGCTCCACGCAGAGGGCTACCAGCTGGTGCTCGACCCCGACCGCACCCTGCACGTCCGCACCCAGGCCGGCACACCCGTGCCGCACCACCTGCCACTGCCGCGCGCCTCCGCCGACGCGCTCCCGCTCGTCGCGGCCGACGCGCTTCCCAGCCAATGGGGCGGCGAGACGATGGACCTCGGCTACGTCGTCAACGTCATGCTCCAGCACGCCGCCTGACTCTCCCGCGGGAGAGTCGTCTCCCTCGTGACCGCGGCCATCCGGCGCTAGCTACCTCCAAGGAGAGTGCTACCGACGCCGAAGCAAATGATCTCTCTTGGGTGCGATCGCCCGGAGGACACGCCTGGCGTTCCCCGGAGAACCGCACCTAAGAAAGATCAACTCGCTCAGACGAGTGCACAAGACGAGGATCTGACAAGGGCGACCCGCCGAAAGGAGGCGGCGCTACCTACACAATGCTGGGTGGCACAGCGCGCCGCCGCGTGGCTCCGAGGAGGGCACTACGGTCGTCGACGTGATCGCCGTCGTACCTGCGAACGAGGCCTCGTGGGAGGACCTGCAGGCGGTCTTGGGCGATCACGGGGATGCTGCCGGCTGCCAGTGCCAGCGGTACAAGATCGGTCGGTTCGAGTGGACCCCGGAGCCGCGCGAGGTGCGCGCGGCGCGGCTGCGCGAGGAGACCGCCTGCGGCGACTCCGGC
>DATLCV010000111.1:0-36954 GCA_035526225.1 Mycobacteriales bacterium
GCTTCAACGGCGCGAGCGCGCTGCCGATAGTTCCGGCATGAGCGGGTCCACGTGAGCGAGCCGGGCTCGCGACTGCAGGCATCGGTGCTGACCTTCGGCCCGGTCGGGCGCGTCATCACGACGCTCGTGCTGCTCGCCGTACCGGCCTGGTTCTTGCTGTACGGCGGGCTGTTCGGACTGGTGGGCGTCGTCACCTGGGTCGGCTGGGTCCTGCCGCGGGCGCTACGCGACACCTGGCGCCGGGCGGCGCTGCCCTCCACGGAGCTCACGCGGCTGCGGGACGAAGCCGCCCGGCAGGCGCAGGATGAGCGGCGGGCTCGCGCGGACCACCCGGCCTTCGACCAGGACCAGCCGCCGCCCAGCAGGTGGTGAGCAGGCAGAGAGCGCGCGGCCTCAGACCGGGGCGTCGAACCACGGGGCGACCCACGCGGCCTCTGGTGCCGTGAGCCGCTTGATGTGGCGCGGCAGGTGCCCGGTGGCGATGTCCGCGAGGGTCACGTTGCTCAGCACTCCGCGCAGGGCGGCGCGTACGGCGACCCAGACCTCCATGAGTGCCTCGGCGGACCCGTGGTAGGCCACCTGCTCAGGGCGCTCGCCGCGCACGAGTGCCATCGGGCCCTCGACGGCGCGGATGACGTCGGCGACCGAGATCTCCGACGCGGGTCGCGACAGCCAGTAGCCCCCGTGGGCTCCACGGCGGCTCTTGACCAGCCCGCTGTGCCGCAGCTCCGACAAGATCGCCTCGAGGAACTTCGCCGGGATCTGCTGCGCCGTGGCGATCGACTCACTGGTGACGGGGAACTCCGAGGAGGAGGCAAGCTGGATCGCCGCGCGCACGGCGTAGTCAGCCTTCGCGGAGATGTGCACGCGGCGCATTCTGCCCGACCGCAGCCCGGCCGGGCGGCGCCCCGGGGCGGCGCGCCGGGCCGCACGCCCCGCTTTCGTCGTACGCGCGTGTGAGAATGGGGACCCGCAGACGCACTCGGCCCGCCTTCCCCTCGGACCGCTCGCTGCACCACTGGCGACCCGGAGGAGAGACCGCACGTGAGCGACTCGTTCGTGCACCTGCACGTGCACACCGAGTACTCCATGCTCGACGGCGCGGCCCGCCTCGACGAGCTGTTCGCGAAGACCGCGGAGCTCGGCATGCCGGCGCTGGCGATGACCGACCACGGCAACGTGTTCGGCGCCTTCGACTTCTGGAAGAAGGCCAAGGCGCACGGGGTCAAGCCCATCATCGGCACCGAGGCCTACCTCGCGCCGGGCAGCAGGTTCGACAAGACGCGCCACCGCTGGGGAGCCGGCGGCGAGGACGACATCTCCGGCGGCGGCGCCTACACGCACATGACCATGCTCGCGACGAGCACCGTGGGCATGCACCGGTTGTTCAAGCTCTCCTCGCTCGCCAGCCTCGAGGGCTACTACTACAAGCCGCGCATGGACAAGGAGCTGCTCTCCGAGCACGCCAAGGACATGATCGGCACGACGGGCTGCCCCTCCGGGGAGATCCAGACCTACCTGCGCATGGGGGAGTACGACAAGGCCAAGCGCGCGGCGGGGGAGTTCCGCGACATCTTCGGGCCGGAGAACTTCTTCTGCGAGCTGATGGACCACGGCATCGAGATCGAGCGCCGCGCCCAGAAGGACCTCATCAGGCTCGCGAAGGACATGGCCATCCCCTTCATCGCGACCAACGACCTGCACTACACGCACCCGGAGGACGCCAAGGCGCACGAGGTGCTGCTGTGCGTGCAGTCGGGCAAGACGATGGCCGACCCCAACCGCTTCAAGTTCGACGCGCAGGACTTCTACCTCAAGTCGCCGCTCGAGATGCGCACGCTGTGGTCGGAGTTCCCCGAGGCCTGTGACAACACCCTGCTCATCGCGGAGCGCTGCGAGGTCTCCTTCACCGAGGGCGCCGACCTCATGCCGCGCGTGCCCGTCCCCGACGGGTACGACGAGAAGACCTGGCTCCGCCGGCTGGTGCACGAGGGGCTGCGCGACCGCTTCCCCGGCGGCGTCCCGGAGACGCACACCCAGCAGGCCGACTACGAGGTCGACGTCATCTGCAACATGGGCTTCCCGGGATACTTCCTCGTCGTCGCCGACCTGTGCCGCTACGCCAAGGAGAGCGGTATCCGGGTCGGCCCCGGCCGCGGCTCGGCTGCCGGCTCGCTGGTCGCCTACGCCCTCCGGATCACCGAGCTCGACCCGGTCGAGCACAAGCTTCTCTTCGAGCGCTTCCTCAACCCCGAGCGCGTCTCGATGCCCGACATCGACCTCGACTTCGACGAGCGCCGCCGCGGCGACATGATCCGCTACGCCACCGAGAAGTACGGCGAGGAGCACGTCAGCCAGATCATCACCTACGGCACGATCAAGGCGAAGGCGGCGATCAAGGACGCCGCCCGGGTCCTCGGGTACCCCTACGCCACCGGCGACAAGATCACCAAGGCGATGCCGCCGCCCGTCATGGGCAAGGACCTCCCGCTCGCCGGCGTCTTCGACCCCACCCACTCCCGGTACGGCGAGGGCACGGAGTTCCGGGCGCTCTACGACACCGATCCCGACGCCAAGGCGGTGGTCGACACGGCGCGCGGACTGGAGGGGCTCAAGCGCCAGTGGGGGGTGCACGCCGCCGGCGTCATCCTGTGCCGCGAGCCGCTGCTCGACGTGATCCCGATCCAGCGTCGCGAGCAGGACGGCGCGATCATCACGCAGTTCGACATGGGGGCCTGCGAGACCCTCGGCCTGCTGAAGATGGACTTCCTGGGGCTGCGCAACCTCACCGTCCTCGACGACACCCTGCGCCACGTCGAGATCAACCGCGGCGAGACCGTCGTGCTCGAGACGCTGGGCCTCGACGACGGCGCGACGTACGAGCTGCTCGCGCGCGGCGACACCCTCGGCGTCTTCCAGATGGAGGGCAGCGGCATGCGGGCGCTGCTCCGCTCGATGATCCCGACCACCTTCGAGCACATCTCCGCCGTGGGTGCGCTCTACCGCCCCGGGCCGATGGGCGCCAACGCGCACAACGACTACGCCGACCGCAAGAACGGGCGCAAGCCGGTGGTGCCGCTTCACCCTGAGCTCGAGGAGGCGCTGTCGCAGGTCCTGGGCGACACCTACGGCCTGATCGTCTACCAGGAGCAGGTCATGGCCATCGCCCAGCAGCTGGCGGGCTACACACTGGGCAGCGCCGACCTGCTGCGCCGCGCGATGGGCAAGAAGAAGAAGGAGATCCTCGACAAGGAGTACGTCCCCTTCCGCGACGGCATGAAGGCGAACGGATACTCCGACGGCGCGATCAAGGCCCTGTGGGACGTCCTGGTCCCCTTCTCCGACTACGCCTTCAACCGCGCCCACACCGCCGGCTACGGCCTCGTGAGCTACTGGACGGCGTACCTCAAGGCGAACTACCCGGCGGAGTACATGGCGGCGCTGCTCACCTCGGTGAGCGATGACAAGGACAAGAGCGCCCTCTACCTCAACGAGTGCCGCCGCATGGGCATCAAGGTGCTGCCGCCCGACGTCAACGACTCCGACAGCGACTTCACCCCACGGGGCACCGATGTCCGCTTCGGCCTCTCGGCCATCCGCAACGTCGGCACCAACGTCGTGGCCTCAGTTGTGCAGACGCGCACGACCAAGGGGCGCTTCGCCGACTTCTCCGACTACCTCAAGAAGGTCGAGGCGGTCGCGGTCAACAAGAAGACCGTGGAGTCGCTCGTCAAGGCCGGCGCCTTCGACTCACTCGGGCACGACCGCAAGGGCCTGCACCTCGTGCACGCCGAGGCGATCGACGCCTGTCTTGAGACGAAGAAGGCCGAGGCGGTCGGGCAGTACGACCTCTTCAGCGGAGCTGATGACGGGCAGGGTGGTGGGTCGGAGGCGAGCGAGGACTCCAGCGTGTTCGACGTACGCATCCCGACCGGGGAGTGGGACAAGACCGTTCTGCTCGCCTACGAGCGGGAGATGCTCGGCCTCTACGTCTCCGACCACCCGCTCTTCGGCGTCGAGCACGTCATCGCGAGCGCCGTGGACTGCCCGGTCTCGGCGCTGGTCGACAAGGAGGACGGCGCCTCGGTCGTGATCGGCGGGCTGCTGTCCTCGATCAACCGACGGGTCACCAAGCAGGGCAACCCCTGGGCGCAGGTCCAGCTCGAGGACCTCGAGGGCTCGGTGGAGGTGCTGTTCTTCCCCGCGACCTACATGAACGCCGCCGTCCACCTCGTCGAGGACGCCATCGTGCTCGTGCGAGGACGGGTCGACAAGCGCGAGGACACCCCGAAGATCATCGCCTCCGACCTCACCGTCCCCGATCTCTCCGTCGGGGTGCGCGGCCCGGTGGTCGTGTCGCTCGCCACCGCGCGTTGCACGCCGCCCGTGGTCGAGCGGCTCAAGGAGGTGCTCGCGGCCCACCCCGGCACCACCGACGTGCACCTGCAGCTCGAGGGCAGCGGCAAGAGCACCGTCGTCCGCCTCGACGACCGGCTGCGGGTGTCGGCCTCGGCGTCGCTGTTCGCCGACCTCAAGCAGCTGCTCGGTCCCGGCTGCCTGCCCGTCGGCGCGTAGCTCCCGCCGTACAGCTGGGTCCGTCCTAGGCTGACGGCGTGGACCCGATCAAGCTGTGCGGCGGCACCCTCGAGGTCGAGCACCCGGACGAGGTGCTCCTGGACTACGTGGACGTGCGCAACGGGTACTCCTACCCGGCGTACGACCTGCTGGTGACCAACGGCGAGCCCGCCCTGGTCGACGGCGACCTGCTCGCGCCGGTGCTCATGGGCGTGCACATCGACGCGGGCCGGTTCAGCCTGCTGCGCGAGATGATGCCGGCCCTCGAGGCCGTCGCGGACCTGCCGGAGGTGAGCCTGGAGGAGGCCGACGACGACCACGTCATGTGCGTGGCGGGCCTGTTCGGGATCCTCGACGAGCCGCGGTACGCCGGCAGGGGCGTGCGGGGCACCATCGTCAGCAAGGTGCTGCACCGCAAGCGGCCCGACCTCGTGCCGATCTACGACAGCCGGATCTTCGAGGCCTACACCGCGCCCGGGATCCTGCCGCGCGCCCTCGACCGCAGCTGGCAGGAGTTCATGCGGCTGCTGTGCACGCAGATGCGCGCCGACCTGCAGGACGAGGCAGATGCCTTCAAGGAGCTGCAGCTCGCAGCTGAGGAGGCCGGCGCACCGATCACCAAGCTGCGCATCCTCGACGTCCTCGTGTGGCGAGCCGCCAGCTCCTGGCAGTAGCGGGTCAAGTGGCCGTGCGGGCGAGCAGCCGCGTGGCCAGTTCCGTGGCGACCCTGGGATCCGCCGTCGGCGCCGCCTGGTAGGCGATCACCCACGTGTCGGTGCCGCGGAGGAACCGGACGAGCACCAGCTCGCTGACCACTGACCCGGGCATCGTCTGCTTCGTCACCGACGAGGCGTCACCGAGCTCCTCCGCGGGAACGGGCGTGCCGGCCGTGGCCCTCTGATCGTCGCTGAAGTCCGCCGTCGCACCCTCGGCCGTGGCGAAGCGCGAGACCACGATCGTCAGCCCGCGCCCCGTCGTCTGGTTGGCGTACTGCGCGACGTAGGCGCGCTGAAACCCGTGGGTGCGCAGGGCTTGCGCCGCCTGCTGCTTCACCGCCCCGGTGCCGGAGTACGCCGCGACGGCGTCCAGGTCGCGCGGCCCCGAGCCGAGGACCACCGGCACCATGCCGGCCGGCACCTCGTCCGGGGCGGGGACGAGCTCGCTCAGCTCCCCCGTGGGCAGCGTCACGCCGGGCACGGGGGCGGACGCCGCGACGTCGGGATCGTCCAGCGGGGAGCCGCCGTCGGAGCAGCCCACGAGCAGGAGGGAGAGCGCCAGCAGGGCGATCCACGGTCGTCGCGTCACGCCCGGCAGGGTAGTGGTCTCCCGTACGGTGGTGTCGTGACGCAGGCCCCAGGTACGACGGAACCGCGCTGGCGCAAGGACGTGCCGTGGGCGCTCTCGGTCCTCGTGGGCTGCGTCCTGCTCGGTGCGCCGGCCGGTCTGCTCTGGTCACAGGTGGCGCCGCGCCTGCGGGTGACGTTCGAGGCTGCGGGGGCGACCGCGGAGGACCTGGAGAGCACGAAGGCCTTCATCGGCGCGGACGGCAGCTACCTGCTCGTCGTGCTCGGCGTCGGGGTGCTCTGCGGTGCCCTCGCCTGGCTCGTCGCCCGGCGCGCCGGCCCGTGGACCGTCGGGGCACTCGTCATCGGTGGCCTGCTCGGCGCCTTCGTGGCGGCGCGCGTCGGGGTGCTGCCGGGCTCGCACGAAGCCGTCGAGGCGCTGCGGCAGGGCCGGACGGGGCACCAGCCGATCGACCTCTACCTCGGCCGGCTCGAGCAGAAGGCCTCGGTGCCGCACCTGCGCGCCACCTGGGCCGCCCTCGCCTGGCCCGCAGGCGCCCTGCTCGCGTTCCTGGTGGGCGCGCTCGCCCGGCCGGAGGAGCTCGACTGAGCCCGTTGCGACGCCGAGGTGTGCCCGAACCCGAAACCGGGGCATGATCGCCACGTGGCGCCTCGCCCTCGCCGACAGGCGGACAGGTGGGACGCGCACCCGGTGCTCGCGTGGTGGGTGCGCGTCGGGGTGCTGCTCGTGCCGCTCGCGGTCTCCGTCGTGGTGGCGCTCGGCCTCATCGCCGCGCTGCCGGAGCCGCACGGCGGCTGGGCGGAGCTCGGGTGGTGGGTCCTCGTCGTGGGCGCGTCGTTCGGCGCCGCCCAGCTGGTGGACCGGGTGGCCCGGCGGGCCCTGCCCCTCGCCGTGCTGCTTCGCCTGAGCCTGGTCTTCCCCGACCGCGCGCCCTCGCGCCTGCGCACGGCTCGCCGTACCTCCCTGCGCGAGATCGAGCTCCAGGTCGCGTCTCTGCACGCCGCGGCCGACGCCGGTGAGCCCGCGGCCGCGGCCCGGACCCTCGTGGCGCTGGTGGGTGCCCTCGGCTTGCACGACAAGCGGACCCGTGGTCACTCCGAGCGCGTGCGGGCCTACGTCGACATGCTCACCGAGCAGCTGAGGCTGCCCGAGGAGGACCGGGCCCGGCTGCGCTGGGCGGCACTGCTGCACGACATCGGCAAGCTCTCCGTGCCGCAGCCGGTGCTGAACGGCGGGACGCAGCTCACCGAGCACGAGTGGGGCCTGCTCCGGCAGCACCCCGTGGAGGGGGAGCGGCTGGCCGCCGGTCTGCTGCCCTGGCTGGGGGAGTGGGGCCGTTGCGTGCGCGAGCACCACGAGCGCTGGGACGGCAGTGGCTACCCCGCAGGGCTCCGGGGTCAGGAGATCTCCCTCGGCGCACGCATCGTCGCGGTCGCGGACGCGTACGAGGTGATGACGGCGAACCGCAGCTACCACGCGGCGGTCGGCCCGGCCGCGGCCCGGGAGGAGCTGGCTCGCTGCGCGGGCACGGACTTCGACCCAGCCGTGGTGCGCGCGTTCCTGCAGATCGGGCTCGGCCGGCTGCGAGGGGTGCTCGGTCCGCTCAGCCTGCTGCCCGCCCTGCCGTTCGCGGCGGCGGCCGACCGCGCCGGGCAGGCAGTCCGGGGCCTGACGACGATGGCGGCCGTGAGCACGATCGCCGTCGCGGCGTCCGGCAGCGCCGCCGTGCCCGCGTCAGCGCCCGACCCGCCCGCCCACGTGGCGCTCAGCCCCGTCCAGCCCGCTGCGGTGCCGACCACCCCCGCCCCCACGCCCACCACCTCCACCTCGGCTCCTCGCCGGGCGGCACCGGCGCGCCCGCAGACCGCGCGGGCTGTCCGCCCCGCGGCCCCGCGTCCGACGCCCCGTGCGCCCGCGGTGCACGTCAGGCTCGGACCGGTGCTCTACCTGACGCGCACCGGGCTCGGGCCCACCCTGCCGACGGCGGGGGCGGTGTCGCTCCGGCCCGGCACCGCGCCTGCCGGGTTCGGCATCGCCCTGGGCGGGCCCTTGGTCCTCGACGGCGTACCGCACGTCGTGCTGGTGCACCGCCTGGTCGCCCGCCACGGAGCAGGGCACCCCCGTGCGGCGCTCACCGTCGTCCTGCAGGACTGCGACGGGGACGCCTGCCGCACCCTGGCGCGCGCGACCACCGTGCTGGACCGTGCCCACGCCTACCTCGCGCAGCGCCTCGCGCTCGGCCGGGTCCGCACGGTGCTCCCGGCAGGCCACGAGCTCCGGCTGGCCGTGTCGGTCAGCGCTCGCGACAACGTGGACCGGGTGCTCCTCGCGTACGGCGGGTCGCAGCCAAGCCGGCTCGACCTGGGCTGAGAAACCGGCTGTCCGCCACCCCCTAGGCTCGGTGGATGCTCCGCCGCATCGACCTCCGTGGCCGTCGTGACGCCGACCTGGCCGTCGAGCTGCC
The DNA here is from genome assembly GCA_035526225.1 of Mycobacteriales bacterium. GTDB lineage: Bacteria > Actinomycetota > Actinomycetes > Mycobacteriales > SCTD01 > RYN-111. The sequence goes on from DATLCV010000111.1 coordinate 8,345, forward strand.
GCGGGCGGAGCTCGACGTCGCCGCCGCCGTGGAGCAGGTCCGGCCGGTCGTCGAGGCCGTCCGCGACCGTGGGGCTGAGGCGGTCAGGGAGGCGACCGAGCGCTTCGACGGCGTCCGGCTCGCCCACCTGCGCGTGCCTGCCGAGGCCCTCGCCCGCGCGCTGGACGAGCTCGACCCCGACGTCCGTGCCGCCCTCGAGGAGGCCGTGCGCCGCAACCGCGCCGTCTCGACCGCGCAGCTGCGCGACGACGAGGTCGTCCAGGTCGTCGACGGCGCGACCGTGCGCGAGCGCTGGGTCCCCGTGGGGCGGGTCGGCCTCTACGTGCCGGGTGGCCGCATCGCCTACCCGTCCTCGGTGGTGATGAACGCCGTACCCGCACTGGTCGCCGGTGTCGGGTCGCTGGCCGTGGCGTCGCCCCCGAAGGAGGAGTTCGGCGGCCTCCCCAACCCGGTCGTCCTCGCCGCGTGCGCGCTGCTCGGTGTCACGGAGGTCTACGCCGTCGGAGGCGCGCAGGCCGTCGCGATGCTCGCCTACGGCGTCGAGGGGTGCCCCCCCGTCGACGTGATCACCGGCCCGGGCAACGTCTACGTGGCCGCCGCCAAGCGGCTCGTCCAGGGTCGCTGCGGCATCGACTCCGAGGCGGGCCCGACCGAGATCGCGATCCTCGCCGACAGCTCCGCCGTGCCGGCGTCCGTCGCCGCCGATCTCGTCGCCCAGGCCGAGCACGACCCGCTCGCCGCCTGCCTGCTCGTCACCGACTCCGCCGAGCTGCTGGACGCCGTCGACGTCGAGCTGGGCAAGCAGGTGCCGGCCACCAAGCACCGGGCGCGCGTTGAGCAGGCGCTGGCCGGGCAGTCCGCCCACGTGCTGGTGGACGACCTCGACCACGGCCTGCAGGTCGTCGACGCGTGGGCCGCCGAGCACCTCGAGGTCATCACGGTCGACGCCGCCGAGCGCGCGCTGCGCGTCCGCAACGCCGGCGCCGTGTTCGTCGGCGGGTTCACCCCGGTCTCGCTCGGCGACTACCTCGCCGGCTCCAACCACGTGCTGCCCACCGGCGGCACGGCGCGCTTCTCCGCCGGCCTGTCGGCCCAGTCGTTCCTCAAGCGGATGTCGGTCGTCACCTACAGCCGCGAGGCGCTCGCCGAGGTCGCGCCGAAGGTCGCTGCGCTGGGGGGCGCCGAGGACCTCGTCGCCCACGTGGAGGCCGTCGCCGTGAGGGTCCGGTGAGCCTGCCGGTCCGGGAAGACCTGGTCGGCAAGAAGCCGTACGGCGCACCGCAGCTGCCGGAGGCCATCAACCTCAACGTCAACGAGAACCCCTACCCGCCCTCGCCGGCGCTCGTCGCCGACATCGCGGCCGCCGCGGCTGACGCCGCCACCCGGCTCAACCGCTACCCCGACCGCGAGGCCGTGGCGCTGCGCACGGACCTCGCGGCGTACCTCACCCGCAGCACCGGGGTGCCCCTCTCCCTGGAGCAGGTGTGGGCGGCCAACGGCTCCAACGAGGTGCTGCAGCAGGTCTGCCAGGCGTTCGGCGGCCCAGGCCGGGTGGCCCTGGGCTTCGAGCCGTCCTACTCCATGCACCCGCTGCTCGCGGCCGGTACGGCGACCGGCTGGGTCTCAGCACCGCGGGCCGTCGACTTCACCCTGTCCGTCGACGTGGCTGTGGCAGCGGTGCGCGAGCACCGGCCGGCGGTCACCTTCGTGACGACGCCGAACAACCCGACGGGGACGGTCACCGGCCTCGACGTGGTGGCCGCCGTGTGCGCCGCGTCGGAGGGCGTCGTCGTGGTCGACGAGGCCTACGCCGAGTTCGGGTCGTCGCCGTCGGCCGTCACCCTGCTGCAGGACCACCCCCGGCTGCTCGTCTCGCGCACGATGTCGAAGGCCTTCTCGGGCGCTGGCCTGCGCCTGGGCTACCTGGCGGCCTCGCCGGAGGTGGTCGACGTGCTCCGCCTCGTCCGACTGCCGTACCACCTGTCCGCGCTGACCCAGGCCGCGGCGCGAGCCGCCCTCGCGCACACCGACGAGCTGCTGGGCACCGTCGAGGCCGTCAAGGCCCAGCGCGACCGCATGGTGGCGGGGGTGCAGGAGCTGGGCCTCACGGTCGTGCCGACCGAGGCGAACTTCCTGCTCTTCGGCCCGTTCGACTCGCCGGCCGACACGTGGCAGGCGCTGCTCGACCGGGGGGTGCTGGTGCGGGACCTGTCGAGCGGCCCGGGCCTCGACGGCTGGCTGCGGGTGAACGCCGGCACCGTCGAGGAGACCTCAGCCTTCCTCGACGCCCTCGCCGCGGTGGTCTGAGGCCAGCAGCAGCGCGCTCGCACCGGCCAGCGCGAGCACGAGCAGCCCGGCACCGGCCAGCACCCAGCGCGTGGAGCTGACGAAGGACGCCGTCGCCGCCTCCTGGAACCGCGGGTACGCCGCGAGCGCCCGTGTCGCCCCGACGGACTCGACGAGCTGGCGTCGCACCTCCGGGCGGTCCGCGCGCAGCAGGGCGTCCAGCAGCCCGGGGTGGTCGGTGCCCGGGACGCCCGCGCTGACCAGTGCGGCACTGAGCCGGTCGGTCAGCCGGGCGACGGCGAGCGCGCCCAGTCCGGCGACGGCCACCACCCCGCCGAGCTCCCGCGCGACCGTCACGCTGGCGGCGGCGAGCCCTGCCCGCCGCTCGCCGGCAGCGGTCAGCGTCGTCGCCACGACCGGCGCCGTGGTCAGGCCGACGCCCACGCCCACCACGGCCAACCAGCCTGCGACGACACCGTCGGCCACACCCTCACGCACGGCGTGTGCGAGTCCCAGCAGCCCGGCCCCCGCGAGCAGGAGGCCGAGCAGGACGGGCAGGACAACACGGTGCGAGCGGCTGGTTGCCAGCGCTGCCAGGACGAGGGTGACCGGGAGGGCGAGCAGCACGCGACCGGCACCGCGCGCGTCGTGGTTGTGCACCAGCTGCAGGAACAGGCCCACGAACACCAGCAGCACGAACACGGCCAGCGCAGCGGCGAAGGCCGCGAGGGTCGCGCCACGGAAGCCCCGGTCCCGCAACAGCTCCCTTGGCAGCAGCGGCGCTGGCGCGGTCGCCTCGACCCGCCGCAGCGCCAGGGCGGCCAGCACCGCCAGCGCCAGCAGGACGGCCGCCGGCCAGGCGAGCCCGTGCCGTCCAAGCAGCACCACGCCGTACGTCGCCGACCCGAGGGCGAGGCAGGTCAGAGCTGCGCCCGCCACGTCCACCCGCCCGTTGAGCGGGGCCCGCGCCGACTCCCGGGGGCCCACCAGCAGGAGCAGGACGAGGCTGCACAGCGGCAGGTTGAGCCAGAACACGGCGGGCCACCCGTAGCGGTCGACCAGCTCGCCGCCGATGACCGGTCCCGCTACCAGGGCAGCGCCGCTCACGGCGGCCCACACGCTGACGGCCCGGCGCCTGCGTACGGGATCAGGGTGCGCCTGGGCGAGCACGGCGAGGCTGCCGGGCAGCAGCAGCGATGCCCCGACGCCCTGCACGACCCGCCACAGCACGAGCGCACCCACCGAGCCCGCGACCGCGCACCCGATGGAGGCGCCCGCGAACACGGCCACGCCGAGCACCAGGACGCGCCGCCCGCCCAGGACGTCGACGAGGGCACCGCCCGCGAGCAGCAGGGCCGCCAGCGTCACGGTGTACGCCGTCACGACGCCTTGCAGCCCCAGAACGCTGGACCCCAGGTCGGCCTGCACGTCTCGCAGCGCGACGGCCACGACGGTGTTGTCGAGGTTCGCCGTGAACGCGGCCAGCGACGTCGCGACGAGGAGCAGCGGGGTGCGGCGCACGCGCGGACCCTACGCTCAGCGGGTGCCCAGGGTCGCCGTCGTCGGTGCGGGCGTCGCCGGTCTCGCGGCGGCGCTCGAGCTGCAGCGCGCCGGCGTCGAGGTGGTCGTGCTCGAGGCGGCGGACCGCGTCGGGGGCAAGGTCCGGCTCTCCGACGTGGGCGGTGTGCCCGTCGACGAGGGTGCCGACAGCATGCTGCGCCGGATCCCGTACGCCGTGGAGCTGGCCGAGTCGGTCGGGCTGGAGCTGATCTCGCCCGCGGTGGGGAGCGCCGGGGTCTGGACCCGGGGCCGGGTGCGCCCGCTGCCGACCGGCACCCTCATGGGGGTCCCGGCCGACGTGCGCGCCCTGCTCCGCAGCCAGGTGCTGCCACCCATGGCCGTGCTGCGCCTGCTCGCCGACCTGGTGCCGGGCCGTCGGGTGCAGGGCGACGTCGCGGTCGGACCCCTCGTCGCCCGGCGGATGGGGCGTGCGGTGCGGGACCTGCTCGTCGACCCGCTGCTCGGCGGGGTGTACGCCGGCACCGCCGACGGCCTCTCCCTGGAGGCGACTGTCCCCCCGCTCGCTGCTGCTCTGCGCACGCGCGGCTCGCTGCTCCGAGCGGCTCGGGCGGCGCGGGCTGCCCCCTCGAGCGGTCCGGTGTTCGCCGGCGTCCCCGGCGGCCTCGGACACCTGCCACCCCTGCTGGCCGCGGACCTGGACGTGCGCCTCGGGACGACCGTGCGCGGGCTCGCGCGCACCGAGGACGGCTGGCGCCTGGAGACCGGCTCGGCCGCCGACCCGTCGGTCCTGGACGTGGACGGGGTGGTGCTCGCCGTACCCGCGGCCCCGGCGGCCCGGCTGCTCGCGCCCCACGTCCCCACGGAGGAGCTGGCCGGCCTCGCGTACGCCAGCGTCGGCATCGTGACCCTCGTGCTCGACGGTCCGAGCCCGGGGTGGGGGAGCGGCTACCTCGTCCCCGCTGTCGAGCGCCGCACCACGAAGGCCGTCACCTTCACCAGCCGCAAGTGGGGCCGCGCCGACGCGACGGTCCTGCGCGCGTCGGTCGGCCGGTACGGCGAAGAGCGGGACCTGCAGCGGCCCGACCAGGAGCTGGTGGGCCTGGTCCTGGCCGAGCTGGCTGAGGCCGTGGGACCGCTGCCGCGGGTGGTCGACACCCGGGTCACCCGGTGGGGCGGGGCGCTCCCGCAGTACGCCCCCGGCCACCTCGACCTGGTCCGCAGGCTCCGGGTGTCGCTCCCGCCCGGGGTGGCCGTCGCCGGCGCGGCCTACGACGGCGTCGGGCTGCCCGCCGTGACACGCAGCGGCCAGGGTGCGGCCCGTCAGCTGCTCGCGCTTCCTAGACTGGGGGCATGGCCGAGCCCACCCCCACCGCCCGTGAGCTGAACGACCAGCTGCTCTACACCTGCTACGCCGTGTTCAAGGCGGTCGAGCGGCTTCCCGGCGACCGCGGACCGCTCGTGGCGGAGGCCCAGGGCCTGCTGGACGAGGTCCTCGAGAAGGACGTCTACACCCGCGGCACCTACGACCTCAGCGGGTACAAGGCGGAGGCGGACCTGCTGGTGTGGTGGACCTGCCCCGACGTCGACGTGCTCCAGGACGCGTTCTCGCGGTTCCGCTCCACCGAGCTCGGCCGCCACCTCGCGCCCGTCTGGTCCAGCATCGGCCTGCACCGCCCGGCCGAGTTCAACCGCAACCACATCCCGGCGTACGTGAGACGCGAGGACCCCCGCAAGTACGTCTGCGTCTACCCCTTCAACCGCTCGCTGGACTGGTACCTGCTGCCGGACTTCGAACGTCGTGGGCTGCTGGCCGAGCACGGGCAGATGGGGCGAGAGTTCGAGGACGTGCGTGCCAACACCGTCGCCGCCTTCGGCCTCGGCGACTACGAGTGGCTGCTCGCCTTCGAGGCCGACGAGCTGCACCGCATCGTCGACTGCCTGCGGCACCTGCGGGGCTCGCGCGCGCGTGTGCACACCAAGCTCGAGACGCCGTTCTGGACGGGTGCGCGCAAGCCGCTGTCCGAGCTCGTCGCCGCGCTCCCTTGACCCGGCTCAGCGAGAGGGGAACGCGGGTGGGGCTGGCGCGCTGGCTCGTGGTGGTGCTCGTCACCACCGGCTGCCTGGTGTCCTCAGTGCCACCCGCCGACGTGCCCAGCGTGCGCGTCGGGGCGCGGTCGGTGCCGCTGGCGGGCGTGACGACGGTCGCCGAGGCGTTGCGACAGGCCCGCGTCGTCGTACCCGCCGGGCGCGTCCTGACCCTGGTCTCGCACCGTCCCATCGACGGCGATCACCAGCCCGGTCAGGTCCTGCTCGACGGTCACCCTGTCGCGCCCGACACGCGGGTGACGCCCGGGTCGGTGCTCACTGTGCTGCCCGGCGCCGACGTCACCGAGCCCGTCGAGGTGCGGACCGAGCAGCTGCCGGTCTCGCCCGGGGTGGCCTCGTTGTACATCGGGGCCAGGCCCGCGACCGTGCGGGTCGTCCGCGGGAAGCTGTCCGGGGAGACGTCCCGACGGCAGGTGCTGGTCCCGTCGCATCCGGGTCACCTGGTGAGAGCACGGGCCTACGCCCTCACCTTCGACGACGGCCCCGACCCCACCTGGACGCCGCGCGTGCTGCGGCTTCTCGCCGCCGCCCACGCGCGCGCGACGTTCTGCGTCGTCGGGCGCCAGGTCGCCCGGCACCCCGAGCTCGTGCGGGCGATCGTGCGCGGCGGCCACGCGCTGTGCAACCACAGCTGGTCCCACGACGAGCGGCTGCCGAGCCGCTCGCCTGCCGTCGTGACCCGCGAGCTCGCGCGGACGCAGGCAGCCGTACGGCGAGCGGCCGGCGTCACGCCACGGCTGTTCCGGGCGCCGGGCGGGGTCTGGTCGCCGGCCCTCGAACGGGAGGCTCGGCGCCAGGGCATGAGCACGCTGGGCTGGAACGTCGACCCACGGGACTGGACCACGCCCGGGGCACGCGCTATTGCGCGGGAGGTCCTGCGCGGGGTGCGGCCAGGGGCGGTCGTGCTCCTGCACGACGGCGGGGGGCACCGCGGTCAGACGCTGGTCGCAGTGCGCTTCCTGCTGGCCCGGCTTCGAGCGCTGCACTACCAACCGTCACCCGTGGTGCCCTGACTCACCCCAGGGCGAAGCGGACGCCCTTGCGGAAGCCGATCAGCTCCTCGGGTGGCGTGGCCCCCCACTCAGAGGCGAGGCAGGCCACGATCGCGAGCCCGCGCCCGCTGGGTGCTGCCAGGTCGTGAGCACGGAGCACGGGGGCGTCATCAGAGCTGTCCAGGACGTCCACCTGGGCCCCGGAAGGGGTCCGGGTCAGGACCACGGCGAAGCGCGTGTGCGCGTGCAGCACCACGTTGGCGGCCAGCTCGCTCGTCAGCAGCGCGCCGGTGTCGGCCACCGCTGAGCACCCCCATGATTTGAGGCGCGCGGTGACGAACGACCTGGCCTGACCCACACTGGAGGGGTCCGGCGGCAGGTCGATCCGGTCGACCAGCGCGGTGCTCACACCGAGAAGTGTTCCGCCCGCGACACACGCCAACCCCCTCCTGCAGTTGCAAAGGGCTTCCCCCTGGGTGCCCTCCGTCCTTACCCCTCGGCGGTGGCCTCCAGGCGGAGCGAGACGGAGTTCATGCAGTAGCGGTCCCCGGTCGGGGTCTGGGGGGCGTCGTCGAACAGGTGCCCCAGGTGCGACCCGCAGGAGGCGCACCGCACCTCGGTGCGGACCATGCCGTACGAGCGGTCCTCGAGCAGCTCGACGTTGTCCGCGCTGCTCGGCGCGTAGAAGCTCGGCCACCCGCAGTGCGAGTCGAACTTCGCGTCGGAGCGGAACAGCTCGGCGCCGCACGCCCGGCAGGAGTAGACCCCGGTGGTCTTGGTGTCGTTGTACTCACCGGTCCACGCCTGCTCGGTCCCCTGCTGGCGGAGCACGGCGTACTCCTCGGGGGTCAGCTCCTGGCGCCACTGCTCGTCCGACTTCTGCACCGGGTAGCTGCGGGTGCTCTTCACGTGATGTCCTCTCCGGCCGGGGCTCTCGGCGTACCAGCCCGGCCTTGATCGTGGGATAGCGTCCGGGACGTGGCGTCGCCCTTCGTCGAGATCCCCGTCGACACGCCGACGGGTGAGCGCCTGGTCAAGGTGACCAACCCTGACAAGACCTACTTCAGGGGCCTGCCCGAGGGCAAGGGGCGCAAGCTCGACCTCGTCGAGTACTACCTCTCCGTGGCGGACGGCGTCGTCCGGGCGCTGCGGGAGCGACCGACGGTCCTGAAGCGGCATCCCGACGGCGCCGAGGGCGAGGCGATCTACCAGAAGCGGGTGCCCGACAAGCGGCCGGAGTGGCTGGAGACGGCGACCGTGCACTTCCCGAGCGGCCGGCAGGCCACGGAGCTGTGCCCCGTGGACGTCGCGCACGTCGCCTGGGCGGCCAACCTCGGCACGCTCGACTTCCACCCGTGGCCCAGCAGGCGGGCCGACACCGAGCAGCCCGACGAGCTGCGGATCGACCTGGACCCCATGCCCGGCACCGACTGGGACGACGTGGTCGAGGTCGCGTACGAGGTCCGGGCCCTGTTCGAGGAGCTGGGGATGGTGAGCTACCCCAAGACCAGTGGCAGCAAGGGCGTGCACGTCTACCTGCGGATCCGACCCGACTGGTCCTTCACCGACGTGCGGCACTGCGCGGTCGCGATCGCCCGCGAGGTCGAGCGGCGGCGGCCGGAGATCGCGACCGCTCGGTGGTGGAAGGAGGAGCGCGGCGAGCGCGTGTTCCTCGACTTCAACCGGATGGCACGGGACCAGACCATCGCCTCGGCGTACAGCGTCCGCGCGCGGCCGCAGGCCACGGTCAGCGCACCGGTGACGTGGGACGAGCTGGCGGAGTGCGAGATCGCCGACTTCGACATCTGGACCATGCGGGATCGCTTCGCCTCGCTCGGTGACGTGCACGCGGCCATCGACGACCTCGCCCACGACCTCACGCCGCTGCTGGAGCTCTACGAGCGCCAGGGTGACGGCGAGGCGCCCTTCCCCCCGTCGTTCGCGCTGCAGCCCGGTGAGCCCAAGCGCGTCCAGCCGAGCAGGGACAAGGACCGTCCTAGAGCCTGATCAGGCCCTCCTGCATCACGGTCACGGCGAGGCGGCCGTCACGGGTGTAGATCGATCCGTGCGCGAGGCCGCGCCCGCCCCCGGTGACCGGCGAGTCCTGGTCGTAGAGGAACCACTCGTCGGCGCGGAACGGCTGGTGGAACCACATGGCGTGGTCGAGTGACGCGAGCATCAGCGGGTCCTTGCCGAACGCCTTGCCGTGGGTGACGAGCGTCGAGTCGAGCAGGGTCATGTCGCTGGCGAAGGTCACCGCGCAGACGTGCAGCAGGGGGTCGTCCGGCAAGGTCCCGTCCGCCCGCATCCAGACGCTCGACCGCGGTGCGCTGGGGGTCTCCCCGGCAAGCACCTTGTCGCGCAGGATCCGAGGCGGGTCGCCGACGTACCTGATGTCGATGGGACGCGGCCGGGTGTACCAGGGCGCCTCGTCGGCGTACGGCGCGAGTCGTTCGGCCTGCGTCGGCAGCGACTCCGGCTCCGGTACGGCGGGCATCTGCTGCTGGTGCTCCAGCCCCGTCTCCGGGAGCTGGAAGGAGGCGCTGAGGTTGAAGATGGCCTTCCCGTGCTGCACCGCGACCACCCTGCGGGTGGTGAACCCCTTGCCGTCCCGGATCCGGTCGACCTCGTACACGATCGGCACCGACGGGTCGCCCGGCCGCAGGAAGTACGCGTGCAGGCTGTGCACGGGTCGGTCGGCAGGGACGGTGCGCCCGGCGGCGACCAGCGCTTGGCCGGCGACCTGACCGCCGAACACGCGCATCAGGGACTCGGCGGGCTGCGTCCCGCGGAAGATGTCCTCCTCGATCTTCTCGAGGTCGAGCAGCTTCACGAGGCGGTCGAGCGGTGACGTCACCCGCCTGATCTTGCCAGTGGCTCAGCTCAGCACAGAGGCGAGGTCGTACCGAACCGGCACCTCGAGCTGTTCGTAAGTGCACGATCGCGGGTCGCGGTCGGGGCGCCACCGCTTGAACTGCGTGGTGTGGCGGAAGCGTCGACCCTCCATGTGGTCGTACCCGACCTCGACGACCAGCTCCGGCCGCAGCGCGACGAACGACAGGTCCTTGCCGTTGTTCCACCGGCTGCCCGCGTTCTTCATCGGGTTCTGGTCCACCGCCTGCGCGCCCACCCAGGGATGACCCTCGTCGGTCGTCACGAAGGACGCGAGCTCCTCGACGAGCTGGGCCCTGCGCGCCATCGGGAAGCTCGCCGCGACCCCGACGCTGTTGAGGTTCCCCTCGTCGTCGTAGAGCCCCAGCATCAGCGACCCCACGACCGGCCCCGACTTGTGCAGGCGGTAGCCGGCCACGACGCAGTCCGCCGTACGGACGTGCTTGACCTTCTTCATGACGCGCTTGTCCTGCTGGTACGTCGCGGCGAGCGGCTTGGCCACGACCCCGTCCAGTCCTGCTCCCTCGAACACCGCGAACCACTCGCGCGCCACGGTCGGGTCGGTGGTCACCCGCGTCAGGTGGATGGGCGGCTGCGCGCCTGCCAGCGCCTCCTCCAGCCGCGTACGGCGGACCTGCTGGGGCTGCCCGGTGAGGTCCTCGTCACCGAGGGCGAGCAGGTCGAAGGCCACGAAGCTCGCCGGCGTCTGCGCGGCGAGCAACCGCACCCGCGAGTCAGCCGGGTGGATGCGCTGCTGCAGCGTCTCGAACTCCAGGCCGCCGTCACCGGCGATGACGATCTCGCCGTCGACCACGCACCGCGCCGGCAGGTTCGCGCGAACCGCCTCGACCACCTCGGGGAAGTACCGCGTGAGCGGCTTCTCGTTCCGGCTGCCGAGCACGACCTCGTCCCCGTCGCGGAACACCACGCAGCGGAACCCGTCCCACTTCGGCTCGTAGAGGTAGTCGCCCTCCGGCACGTCGGGCTCGCTCTTGGCCAGCATCGGCGAGACAGGCGGCATCACGGGTAGTCGCATGGGAGTCATCATGCCGCTGCCCGCGTGGCGCGCGAGCCGTGATGCGGTCTACCGTCGCCCCGGAGGTGCGTCACCATGGATGTCCGTGACCTGGTCCGCGGTCACTACGGGTCCGCGGGGCTGAGCGAGGCAGTTCTCGGGGCGCTCTCCTCGGCGGGTGTCGATGTCGAGCACCTGACGGCCTCCGACCTCTACCCCGTCGATCACCTGCACGCCGGCGGAGCGGCAGCCACCGAGCACGTGCTGAGCCGGCTCGGTGTCGCACCAGGTACGCGACTGCTCGACGTCGGCAGCGGCTTGGGTGGCCCCGCCCGGATGGCCGCGACCAGCGGCGCCACGGTGACAGGGATCGACCTGGTCGAGGAGTTCGTGGACGCGGCGAACGACCTGACCGCCAGGGTGGGGCTGCAGGAGCGGGCTCGCTTCCTCGCCACACCAGGTGAGACGCTCCCCTTCGAGGACGGCAGCTTCGACGCCGCGGTGATGGTGCACGTCGGGATGAACGTCCCCGACAAGGACGCGGTGTTCGCCGAGGTGCACCGCGTGCTGGCGCCCGGCAGCCCCTTCGCGCTCTACGAGCAGATGTCCACCGGGGCGGGCGACCCGCCGTACCCGCTCCCGTGGGCGCAGGACGCGCGCTCGTCGTTCCTGGAGACCGTCGAGGACTACACCCGGCGGTTGGGAGCAGCAGGCTTCCAGGTCGAGGAGGTCGAGGACCGCACCGAGGCGATCACGGGTAACAGGCAGGGCGCCGCTCTCAGCCCTGTCGACGTGTTCGGGGAGGCCTTCGCCGAGCGCGTGGGCAACCACGTGACGGCCACCCGTGCCGGCCTGCTGCGCAGCGTGCTCGTGCTGGCTTCCGCCTGATCGAGAACGCCGCGCCGCCGCACTACGACGTCGGGTCAACCGGCGAGGTGGCCCCAGTCGGGCTCGAGATCCCGCCAGGGACCAGTCGCCACGACGCGCCCGTCGACCAGGACCACGACCCGGTCCGCGAGCCTCAGCGCAGCCCGCTTCGAGGTGGCGCCCACCACGGTCGTGCCGCGGCGCCGCAGCGAGCGCCACAGCTCTACCTCCGTGCGCGCGTCGACGGCACTGGAGACGTCGTCGGCGAGCAGGAGCTCGGCTCCGGTGGCGAGCGCGCGGGCCAGCGCGAGCCGCTGCACCTGACCCCCGGAGAGCCGCACGCCGCGGTGCCCCACCACGGACTCGACCCCGCCGGCGTCGTCGACGTCGCGGCGCAGGCGGGCGTCGTCGAACGCGAGGTCGACCGCGCGCTCGTGGTCGAGCCGCACGTTGTCCAGCCACGTCCCTGACAGCACACGTGGCACCTGCGAGACGTAGGCGACCTGGCCGGGGCGCAGGAACAGCTGGGGGCTGTGCACCTCACTGTCGTTCCACAGCAGAGCGCCGTCGTGATGCACGAGACCCGCCAGCGCCCCGAGCAGGCTGGACTTGCCCGCCCCGACCTGGCCCACCAGCAGCACGATGTCGCCGGCGCGGACCTCGAGGTCGACGCCCTCCACCCCTACCGTCCCGTCGTCGTGCACTGCGGCGAAGCCGCGCAGCGTCAACGACTGCAGCGGTGTTGACTCGACGACCCGCGGCAGGGGCGCGCGCCCGTGCACGAGATCCACCCCGGGCGGCATGGCCATGAGGTCGGCGCCGCCGGCGAGCTGGCACGTCGCCTCCTGCCACCTCCGGACTCCGGGTGCTTCGGTGACGACCGCGCCGGCCACCCGGCCGAACCAGTCGAAGCCGTTGACGGCTGTCGTCACGAGCAGGGTCGTCGCCAGGTCCCAGCCACCCTGGAGCAGCACGAGCCAGCCGACCACGACCCCGGCCTTGACCAGGACGACGGGGAGCCCGTCGAGGACCGCCTGCACCCGGTGCTCGTGCACGGCGGCGTCGATGCGACCGCCGTCCACCTCGCGCAGGTGCTGGTGCACACCGGGGGTCGCCGCCGCGAGCTTGACGGTGCGCGCCGAGTCGAGGGCGGACACCAGCGCCCGACCGAAGCGGGCTCTCGCCGTCGAGGACGCAGCTGCCGACCGGCCGGCGAGGGGTGAGCCCATGGCCGACGCCAGCGCCGAGCCCACCATGACAGCGAGGAGCACGGCCCCTGCGAGCGGGTTGCGGGCCGCCAGCGCCGCCGCCCCGGCGATGAGCAGGCCGTTGGCGAAGTCGACCCAGCGGTCGCCGTACCTCGCGAGCCGGTCGGCGTCCATGGCCCGCGCGACGACCTCGCCGGGGGGCGTACGGGGCAGTCGCTCCTGGTCCGTCTGCCCGAGGAGGACCGCGAGCCGCACCCGCAGCATCACGCCCACCCACCACTGCGGGTAGTACCGCGTCGCGACGGACAGCAGCAACGGCGAGGCCATCAGGCTCGTCGCGAGCACGATGGTCAGCCCGAGGGAGGCGCCGCCCGACTCGAGGTCGACGACGAGTCGCCCCCACACCAGGCCCGTCACGACCCCGAACGCCCCCAGCAGCGAGGAGACGAAGAACAAGCCCGCCCCGCCCAGCCCCCACCACGGGTGGATCCTGAGCACGTGGGCGGTGCCCCGTGCCAGCCCGGGCCCGGTGCCCGGCTCCGCCACCTCGGGTGGCGCGACGGTCCTCCGAGCCGAGCCCAGTGCCGTCACCTCGTCGTCCGGGCCGTCGGCGAGCACGTCCATGTGCTCGAGGGCGGTCGCCTCCAGCAGCTCACGGAACGGTCCCGGTTCGCGGGCGAGCTCGGACCTGGAGCCCTGCTGCGCCACACGGCCGCCCTCGAGGACGACAACCCGGTCTGCACGCGCCGTGGTCGACAGGCGGTGGGCCACCACCACCCCTGTACGGCGGTCGAGCAGCGCCTCGGCGGCGCGCACGACGCGGGCCTCGGTGAGCGGGTCCATGCGGGCGGTCGCCTCGTCGAGCACCACGACCTGGACGTCGCGCACGAGCAGGCGCGCGAACGCCACGAGCTGCTCCTCGCCCGCCGACAGCGCCACACCACCCGGGCCGAGCGGCGTGTCCAGGCCGCCGGGCAGGGCAGCCACCCAGTCCGTCAGGCCGAGGGTCTCGACCGCCTCCTCGACCCGCGCCCGCGGGATCTCGGCGAAGAGCGTGACGTTCTCGGCCAGGGTCGCGGCGAGGATCTCGGTCCGCTGGGTCACGACGCCGACGGCGGCGCGGAGCGCTTGCAGGTCCAGGTCTCGGACGTCGACACCGCCGAGCCGCACCGTGCCGACCGGGGGTTCCATGGCACGCGACAGCAGCGCGGCCAGCGTGGACTTGCCGCTGCCGGTGCGTCCGACGAGTGCCGTGGTCGTCCCGGCCGGGACGACCATCGAGACCCCGCGCAGCGCGAACGAGCCCTGCGGGTAGGAGAAGCGCAGGCCCTCGACGACGATCTCGATCGGACCTGACGGCAGCGGACGGCCACCTGTCGGCTCGGGCTCGACCGACAGCAGCTGACGCAGTCGCGCCAGCGCGCCGAGGCCCTGCTGCAGGTCGGGGACGTGCCGGATGGTCTGGTAGACCTGGCCGACGAAGGCGCTGGTGACGAGGAAGAGCGTCACCAGCGAGGCGGTGGACATGCGGCCCGCGTCGACGAGCACGATGCCGCCGACGGCGCACACCGCCAGCAGGGCGTGCAGGATCAGCCCGGCTCGGCGCGTCATGGTGGTCGCGGCCTGGCAGGTCGCCGCCACCCGGCGCTGGACAGCGGCCGAGAGCTCGGCGCACCGCCGTACGAGGTAGGCCTGGCCCAGGCTGGAGCGCAGGTCGTCGCGCGCCGCGACGCCCTCCTCCATCGCGGCGGCGTGATCGGTCCAGGCCATCTCCTCGGCCACCTTGCGCTCCCGGATCTCACCGGCGAGCGGGCGGGCTGCCAGCCAGGTGGCGACCCCGACCAACGGGAACAGGAACCACGCCGGCCACCACGCGAGGCCCGCGACGACCCACATCGGCAGGGCGCGCAGCAGGGTCCGCCCGAGATCCCAGACCATCCGGCGCAGCAGCACGCCGAGCTCGTGGGTGTCGTCGTCGACGCGGTCCAGGACCTCGCCGACGGCGGTCTCGGTGAGCACAGGCAGCGGTTGCGCGAGAGCAGCCGACAGCAGGTCCGCCCGCAGCCGCCCCTCAGCGCGGTCGACCACGGCTGCCCACGCGGTGCGTCCGGCCGTGTCGAGAGCGGCGCCGCCGACGAGGCACAGCGCCAACCACGCGATGAGGCTGCCCGAGGGCGACTCGGCGAGCCGGCCCGCGACGACCGTGCCCAAGGTCTCGCCGACGGCGGCGAGCAGGGCGGCGACGAGGGCGGAGACGACCGCCGGATGGCGGAGCCGACGCCAGTCGAGGGCTCGGTCCGGGTGCGGCGCAGCACCCGCCCCCGCGGTCTGCGGGGCAGGTGCGTGAGGCGCCGGGGTGTCCGGCTCGAGCGTGCGCATCGCGGCACTGACGCTACGGGAGCCCACCGATAGGGTCGCCCCGTTTTCGAGAGCGGTCTAGCGTCCAGGCCATGAGCCGGTGGATGAGCGAGGACGTCGAGCGGTATCTCACGCAGCGTGCCGAGAGCGAGCACGGCGACACCGTGCTCGCGGACATGGAGGCGCGCGCGGCCGAGCACGGGTTCCCGATCGTGGGCAGGGCGAGTGGGCGCTACCTCGAGCTCGCTGCCCGTTCCGTCGGTGCGCGGCGCGTGATGGAGCTCGGCTCCGGCTACGGGTACTCGGCGTACTGGTTCGCCCGAGCGGTCGGGCCGACGGGCAGCGTCGTGTGCACCGAGGGCGACCCGGACAACGCCGTGCGCGGGGAGGACTACCTCACGCGGGCGGGTCTCTGGGACCGCGTCAGCTACCGCGTGGGGGATGCCCTCGCCGGCTTCGCGCAGGAGGAGGGCGAGTTCGACGTCGTCTACTGCGACGTCGACAAGGACGGCTACCCCGACTGCTGGCGGGCCGCCCGCGAGCGCCTCCGCGTCGGTGGCCTCTACCTGTGCGACAACACCCTGTGGGACGGCCGCGTCGCCGACGGCACCGAGCGCGAGGGTCGGGGCGCGGGCTGGACCGCGCGGATCGTGGAGCACAACCGCCTCGTGGCCGAGGACCCCTGCTTCGTGTCGAGCATCGTCCCGATCCGCGACGGCATCCTGACCGCCCTGCGCATCAGCTGATCCGGCGGAAGCGCGGCACCCCTTCACCCTCGGTCGTCGTCGCGCCCGACGAGGGGTCGACCCACGCGGTGAAGTCCTCGAGCGTCCGGACGGCGAACGGCGGCCCGTCGACAGGGTAGAGCGGCACGTAGACGACCGCGGTGCGCGCGTCGTCGTTCGCGTCGTGACCCAGCCCCAGCACGAGGTACTGCGGCCCCTTCCAGTGCTCGTACGTCCCCGCTTCGACCGTCATGGACGCAGACCCTAGGCCGCCAGTGCCACCAGGGTCCGCCTCCGGGAGGCGGTCGGCCTAGGGTGCACGGCATGTCGCGCGTCTCGCCGTACCTGCTCGCCGGTCTGCTCGCGGGCGCGGGGGTGACGCACTTCGTGGCACCCGACTTCTACGACAAGCTCGTGCCGGAGGTGCTGCCCGGCTCGCAGCGGGCGTGGACCTACGGCAGCGGCGTCGTCGAGCTCGCGGTCGCCGGCGCCATCGCCAACGCACCGACCAGGAAGCGCGGTGCGCTCGCGGCTGCAGTGCTGTTCGTAGCGGTGTTCCCCGGCAACATCAAGATGGCGCTGGATGCCGAGGGCACGCAGGAGCGGTTCCTGTCCTACGCGCGGCTGCCCCTGCAGGCTCCGCTGGTGCTGTGGGCCTGGCGGGTCAGGCGAGCGTCCGCTCGCTGAGGGTCGACCGCCCGAGCTCCACCAGGGTGGGGACAACGGCCTCGAAGCCGTCGAAGCCCTCGCCCACCATCGCTCCGGCCTTCGACCGCATCGCGATGCCGGCGCACACGACGGCGAGCTTGAAGAACCCGAAGGCGAGGTACCAGGGGAGCGGCTCGAGGTCGAGGCCGGAGGCCTTGGCGTACCGGTCCGCCACCTCGGCGCGCGTGAGCATCCCCGGCTGCGCCGTGACGCTGGGGACGACGAGGCCGCCCTGCCGCGCGCCGGTGTCGTCGGCCTGGTTCCAGTAGACGAGCAGCACGCCCAGGTCGGCGAGCGGGTCGCCGAGCGTGGACATCTCCCAGTCGAGGACGGCGAGCACGCGTCCGGCGTCCTGCGGGTCCAGCACCGTGTTGTCGAGCCGGTAGTCGCCGTGCACGACCGTGAACCGCTGCGTCGGGGGCAGCGCGGCGGTGAGCTCAGCGGCCAGCGCGTCGAGCGCCTCCATCCCGTCCAGCCGGGAGGCGTCCCACTGCTTGCTCCACCGCGCGACCTGACGCGCCATGTACCCGTCGGGCCGGCCGAAGTCGCCCAGCCCCACGTCCTCCGGCACCACCTGGTGCAGCGTGCCGAGCACGTCGACGAGCCGCTCGCACACCTGCCGGCGCTCCGGCTCCGTCTCGGCGTAGCCCTCCGGGAACTGCTGCCGCACGATGTGGCCCTCGACGAGGTCCATGACGTAGAACGGCTGGCCGAGGACGTCGGCGTCGCTGCAGAAGTGCCGCATCCGCGGCACGGGTACGGCGGTCCCCGCCAGGGCGGACATCACCCGGTGCTCCCGGGCCATGTCGTGCGCGGTGGGGAGCACGTGCCCGAGAGGCGGCCGCCGGAGCACGACAGCACCCGCAGGGGAGTCGACGCGGTAGGTGAGGTTGCTCTTGCCACCGGCGATCAGGGTCACCGTCGCCTCGGCCCAGGCCGCGTCCCCGAGGGCGCTCACCAGGTAGGGCCCGACGACGCCGGGGTCGGCTCCTTCGACTGAGGTCACGGGGGGCAACCTATCCTCTCCGTTCGTGGCCCTCCGTCTCGTCGACCGCGAGCCGGTCGTCCCCGCCGAGGCCCTCGTGGCAGGGATGGTGCCGCCACCGCGCTTCGCGGGAGCGCGCTTCGAGACCTACGCTCCCGACCCGGATCAGCCGAGCCAGATGCACGCCGTCGCCGCGATGCGCGAGTTCGCGACCACGCTCGGACCGGCCAGGCGCCGGTTCGGGCGCGCGGCACCGGCGGGCAAGCCGGGGGTCTACCTCGATGGCGGCTTCGGGGTCGGCAAGACCCACCTCGTGACCGCGCTGTGGCAGGAGTCGCCCGAGCCCCGCGCCTACTGCACCTTCGTCGAGCTGACCCACCTCGTCGGCGCGCTGGGCTTCCCGGCCACGGTCGCCGCGCTCTCGCACCACCGGCTGCTGGCCATCGACGAGTTCGAGCTGGACGACCCCGGCGACACCGTCCTGGTGAGCACGCTGCTGCGCCGGCTGGTCGACGCCGGCGTCCGGGTGGCGGCCACCTCCAACACGCTGCCCGACGCGCTGGGGGAGGGGCGCTTCGCGACCACCGACTTCCTGCGCGAGATCCAGGGGCTGGCGGCGCACTTCACGCCGGTGCGGGTCGACGGGGAGGACTACCGGCACCGCGGGCTGCCGGCCGCGCCGGCACCCCTGACCCCGGACGCGCTCCGCCAGCGGGCCGCGTCGGCGCACCACCCGTCGTACGACGGGTTCGAGGCGCTGCTGGAGCACCTGGCCCGCCTGCACCCCAGTCGGTACGGCGCGCTGGTCGACGGCCTCGACCTGGTGTGCCTCGAGGGAGTGGTTCCCGTCTCCGACCAGGCATCGGCGCTGCGCCTCGTGGTGCTCGTCGACCGGCTCTACGACCGGGACGTCGCGGTGGCGACCTCGGGCGTGCCTCTCGAGGTGCTGTTCCCGCCTGACCTGCTGCAGGGCGGTTACCGCAAGAAGTACCTGCGGTGCCTGAGCCGGATCAGCGCGCTGGCCCGTCAGAGCGGTCAGCCGGTGAGCGCGGACAGGTAGAGCTCGACCAGCACCTCGATGAGGGGACCCGTCTCCGGTCGCGGCTCGGGCTGCGCGACCCAGTCGACGAGCACCTCGCTGACCGCCCCTGCCAGCGCGATGCCGAGCGTGTGGGTGCGGGGCTCGGCGGGCAGCCGAGCAGTGCGCGCGATGAGGTCGGCGAACCGCAGTGCCGCCGCCTGCCGCTGGTCCTCGAGCGTGCCCGCGACCCGGATCTCGTGGTGCACCACGCGCGCCCGCCGGGGGTCCGCGGTGAGGTGCTCGACGTAGCCACCGAGCCCGGCGCGGAGCTGGTCGGCGACCGTGCCGCCCTTCAGCACCCGCGGGGTGACCTCGGCGATCACCCCTGCCAGCACGTCCTCGAAGACCGCGAGCAGCAGCGCCTCCCGGCCGGAGAACTCCTCGTAGAAGGAGCGCGTCGCCACGCCCGCGGCGGTGCAGAGCTTCTCGATGGTCGTCGCCGTCCAGCCCTCGGTGCCGAACAGGTCGAGACCTGCGGCGAGCAGCCGGGCACGTCGGTCCGCCCGGCGCTCCCGCTCCGAGCGTCCGCCGTACACCCGGCCCGCCTCCGTCACCGGCCCCAGGCTACTGAGCCCGGCGGAGCACCACATCCGGACGTGCCCGAAGACGCGAGAGGCCGACGCCCGCGCAGACGGACATCGCGAACAGGAGCACGCCCAGCGCCTGGACCTCCTCCTGCGAGCGCCGGTCGACCATGGCCATCTGCTCCACGCCCTCGGTCTGCTCCTCCTCGTCCGCCATCTCCTGCAGCGCGAGTGCGACCTGGAGCTCGTTCTGCTCCTGCGTGACACCTGCGGTCAGCGGGTTGATGTTGGGGTTGGGCTGCGGCTGCGGCTGCGCGGCCGGCGGCGGCGCAGGCGGCGGCACCGGCGGCTGGACCGCGGGCGCCAGTGGCGGCTTGTTCGGCCCCAGGGGCAGTGGCACGGGCGGCACGGCGGCCTGCGGTGACACGCAGGTGACGAACAGCCGGCTGCTGCCGACCGTGTAGTCACGCAGGACGGCGTTGATGTCCTGCTGGTAGGTGCCGGGCTGGACGTTCACACAGCTCACGGTGACGCTGAAGCGCACGAGGTTCGGCCGCTTCACGTCGAGCCCTGCCAGTGCGCTCTCGTCGAGCTGGCGCAGCACCGGCGTCGCCGTGGGGGCGACCAGGTGCACGTCCTGGCGGTCGGTGAGCTGGGACAGCACCCGGCTGATGATCGCGCTGAAGTCGCCCTCCTGCGAGCAGACCAGGGGCGCGCCCTGAGGCAGGACCTGCACGGGGTCACCCCCGCACGAGACGCCGCCGGGAGGGGCGACGGTGTGCGTACCGCGTGCCAGGACGTTCATGTCGGCGACGGAGTCGGGGGAACCGGCGGTGATGCCGAAGACGCCGACCCGCTCCTTGTTGAGGATGTTCAGCGTGTGCTGGTAGTCCAGGCGCGGGTTCTCGACCGAGGAGCCGGGCTTCTGCGGCGTGCCGTAGGGCACGTCGAACGCCTCGTCGCTGGCGATGACCACGATGCGGCGGATGTCGGGGTTGCCCCGCCAGCGGGCGTCCTGGCCGGGGGTGACCGCGGAGTAGGAGTTGAGGCCCGACTGGTCGTCCTGCTCGGACTTGACGCCGCTGCCGGTGACCATCTGCTCGAGCGCCAGCAGCTGGCCCTCGTGGAACGTGCCCGAGTGGTTGGCGCCCACCGGCGGGTCGGTCTCCAGCTTGATGCTGTTGATCGCCTCGTCGAGGCTCTTGCCGACCTCGCCGATCGGGCGGATGAGCGCGTAGATGCGCGGCTTGGTGTACGTCGGGCCCGGCGTGACCTGGCCGTTCGGGTCGGCCGTGGGCGGGTAGACGTAGCTGTCCGGGTACGGCGCCTCGCCCTTCGCGGGGCCGGTGCCCATGGTGCCGACACCGACGCGGAGGCTGACGCGGGCGTCGACGAGCCCGTCGACGACCTTGTGCAGGTTCTTCTTGAGGTTCTCGATGTACGTCGTCATCGAGGTGGACACGTCGACCAGGAAGAACAGGTCGAGCGGCGTCGGGTTCTTGGGCAGGTCGAGCGTGAACTCCTGCGTCGTGGTCTGGCCCAGGAGCAGCCGGATGTCCTTGGTGCCGGGGTTGACCGTGCCGGGGACGGGCGGGGTCACCGAGCGGTCGCCGGCCGCGAGCGGCGGGGGCTGGCCCGCGCTGCGGGCGACCGGGTCGACGAAGCGCAGCAGGTTGTTGCCGGAGACCGCGTGGAAGCTCGACTGCACGCCGTTGTCGCCCAGCAGCGACCCGCGACGTGCCGGGTGCTGCGACGGGGTGGCGAAGCCCTGCTGGCCGAAGGGTCCGACCATGCGCAGCGCGCCGCTGCTCTCGACCATCACCATGCTGTCGTCAGCGCGGTAGGCGGCCGAGGTGATCCCCGTCGGAGCGGGGAACGTGGAGACGACCTTGCCGCCGAAAATCACCCTCCCGTGCCCGTCGCCGTCGAAGGCCACCAGCGCGCCGTAGTACAGCGGTGCCATGGCCGTGTAGCCGGAGCCCTCGACTGCGGTGAAGGTCGCCCCACCGTCCCTGGACGTCAGCA
Source organism: Mycobacteriales bacterium (assembly GCA_035526225.1). Classification (GTDB taxonomy): domain Bacteria; phylum Actinomycetota; class Actinomycetes; order Mycobacteriales; family SCTD01; genus RYN-111. Next base: position 29,638 of record DATLCV010000111.1, read on the forward strand.
GCGAGCCGTTGACGATGCCGTACAGCCAGTTGGCGTTGCGTGAGTCGACCTCGAGGGCGCTGAAACCCGTCCCGCCTGCGGGCAGGTCGGCCGCGCCCGTGCGCAGGGTCCACGTCGCCCCGGCATCGGTCGTCGCGTAGAGGAAGCCGGTCGGGGTGCCACCACCTGGGTTGCCGGGCAGCGGAGAGGGCAGCGGCGGGAGCGTCGGGACCGGGACCGGGGTGCCCGCCGGGCCCTCGTCGCTGCCGCCGGTCGCGGTCGGGCTGACGGTGAGGTAGGCGGTGCGGCCGTCGGAGCCCGCACGCAGCAGCCGTGGCGCGCCGGCCGGGGGCAGTCCGCTGTCAGCGGCGATCCAGCGCTGCCCGTCGTACCGCATCGCGTGCGGCCGGCTGGACGAGCCGGCGCCCTCGCGGACCGCGGCGAGCGCCCTGCCCTGCAGGAGGGCGACCGACACGATCGCGGACCCGGACCCGACGAAGGGCTGCTCCGCGGTGGCGCCCGGGTCGAGGGCCAGGGAGTTCGCCCAGTCGCAACCGTTGCTGCGCGAGAGCTGCACCCGCTGCCCGTTGGTCACAGCCACGTCCTGCGGGCGCACGCGGTCCACGGTGTAGGCCGTGAGCGCAGGCTGTGCAGGCAGCCCCGGCACGTCCTGGAAGTCGCGGACGGGGATGCTCTCCCAGCGGCCGACCTGCTTCGGCCCGCACGTCAGGTGCGGAGCGATCGCGGACGCCGTCAGCGGGAGCGTCGAGGCGAGCAGCCCGCCCATGAGGAGCGCTGCCCGGGTGCGGCCCAGCTGCACGGTCAGGCCTTCGCGCGGCTCGCGCCGGCCTTGGCCCGCCCGTTCGCGCTCGCCGTGCGCCGAGGCGCAGGGGTGCGACGGGCGGCCGGAGCAGCCGCCGGAGCCGTGATGCGCTTCAGGAGGGGCGCGAGCGCCTGCTCGAGCACCTCGCCCTCGAGGGTCTCCTCGGCGTCGAGACGGGCCGCGAGGCCGTCGAGCTCGCTGCGGTGCGCGACGAGGATGGCCTTCGCCTCCGAGCGCGCCTGCTCGATCATCGCGCGGATGGCGCCCTCGACCTCGCGCTGCGTCTGGTCGGACAGCTCCACGAGCTCGGTGTCGTTGCCCAGGAAGCCCTCGCCGGCCTTGACCTGCAGGCGCACCGGGCCGACCACGTCGCTCATGCCGTAGCGGGTGACCATGTCGCGTGCCAGCTCTGTCGCGTGCTCGAGGTCCTGCTCGGCACCGGTGGAGCCCTCACCCAGGGCCAGCTCCTCGGCAGCGATGCCGCCGAGGGTCGCAACGAGCTGGTTGTGCAGGCTGCTGCGGGTGAGCAGCGTCGCCTCGCTGTCGCTGAAGGTCGCGGCGGCCACGTTGCGCCCGCGGCTGAGCACGGTCACGCGGTGGATGTCCTCGTGGCGGCCGAGCGTGGCGGCGACGACGATGTGCCCGATCTCGTGGTACGCCGCACGCTGGCGCTCCTCCGGGAGCAGCACGCGACCGCGGCGCTGGGGGCCTTCCAGGACCCGGACGACCGCCTCCTCGAGCTCCTTCTGGTGGATCAGCGAGCCGTGCTGGCGGATGGTGAGCAACGCGGCCTCGTTGACGACCGACGCGAGGTCGGCGCCGGTGAAGCCGGGGCACCGGTCCGCGAGCCGGGCGAGGTCGACGTCCGCGGCGAGCGGCTTCTTGTGCGCGTGGATCGCCAGGATCCGCTCGCGGCCGACCGCGTCGGGGCGCTCGACGGTGATGTGCCGGTCGAAGCGGCCCGGGCGCATGAGCGCCGGGTCGAGGATGTCGGGGCGGTTCGTCGCAGCGATGACCACGACGCCCGTGGAGACGTCGAAGCCGTCCATCTCGACCAGCAGCTGGTTCAGGGTCTGCTCGCGCTCGTCGGTGCCACCACCGCCGCCACCCGAGCCGCGCTTGCGGCCGGCGGCGTCGAGCTCGTCGATGAAGACGATGGCGGGCGCGACAGCGTTGACGCGGCGGAACAGGTCACGGATGCGGGCAGCCCCGACGCCGACCAGCGACTCGACGAACTCGGCACCGGCGACGCTGAAGAAGGGCACGCCGGCCTCACCGGCCACGGCGCGCGCAAGGAGGGTCTTGCCGGTGCCGGGAGGGCCGAACAGCAGCACGCCCTTGGGCGGCGCCGCGCCGAGCGCCTTGTACTTCGCCGGGTCGCGCAGGTAGTCGCGCACCTCGGCGAGCTCGACGACCGCCTCGTCGGCGCCGCCGACGTCGGCGAACGTGACGTGCGAGCCGCCTGTGCGGGCGCTGTCGTCGACGCGGCCGAAGTTGGTGACGTCACCGATCGCGCCGCCGTTGCTCTTACCTGCGAACAGGAGGGCGAAGATGTTGGCGAGGATCAGGACCGGAAGCAGGAACATGCTGACGAAGCGCGCCTTGGCCTGGCCGCTCTGCGGGTCGACGGACCACTTCACGCCCCCGGCGGTGAGGGCCTCGCCGAGTCGCGCGGTCGCGGCGCCGTTGCTCGGGATGCTCGCGTGCACCGTGGCCGCGAAGTCCGTCACGCCGTCGACGTGCACCGGCGGGAAGGAGCGGGGGGCCACCTGACCGGCTGGGACCTGACCCGCGGCGGCCAGCTGGAGCGCCTTGGCCTCGTCCACCGAGCGCAGGACGAGGACGACCTCGTCGTCCTGGTCGAGCAGCGTCGCCCGCTCGATGCGGTCGCCGGCGCTGAGCTGCTGGATGTCGCCCAGGGTGACCTTCGTGCCACCGGGGTTGGAGAAGAGCGCGCTCAGCGTCACCGCGGCGACGGCGAGCAGCACGAGCAGGCTCGCGACCAGACCGATGACCATCTTGCTCGGGCCGGAGCGCCCGCGGGCCTTGCGTCCCCGCTTCCGGGCGGTGTAGCGCTCCTTGAGCGCCTCGAGCCGGTGCCGCCACCCCGAGTCGGTGGTCACGTCAGGCTGCGCGATGGCCACGGGGGGATCCTCCTTGCCGGGGCTCCCGGCGGTCGTTCTCGCGCCGACGGGGTGACCGCGGCAGCGCAGAGCGTTGATGGTTGAGTGGTGTTCGCCACGCCGGCGGGGTTCTCCTGCTCGGCGGGCAGGCCCCTAGTGTGACGCATCACACGTCCGATGTCGCCCGTACGGGTGACGTCGGGCGTCACTGCTCACCCCTCCGGTCGTTGTTGCCGACGTAGCCCCTGATGCGCGCGGTGACCCCGCGCGACCAGCCACGCCCCCCTCGAAAGGCCCCGCATGCGTGCACGCCGCCTCCTCCCGCCCTTGGCCGCGCTCGGTGCGGTCGCCGCGCTGACGCTGGGTGCCGCGGCGCCCAGCGGGGTGGCGGCCGCCTCGAGCGACTGCCCCGCGGGGACGGTCCGCGAGCGCGACGTGGCGCTGACCGACTTCGCCTCGGGTGCCCGCTTCCACTGCGTGCCGGCGCTGCACGTGGAGCCCCTGCGCGAGGTGATGGCCATGAACGCCCAGCTGGGCATGCGCCAAGGCGCAGGGCTGCCGTACGCCGCCGGCGCGTTCGCCTCGGCCGTCGCGCAGCACCGCGCGATGGCGGCGCCGAAGGCAGCCCCGGGGTGGGTCTCGCTCGGCAAGGGCCCGCTGCACAGCGACGTGAAGGGCTACGACCGCGTCAACAAGCTGGGCCTGCACCAGCTCTCAGGCCGCATCCAGGACCTGGCCTACGACCGCTTGAACCCCAAGACGTTCTACGCAGCCGTCGCGAACGGCGGCGTGTGGGAGACCACCAACGCGGGCGGCTCCTGGCGCTCCATCGGGGACAGCCTTCCGACGCAGATCACCGGCGCCGTCGAGGTCCTCCGCAACGGCAAGAGCAAGACGATCCTTGCGGGCACGGGCGACCCGGCGTTCGGCGGGAGCTCCTACTCCGGCCTCGGGGTGTTCTGGTCCACCGGCAACGGGCGCTGGACCCGCAGCCGCGGCGTCCCCGACGCGGCGCTGACCTTCAACATCGACCACGACGTCGCGAGGCCGTCCACGGTCTACGTCGCGACCTCCAAGGGCCTGTACCGCTCCACCGACTTCGGCCGGTCGTTCGTCAACGTCGTGCTGCCGACGACGTGCACGAGCGTGACCAACCCCCTGTGCTACTTCGCGAACATCGTCACCGATGTGATCGTCCGGCCCTCGGGCCGGGGCAGCAAGGGCGGCGCGGTGCTCGCCGCCGTCGGCTGGCGCGCCGGGGCGAAGCTCAACGCGGTCGGCAAGCCGCAGTCGCCCCAGAACGGCCTGTACTGGTCGGCCACGGGGGCCAGGGGCAGCTTCCGCTACCTCACCAACCCCGGCCAGAACAACGTGCAGACCGGCCTCGGCACCGGCTTCGCCACGAACGACGTGGTCGGCCGGGTCGCGCTGGGCGGCGCGACCGGCGCGCTGCAGGACCACGGCTACGTCTACGCGCTCGTGCAGGACGCCAAGAAGTTCAACAAGGCGGCCAGCGTCTTCGACCTGCCTGAGCCGAGCGGCAAGGTGCCGGGCAACACCGTGTTCAACGGCCTGTACGGCTCCAAGGACTTCGGCCTGACCTGGACCAAGCTCGCCGACGCCCAGCAGCTCGCTGCACCGGGCAGCGGCACCGCCCTCACCGGCGCGAACGCCGCGACCTACGCCCCTGGTGTCCAGTCCTGGTACAACGAGTGGATCCAGGTCGACCCGACCTCGCAGGACGAGAGCGGTGTCCCGACCCGCATCGCGTTCGGTCTCGAGGAGATCTGGACCGGCTCCGGCGCGATCCTGCCCGTACCCAACGCCGGCAGCTACCGCGTCGTGGGCAAGTACTTCGCCGGCTCGAGCTGCGGCGGTCTCAACGCCGGCGCGCTCACGGGCTCCGATGACGGTCCCTGCCCGCTGACGGCGACGCTCACCGACCCCGGCAGCGCGACGGCGAACCAGGGCCTGACCACGCACCCCGACCAGCACGCCGGGGCGTGGGTCCCGCAGGCGGCCGGCGGTGTGGTCCTGCTCGTCGGCAACGACGGCGGCGCCTACAAGCAGACGCTCGCGAAGGGCGCCCAGCTCTCGAACGGCGGCTGGGGCAAGGGCCTGAACAACGGCCTTCAGACCCTTCTCCCGTACGACGTGGCGATGGCCTCCGACGGCACGGTCGTGATGGGCCTGCAGGACAACGGCTCCGCGGTCATCACGCCCGAGGGCAAGCAGATCATGGCGATGGGCGGCGACGGCTTCTACGTCGCGATCGACCCTGACAACCCCAACGTCTGGTACGAGGAGTACACCAACGGCGCGATCAGCCGGACCAACGACGGCGGCCGGTCCTGGAGCGACATCGACCCGGGCCTCACCAGCGCCCTGTTCTCCACGCCGTTCGTCATGGACGTGACGAGCGCCAAGCACCTCGTGGTCGGCGGGCGCGAGATCAAGGAGACGCTCAACGGAAAGGCGAGCGGCGGCGGCTGGGTCACGGTCTTCGACCTGGGCACTCGTCAGCACCCGGGCGATGCCGACGCGGGGACGCTGCCCCTGGTGGGCGCCGACCCGACGACCACGGAGACCAACAACCAGATGTCGGCCGTCGACACCCGCGGCGACGCGACCTACGCCGGCTACTGCGGCTTCTGCGACATCGTCACGGGAGGGACGCCGTTCAGCAGCGGCATCGCCACCAACGTCGGTGGCTCCAAGGCCCCCAAGGCCGGTACGGCGAACGGCTGGCACATCGCGGCGGCCAAGGGCCTGCCGAAGCGCTACATCAACTCGGTCCGCATCGACCCCGCCAACCCACGCACGGTGTACGTGACCCTCGGCGGGTACGGCCGCAAGTGGATCCCGCCGGGCTCGCTGGGTGACAGCGTGAGCAAGATCGGCCGTGGGCACGTCTTCAAGTCCACGGACGCCGGCGCCACGTTCAAGGACATCTCCGGCAACCTGCCCGACATCGGGGCGGACGACGCGATCGTCTTCAACGGCGGCCTCGTCGTCGCGACCGACCTCGGCGTCTACATCGGTGACGTCAACGGCAAGCGCTACCAGGTGCTCGGCAAGGGCCTGCCCGCCGCGCCGGTGTTCCGCATCAACCGGAGCCCCCGCAACCCGCGCGAGCTCGTCGCGGCAAGCTACGGCCGTGGCGCCTACCGGATCGTCGTGCCCGCGGGCTACGCCGGCCAGCCGGCGAAGGTCCGCTCGGTCTACAGCGCCGGTGCGGTCGACCCGACGACCCTCGCCGGCCCGGGCACGGCCACCTCGGTCGCCCTTCCCGGGAACCGTGCGGCAGCCCAGCAGAAGCCGGGCGTCGTGCCGGACAGCAGCATTCCCCGCAACCGCCCGGCCGCCGGGGGTGGCGGCAGCAACGGCCCCTCCCTCCCTGCCAGCGCGTTCGTCGCCGCCCTCGCGCTGCTGCTGAGCGCGGGTGCCGGGATCGCGGTGCACCGCCGGCGGGTCCGGGTGCAGTAGCTCCGGTGTGCTCGACAGGAACCCCTCACCGCGCGCGGTGGGGGGTTCCTCCGTTCCTGGGGTGGGCTCGGCCCCCTCGCTCTACTCTGCGCGCATGACGCTGACCGTGCGCTTCGTCGCCGCCATCGACACCGAGCAGGGGCAGGCACTGGAAGGCGATGAGGTTGCCGACGTCCTCGCCGAGGCCGGCCTCACCCCGCGCGACGCCGAGTCCTACGGGGCGAGCCCGCGAGGAGCCGACCCCCGCTACGTGCTGCTGCGGGCCACGGTGCTCGCCGACGACCCCGACACGGTGTCCCGTGGTGTGCGCAGGGTCCTCGAGGCGCGCGGCGCGGTGGTCGTGGACTACCGCTTCACGGCCGAGCCGCAGGAGCCCACGCAGCTGCAGACGCCCGGAGTGGCCTTCGACCAGGCCACCGGGACGCTGCGGGTGGAGGCGGTGCCTGGGGCCGAGGACGTGACGCTGGAGCTGATCCGCGGCTCGGACAGCATCACGGGGGTGCTGAGCCGCCGCCACGACGACGTCGTCGTCCAGGAGGCGGTCGGCGGCCTCCAGCGCGTCGTGGTCGCGCGCCTGGCGCACGCCTAGAGGCCTTGATCGACGAGATCCCCTGCGCTGCAGAGGATCTCGACTGGTGGACGATACAGGACTTGAACCTGTGACCTCTTCCGTGTCAAGGAAGCGCGCTACCAGACTGCGCCAATCGTCCGTGCTGTGCAGTTGTCGTTCTCGGAGAGGCCGGGGCGGGAATCGAACCCGCGTACAGGGCTTTGCAGGCCCTTGCCTAAGCCACTCGGCCACCCGGCCGGGAGGCGCTGTTGCTCCGAGCGGACGACGGGATTCGAACCCGCGACCCCAACCTTGGCAAGGTTGTGCTCTACCAACTGAGCCACGTCCGCGTGCGT
>DATLCV010000009.1:0-10016 GCA_035526225.1 Mycobacteriales bacterium
AGGACTCGCCGCAGGCGCAGGAGCCGCCGGCGTTGGGGTTGTCGATCGTGAAGCCCTGCTTCTCGATGGTGTCGACGAAGTCGATGGTCGCGCCCGACAGGTAGGGGACGCTCATGCGGTCGACGACGACCTTCACGCCGGTGCCGAACTCCTGCACCGCGTCGCCGTCGAGGTTGCGCTCGTCGAAGAACAGCTGGTAGCGCAGGCCGCTGCAGCCGCCGGGCTGCACGGCGACGCGCAGCGCGAGGTCGTCGCGACCCTCCTGCGCGAGCAGCGAGGCAACCTTCTCCGCGGCGGGGTCGGTGAGCACCACGCCGGTCGTGGTCGCCGGGTCAGTGACGGTCTCGGTCGTCTCGCTCATGGGGGCCTCTCGAAGCGGGTACACGTCCACGCTGTCCAACATCGGGCCGCGTGTGCTCATTCCTAGTGTGCAACAGACCAGCGCCGGGCGACCTCGGCGGCGACCTCCGACACGACAGCCGCCGGGTCCGAACGCGCTCGGTCGGGTGCGTGCTCGAGGAGCGCGTACGTCTGCGCCAGGCCCGCTGCGCCGGCCTCCCGCCGCCCCAGGAGCACCTCGCCGGCCACGGCCACGCACGGCACACCGTGCTCGAGCGCTCGCCTCGCGACCCCTCCGACGACCTTGCCGCGCGTGGAGGAGCCGTCGAGCCGGCCCTCGCCGGTGACGATCAGGTCCGCGCCGGCGATCCGGTCGTCCAGCCCGACGGCCGCCGCGACCACGTCCAGCCCCGGTACGCGCGTCGCCCCGAGCGCGAGCAGCGCGAAGCCCAGGCCGCCCGCGGCACCCGCTCCGGCGGCATCACGCACCCGTACGCGCAGGTGGGCCTCGACGACGTCCGCCCAGTGCGTGAGCGCTGCCTCGAGGGCAGCGACGAGCTCCGGCCCCGCCCCCTTCTGCGGTCCGAACGCCTCCGACGCGCCCGAAGGCCCCAGCAACGGGTTGTCCACGTCGGTCGCCGCCACCAGCTCGAGCGCCGGGGGCCGGCCGGTGAGCCGCGCCGTGCGGGTCAGCGCGAGCCCGCCCGGGGACAGCTGCCCTCCCTGGGCATCCGCGCGGTGGAGGCCGAGGGCGGCGAGCAGGCCCGCGCCGCCGTCGTTCGTCGCGGTGCCGCCGAGCCCCACGACGACCCTGGTCGCGCCCGCCTCCGCCGCCGCCAGCACGAGCTGGCCGACGCCGAACGTCGTGGTGGTTGCCGGGTCACGCCGGTCGGGGTCGAGCAGCTGCAGGCCCGCCGCCTGGGCCGCCTCGACGTACGCGGTGGTGCCGTCGAGCAGGTACGCCGCCAGCGTCGGGCGCGCGAGCGGGTCCTCGACGAGCACGGCGATACGGGTGCCGGGGAGCGCGTCGAGGAAGCCGGGACCGCCGTCGGACAGCGGCTGCAGCACGAGCTCGTCACCGGGCCGCGCGGCTCGCCAGCCCGCCGCGAGGGCGTCGGCCGCCTGCAGTGCGGTCAGCGTGCCTCCGAAGGAGTCGGGAGCCAGCAGCACGCGCACCCGCCGCATCCTGCCGTGCGGTCATCCTGCTGCGGAATGTGGCGCCACATTCCACCCCCGACCCGCTCGGGAGGCGAATGTGACGTCACATTCGGCGCGCACCCCGGGAAGCAGCGCCCCGGGACAGGGGTTATCGTCTACACGACGACATCATCGGAGGGACGGCCGTGACGGACCTGATGCCAGGCGTGGAGCACACGCCCTTGGCGCTGCTGCTGCTGGGCCGCGGCAGCGACCCCTCCTCCGAGCGCGGCGTGGAGTGCCCCGGTGACCTGCCGGCGGCCTCCGACCCCACCCTCGTCGAGCGGGCGCGCGCCGCGAAGGCGGCCCTCGGCGACCAGGTGTTCGTGCTCGGGCACCACTACCAGCGCGACGAGGTCATCGCGTTCGCCGACGTCACCGGCGACAGCTTCAAGCTGGCCCAGCAGGCGGCGGCGCGGCCCGACTCGCCGTACATCGTGTTCTGCGGCGTGCACTTCATGGCCGAGTCGGCGGACATCCTGACCGGCGAGCACCAGGCGGTCGTCCTGCCCGACCTCGCAGCCGGCTGCTCGATGGCGGACATGGCGACCTTCGAGCAGGTCGAGGCCTGCTGGGACGCCCTGACCGAGGCGGGCGTCGCCGAGTCCACTGTGCCCGTCAGCTACATGAACTCCAGCGCCGCCATCAAGGGGTTCACGGGGCGGCACGGCGGCACGATCTGCACCTCCTCCAACGCCAAGCGCGCGCTCGAGTGGGCCTTCGCCAAGGGCGAGAAGGTGCTGTTCCTGCCCGACCAGCACCTGGGGCGCAACACCGCCGTGCGCGAGCTCGGTCTGTCACTCGCCGACTGCGTCGTCTACGACCCCCGCAAGCCGTACGGCGGCAACACCGTGGAGGAGCTCCGCGCCGCCACGATGCTGCTCTGGAAGGGCCACTGCTCGGTGCACGGCCGCTTCACCGCGGCGTCGGTGGCGGACGTTCGGGAGCGAGTCCCCGGTGTCACCGTCATCGTCCACCCCGAGTGCACGCACGACGTGGTCGAGGCCGCAGACCTGGTCGGCTCGACCGAGCACATCATCAAGACCCTCGAGGCGGCTCCCGCCGGCAGCGCCTGGGCCATCGGCACTGAGCTCAACCTGGTGCGCCGCCTGGCGAACGCCCACCCCGACAAGACGGTGGTCTTCCTCGACAAGACCGTCTGCTTCTGCTCCACGATGAACCGCATCGACCTCCCGCACCTGGTCTGGGCGCTTGAGGAGCTCGTGGCGGGACGGGTGCCCCACCGCATCACCGTCGACCCGGAGACCGCTCGGCACGCCCGCGTCGCGCTGGACCGGATGCTCGCGCTGCCCTGACGCCTAGGCTGACGGCGTGAGCGAGCAGTCGACCGGCAAGGGCCGGCCCACCCCGAAGCGGTCCGAGGCGCAGAAGCGCCGGACGGGACCCGTGGCGCCGCCGCCCACGAGCCGGCGCGAGGCCGCCAAGCAGCTGCGCGCCAAGCAGGCCGACAACCGCCAGCGCGTCCGCAAGGGCAGCCTGGTCGGTGACGAGACGGCGCTGCTCAAGCGCGACCAGGGCCCGGTGCGCCGGATGGTCCGCGAGATGATCGACGGCCGCCGCTCGCTGGGCTGGATCCTGCTGCCGTTGGCGATCCTGGTCATCGTGAGCGGGCTCGTGAAGAGCCCGGCGCTGCAGGAGCTCACCTTCGCGATCTGGCTCGCGTCGCTCGCCGCGGTCGCGATCGACATGACGTTCACCGGCTTCGCGATCCGCAGCGCCATCAAGCAGGCCTTCCCCGAGGAGCCGCGTTGGCGCGGCCACATCCGCTACGGCCTGATGCGCACCACCGTGATGCGCCGCTTCCGGGTGCCGAGGCCGACCGTCCGACCGTGACCGCCTAGGGTCGGACCATGGAGTTCAGGTACCTCGGTCGCAGCGGTCTGAAGGTCAGCGAGATCAGCTACGGCAACTGGCTGACGCACGGGTCGCAGGTGGAGGCCGACCAGGCGACCGCCTGTGTGCGCGAGGCGCTCGCGTGCGGCATCACGACCTTCGACACCGCCGACGTCTACGCCGGCACCAAGGCTGAGAGCGTCCTCGGCGAAGCGCTGAAGGGCGTGAAGCGCGAGTCGTACGAGCTCTTCACGAAGGTGTACTGGCCGACGGGCTCCGGGCAGAACGAGCGGGGCCTGTCACGCAAGCACATCATCGAGTCCTGCAACGCCTCGCTGAAGCGGCTGCAGACCGACCACGTCGACCTCTACCAGGCGCACCGCTTCGACTACGAGACGCCGCTCGAGGAGACCCTGCGCGCCTTCGACGACCTCGTCCGGCAGGGCAAGGTCATGTACGTCGGGGTGAGCGAGTGGAAGGCCTCGGAGATCGAGTCGGCGCTGCGCATCGCCGACGACCTCGGCCTGGACCGGATCATCTCCAACCAGCCGCAGTACTCCGCGCTGTGGCGCGTGATCGAGGCCGAGATCGTGCCCCTGTGCGAGAAGGAGGGCGTCTCGCAGATCGTGTGGTCGCCCATCGCCCAGGGCGTGCTCACCGGCAAGTACCTGCCTGGCCAGCCCCCGCCGGAGGGCTCCCGGGCCACCGACGACCAGGGCGGCGCGAACATGATCCGCCGCCTGCTGGCCGACGAGGTGCTGACCGCCGTACAGGAGCTGACGCCGCTCGCCGCGGACGCCGGCATCACCATGGCGCAGCTGGCGGTGGGCTGGGTGCTGTCCAACGCCAACGTGGCCTCGGCGATCGTCGGGGCGTCGCGTCCTGAGCAGGTGCGTGACAACGCGGCAGCGACCGCCCTGCCCGCCGACCTCAAGCAGGCCGTCGACGACGTCCTCGCCAAGGTGGTCGAGACCGACCCTGCCAAGACGGTGAGCCCCCCGACGAGGGTCTAAGCAGGGTCGAGGGACATCGGGCCGTAGACGACCCGGTCGTCCTCGTGCAGGGTGACCGAGCTGATGCCGGCCTCCCGCAGCTCACGCCAGCTCACACCGATCCAGTCCTCGGCCTCGGCTTGGCTCAGGAAGCCCTCGGCGGCGTCCTCGGGAACGACCTGCTCGCCCTCAGGCCCGGTGTAGGTCCACGTCCACGTCATGGGGGAAGGCTACGGCCGCGCCGGGCAGGGGCGACGGACTAGCGTTCCTCCGCGTGCGGGTCGAGGTGCTGGGCAGCGGGGCGTCCGACGGGTGGCCGAACCCGTGGTGCACCTGTGCGTCGTGCACCGGGGCCCGCGAGCAGGGCGTCCTCCGTCACCAGTCGTCCGTCCTCGTCGACGGGCGCCTCCTCATCGACATCGGACCGACGGCAGGCACGCACGACCTCAGGGCCGTGGAAGCGGTGCTCGTCACGCACCACCACGTGGACCACCACTTCCCGCCGGCGTGGGCCTGGCGCGCCTGGGCTCAGCACGCAGGCCCGTTGACCGTGCTCGCACCGCCGTCGGTCCTGGCCCACGCCCGCTTCGACGACAGCGTGCGGACGGTGGCCGCCCTGCCCGGGGAGGTGCACGAGGTCCTGGGCTACACGGTCCGCGTGCTGGAGGCCACGCACACGAAGGACGCGGTGCTCTTCGACGTCACGGCGCCCGACGGCGGCAGCCTGCTCTACGCCTGCGACACCGGGGCGCTGCCGGAGGAGACCGTCCGTGCGGTGGCCGGCCGGAGCTTCGACGTGGTCCTGCTCGAGCTTGCCGGTGTGCCGATGCCGACCCACCTCACGCTGGAGACCTGGCCGGCGCAGGTCGACCGCCTGCGCCGGGCGGGCGCGGTGACCGGCGCGACCGCGCTCCTCGCCACCCACCTCGGCCACGCGAACCCGCCCCCCGACGAGCTCGACCGCCGACTCGTCGCTCTGGGTGCGACCGCCGCCCGGGACGGCCAGGTGATCGGCACCGGTCACGACCGAGGGCACCGCGTCCTGGTGATCGGTGGGCAGAGCTCCGGGAAGTCCGCGCACGCCGAGTCCCTCGTGCACGGCGAGGTGACCTACGTCGCGACAGCTCCCCCACGCGACGACGACGCCGAGTGGCAGCGCCGCGTCGAGGTGCACGCGGCCCGACGTCCGGTGCACTGGGTGACCCTGGAGACCGCCGACCTGCCGCAGGTCCTGCGCCAGGAGGGCGGCCCGCTCCTCATCGACGACCTCGGCTTGTGGCTCACGCAGGTGCTCGACGGGCACTGGGACTCCACCAGTGCGCGCGAGGTCTTCTCCGTCGCGCTCCAGGAGCTGCGCACCGCCTGGGAGGCGACCCGCCGCGAGGTCGTGCTGGTCGCGCCCGAGGTCGGGTCGGGCGTCGTGCCCGCACACGCGAGCGGGCGGCTGTTCGCCGACCTGCTCGGGCGGGCGACCACCGAGCTGGCGGGCTGCGCGGACCAGGTGGTCCAGGTCGTCGCCGGCCAGGCGAGGCGGCTCAGGTGAGCCGCCTCGAGCGCGAGCTCACCAGGGTCTTCGGCGACCCGCCGGTGGCGCCGCGTGCGGTGGTGCGCGTCGAGGTCGGTTCGGGTCAGGGCCTGGACGCGGCACGCGAGGAGGCCGACCGCCTCGTCGACGCAGGTGCCGACCTCGTCGTCCTGGACGCCCCCGGCGCGGGAGCCGGACCGCTGGCAGCGCTCGCGGTGCTGCTCGACCTCGAGCCGATCAGCGTGGTGGCCCCCGAGCCCGCCGAAGGTTGGCGCGAACGGGTCCTGGCCGTCCGTGCCCTGTGCCGCGAGGCCCGCCCGCTGCGGGCGGACGTGCCGGCGCTGCTGCAGCGGCTGGACGACCCGGCGCTGACCCGCGCCACCGGGCTGCTCGCGCGGCTCGCGGACCGCCGTACTCCAGTGCTCTGCGGGGGCGGCACGACCACGGCGGCGGCAGCCCTGCTCGCCGCCCGAAGCGCGCCGACCACCTGGTGGCTCGCCGGATCCGATCCCGCGCTGGCCGCCGCCGCGAAGGCGTGGCGGACGATGGGGCTCGAGCCGCTGCTGGACCTGGGGCTCACCGAGGGCAGTGCCGACGTGGCCGTCTCCGTCGTGCGGTCCGGCCTGGAGCTGCTCGGTGCCTGACGGCCTGCACCTCGCCTTGACGACCCTCACGGTCGCCCGGCTGCGCCGCTCCGCCCCGCTGGACCGGCGCACCGCGGGTCGTGCGATGACGCTCGCCCCGCTCGTCGGGCTCGGGCTCGCCGTCACCAGCGCAGGGCTCGTCTTCCTCCTGCGCGTGCTGCACGCCCCGGACCTGCTCGCCGCGGTGCTGATGATCGCCCTGCTCGCCCTGCTCACCCGGGGACTGCACCTCGACGGCCTGCTCGACGTCGTCGACGGTCTCGCCTCCTACCGGGACCCGGAGGGAACGCGCACCGTCATGAAGCGCGCCGATGCAGGACCCCTCGGCGTCGCCGCGCTGGTGCTCGTGCTGCTGCTGCAGACGGCCGCCCTCTCCTCTGCCATCAGTCAGCACCGCGGCACCCTGTCGCTCTGCGTCGCGGTCATGACGGGGCGCCTGGCGATCACCGCTGCCTGCGCGCGGACGCCCGCAGCTGTGCCCGAGGGGCTGGGCGCGCTCGTCGCCCAGACCGTCCGGACGGGGGTCACCTCGGCCTGGTGCGTGGCCCTGGTGGCGGCAGGTGCACTCGCGCTGGCCGCCGACCCTGATGCGGTGCACCCTGCCTGGTTGCGTGCCGACATCGGGGCTGCGGCGGTCCTGCTGGGCCTGCTGGCGGCGCGCCTCGTCAGGCAGCACGTCGTACGGCGGGTAGGCGGGCTCACGGGCGACGTGCTCGGCGCGCTGAACGAGGTGGCCACCACCGTGGCGCTCCTCGTCCTCGCGCTCGGGGCGACGACGACGGCAGCGGCCGCGGGCGGCTAGCCCCGCACGGCCTCGATGACGAGGTTCGCGGCGGCGCCGGCCGGGTTGGCATCGGTGTCGACGACCTGGGTCGCCAGGTCCTCGAACAGGGGCAGCCGCTCGGCGTTGAGCCGGCGCAGCACGGCGGCGGGGTCGTCACCGAGGCGCGTGCCGACCCGGCGGGCGAGCACCGGCAGGCTGCAGCGCAACCACACGACGTGGCTGTCGCCCGCGCCGATCCGGGCCCGCTCGACCGGGTCGTCGACCGCCTCGTCGGGCACCGCGGCCACGAGCTCGCCGGGCATGCCAAGCAGGACCGTCAGCGCTCGCGAAGCGGATCCGGTGCGCTCGAGCAGGGTGCTGTCATCGAGGAAGGGCCAACCCAGCCGTTGGGACAGCAGCCCACCGACCGTGCTGACGCCGGAGCCCGGGAGCCCGACCAGCAGCACCCTCACCGCACGTGGCTGGGCACGAACGGCGGCTTGACCACCTTCATCACGCTGGTCCTCCCCCTGACGTCAACGGTGACCTCGTCACCCTCGGTCGTTCCCCGTTCGAGGAGCGCCAGTCCGATCCCCACGCGCCTCGTCGGCGAGAAGGTGCCGCTCGTGACCTCGCCGATCTCGCGCCCGTCCTGCAGGACGGTCATGTGCGGGCGCGGGATGCCGCGGTCCTGAGCCTCCAACCCCCACAACGCACGAGCTGGCCCGGCCGCGCGCTCGGCCAGCAGCGCGTCCCGACCCCAGAACGCGGGCTTGTCCCAGCCGACGGCCCAGCCGGACCTCGCCTGCACCGGCGTGATGTCGCGAGAGAGGTCCTGGCCGTGCAGCGGGTACCCCATCTCCGTGCGCAGGGTGTCCCGGGCCCCGAGGCCGCAGGGCAGCACGCCGAGCTGCTGCCCCTTGGCGAGCAGGGCCTGCCACACCTCACCGGCGGCCTCCCACGGGGGCAGCAGCTCGAAGCCCAGCTCGCCCGTGTAGCCGGTGCGGCACACCGTCATCCCCGCGGCCTGCGTGAAGCTCATGTAGTCGTGGTCCGTCGGCAGGCCGAGCGCCTCGAGCAGGTCGGAGCTGCGGGGCCCCTGCACGGCGATGACCGCGTACTTCCGGTGCAGGTCCTCCACGACGACGCCCTCAGGGGCGTCCGCGGCCAGCAGCGAGACGACGGCGGAGGTGTTCGCCGCGTTGGGGATGAGGAAGACCTCTTCCTCGCTGCGCACGTACGCGATGAGGTCGTCGACGACGCCACCCGTCTCCGGGTCGCAGCACAGGGTGTACTGCGCCTGCCCCGGACCGATGCGGCGCAGGTCGTTGGTGAGCCGCGCGTTGACGAAGTCGAGCGCGGTCACACCCGACGGGGAGACACCGCGCACCACACCCTTGCCGAGGTGGCTCACGTCGAACACGCCGACCGCCTCACGCACCGCGGCGTGCTCCTTGAGCACCCCACCGCGGGGGTACTCGATGGGCATCTCCCAGCCACCGAAGTCGGCCATCTTCGCCCCGAGCGCAAGGTGCTTGGCGTGCAGCGGGCTGGTGGCGAGGTCTGTCACGGGGAAGAAACTACCGATCCGGGCTGCTCGAGCGCCGCGGCGAGCCGCTCCAGGTCGCCCGGCGTCACCCACGCGTGCGTCGAGACGCGCAGCAGCGGGGCGTCGAGGTCCGCGGCCCGCTCGCGCGGGACGAGCCCGACGAGCACGCCACCGGCGAGCAGCGCGGCCCGCACCGTCGCCGGGTCGACCGTGGGGTGCCTGAGCGTGGTGATCCCGGTGGCCTCCGCCATCGGCTCGACGACGCGCCACCCACCAGCGCCGTCGAGCACTACGCGAGCGGCCGCGGCCGCCGCCGCGACCACCGGGACGAGGGAAGGCGACCACGTCCGTGCCGCCTCGCACAGCCCCACCCGCCCGGCGACGTGCGACTCGGACGAGTCGTACCGCGCCATGCCCTGCTCCTCGTAGTGGCGAAGGGTCATGGCCTCGGCGAGCCGGCCCTGCCACAGCGGGTCGACGGCGCCGAAGCCGACCCCCCGCGGCCCGCACAGCCACTTGCGGCTGGTCCCGACGTAGGCCGCTGCTCCGGCGGGCACGTCGACCTGTCCCGCCGACTGGGCCACGTCGAGCAGCACGGGCACGCCGGCGGCCAGCACGTCGGCCATCGGCTGCTGCACCCCGCGGTGCGAGGCGACCTGGGGAAGGGTCAGCAGGTCCAGCCCTGGAGGGACGTCGGTGACCCGCCCCAGTCTGTCGACGGGCAGCGTCACGAGCTCCCAACCGGCCCGCTGCGCGCGCCGAGCGAGCGACCGCGCGTGGCCCCCGAACTCCCCCGGGACCGTGCCGATGCGGGCGCCACCCTCCAGCGGCCAGGCGTCCAGGAGCGTGTCGAACGCCTTCGCGGAGCCCTCCGAGAAGAAGACGTCGCCGTGGCCCAGCCCGAGGAGCGCGCCGAGGGCAGCCCGGCCAGGCGTCAGGTCGGCCCCGCCCTCGGCGACATAGGGCCCGACCTCGGGCTCGCGCCGCAGGTGCGCCAGCTCGGCCTCGAGCACCGAGCGCGAGACCCGGCCCGCACCCGCGACGTCCAGGTGCACCAGCTGGGTCGGGATGCGCTCGCTCACCCAGGTGCTCACGCTCACGACACCATCCAACCAAGGACCTGCCGGGTAGCGTTGCGCGGCGTGACCACGCT
>DATLCV010000002.1:0-30805 GCA_035526225.1 Mycobacteriales bacterium
CCGGCGACTCCGTGTCGCTGCACCTGCTCGGCGACGACGCCGTGCTGACCGGCGACACCGTCCTCGGTCGCGGCACCACCGTGGTCGCCCACCCCGACGGCGTGCTCGCCGACTACCTCGCCTCGCTGCACCGGCTGCGCGACCTCGGTCACGTGACGGTCCTCCCCGGCCACGGTCCCGAGCTGCCCGACGCGGAGGCCGCCGCGCAGCAGTACCTCGACCACCGGGAGCAGCGGCTCGAGCAGGTCCGCGCTGCGGTCGCGGCCGGTGCCGCCACCCCCCGCGAGGTCGTCGAGGTGGTTTACGCCGACGTCGACCGCGTGCTGTGGCCGGCCGCCGAGATGTCGGTGCGCGCCCAGCTCGAGTACCTGGCCCCCTCGCGATGACGTGCCCAGAGTTGTCAGGTCGTCAACGAGCCCTGACTCGCTCAGGGCCTGACAGGTCGCGATGAGCTGTCCGGTCTGCGGGTCGCCGACCGTGCAAGGTGCGCGGTTCTGCTTCTCCTGCGGGTCGGCACTGGTCACCGACGCCGTCCCGACCGAGGTGGAGACCGAGCGCCGCGTCGTCACGGTGCTGTTCGGCGACCTGTCCGACTTCACCAGCTGGGCTGAGGACCTCGACCCTGAGCGAGTCGGCGTCGTCACCGACCGGGTGCTGGCCAGCCTCGCCGCGATCGTCACCGAGCACGGCGGTCACGTCGACAAGCTCGTCGGCGACGGCCTCATGGCCGTGTTCGGCGCGCCCACCGCCCACGAGGACGATCCTGAGCGGGCGGTGCGCGCGGCCTTCAAGATGCAGGCCGCCGTGCGCCGGCTCGTCGCCGAGGAGAGCGGCGGTGGCCGTCGGCTCGGCCTGCGGGTCGGGCTCAACACCGGTGAGGTCATCGCCGGCGTGCAGGCCCACCTCTCCTACACCGTCATCGGCGACACCGTGAACACCGCATCACGGCTCGCCGATTCCGCCGGCATCGGGTCCGTCGTCGCCGGCCGCGAGACTGCCCTGGTCACGATGTCCGCCGCGAGCTGGCGTGCGCTGCAGCCCTTGCGGCTCAAGGGAAAGCGCGAGCCGGTCGAGGCCTTCGAGCTGCTCGGCCTGCGACCGGCCGGCGCCACCCGCCTCGGCCTCGGCGACGACGCGCCGTTCCTGGGCCGCGACGCCGAGCTCGGCCTGCTCGTCGGGCGCTTCCACGAGACCGTCGACGCCCGCGAGCCCTATGCCGTGCTCGTCACCGGCGAGGCAGGGGTGGGCAAGACCCGGATCGCGCAGGAGGTGGCCCGGCGCGTCGAGGAGCTGCCCGGCGTGCGCGTCCTGTGGGGCCGCTGCGCGCCGTACGGCGAGGGCCGCGACCTCGCGGCGGTCTCCGAGATGGTCCGCACCGCCTGTGGCATCGAGGCCGGCGACAGCGTCGTCGTCGCCCGGGAGCGATTGGAGCGCACCGTGTCGCGCCTCGCGCACCTCCCCGACGTCGGGCCGGTGCCGGCGCAGACGACCGAGCGCCTCCGCATGCTGCTCGGGCTGGAGGAGGTCGAGACCGACGGTCCGCGGGAGAGCGCCACCCCGGGCCCGCCGACCGGTGGCGGTCCGGTCCGGGAGGCGGTCGCCGCGCTGTTCAGCGCGCTGGCCGCCGACGGGCCGCTGCTGCTCGTGATCGACGACCTGCACTGGGCCACACCGACCCTCATCGACGGGCTGCTGCAGGTCGCTGACGGCACCCGCGGCCCGGTGCTGATGCTCGCCCTGGGCCGCATGGACATGCTCGGCGTGCCCGGTCGCCCCCAGTGGTGGTCACGCGCGCGCACCGAGCTCGTCCCCCTCGCGCCCCTCGAGCCCTCCGCCGCCGAGCGCCTCCTGCGGGCCTACCTCGGCGCCACCGAGCTCGACGACTCGGTGCGCTCGGCGCTGCTCGACCGCGCCCAGGGCAACCCGTTCTTTCTGGCCGAGCTGCTGCACCTGCTCATCGACCGCGGCGCGCTCGTGCGCGTCGGCACCCGCTGGGTGCTCGAGGGCGAGGTGCCTGACAACGTGCTCCCCGCCGGGGTGCAGGCGGTGCTGGCCGCGCGCATCGACGACCTCGACGGTGCGGCCAAGGGCGTGCTACGCGACGCCAGCGTGGTGGGCCTGCACGTCGCGCTGCCCGAGCTCGAGGCCGTCGGCCGGGCCAGCGGTCACGGCGACCCGGAGGTCGTCCGGACAGCCGTCGGCGCCCTGGTGGAGCGGCGGCTGCTCGAGCCCGAGGGCGACGCGTACCGCTTCTCGCACACCCTCGTCCGCGACGTCGCGTACGCCGGGCTGGCCAAGGCCGAGCGCGCCCGCCGGCACGCCGCGGCCGCCGCCTGGTCCGTCGACAGCAGCACCCTCGGCACGGAGGCGGACCTCGTCACGGCCACCCAGGGGGAGCGGGCTGTGCAGCTCGCGTCCGAGATGGGGCTGCCGCTGGGTGATCCCGCCTGGGCCGCCCGCCGTACCGCCTTCGACGCGCTCGGCCGGTTGGGGCAGGCCGCGCTGGGGCGTGACGACGCGCTCGCCGCGGAGGGACTGCTCGGCCGTGCCCTCGGCATCGCCGACGCCGCGCTCGGCGACGGCTTCGGCCCGGCGGTGCTCACGCCCGTCCGGGTGGCCCGCGCGGAGGCGCTCGCCGTCCTGAGCCGCCTGGAGGAGGCCGAGACCGAGCTGGCCGGGGCCCTCGAGGTGCCCGAGCACCAGGCGCAGGCACAGCTCGTGCTGGGGTCGGTGCGCCGCCGGCGCGGTGACCTGCGCGGGGCCCGTGAGGCGTTCGTGGGAGCCCTTGCCGGTGCGTCCGACCGCGGTGACGATCGTCGTGCCGCCGGGGCGCTGCGCGCGCTCGGCCTGCTGGACTGCTTCGAGGGGCGCTTCCGCGACGCCGAGCACCACGTGGAGCAGGCACGGGTGCTGGCCGAGCAGGTCGGGGACCGTCGTGGCGTCGGGTGGGCCCTGCAGCACCTGGCCTGGAGCGCGACGACCCGGGGCGCCTACGAGCCCGCGATGGAGGCGCTGCGCGAGGCGGAGGAGCACTTCGCCGCGCTCGAGGACGTCGCGGGCCTGACCTGGGTGGCGGGGACGGAGGGCTTCGTCAGGCTCCTGCAAGGCCGCTTCCACGAGGCGCGTGACCTTTCCGCCTCGGTGCTGCCGCTGGGGGAGCAGAAGGGCGACCGGTGGGGCGTAGCGGCGGCGCTGACCATCGACGCGATGGCCGCCGCCGAGCTGGGCGACGTCATCGTCGCGGCCGACGAGGCCGAGCGGGCCCGGGCCCGCTTCGCCGAGACCGGGGACACCTGGGGGCAGTCGCTCGCCCTCGTCGCCGCCGGCGCGGCGGCCAGGGGGGCCGACCTGCCAGAGCGCGCGGTCGCGTTCCTGACCGAGGCTGTCGAGCTGTCGGAGCAGGGCCGGCACCCCGTCGCCGCCACGCTCGCCCGGGTCGCGCTCGGCTACACGCACCTGGACCAGGGACGCCTCGACGACGCCGAGGCGTTCGCCCTCGGGGTGAGCGTGTCCCTGGGCGGCCTCGACCTCGCCCCGCACGCCGCGCTCGGCGCCCGGGTGCTGCACGCTCAGGTCCTTCGCCGACGGGGTGAGCCGGCACTCGCCCTCGACGAGCTCGACGCCGCCCTCGCGACCACGGCGGACGGCCCCGGGCTGCTCTTCCCCCGACGGCAGGCCCTCGCGCACCGCGCCGGGACGCTGCTCGACCTCGGTCGGACGACGGAGGCTCTGGAGGCGGCCCAGGAGGCCGTCGCGACCGCCGCTGAGGACGTGCGGTCGGAGGTCGTGTCCCTGCGCGTGCTCGGCGCCGCGCTGCGCGCCGCGGGCGACGCCGAGGGCGGCCGCAAGGCCCTCGAACGGGCCCTGGAGGCCGCACGCAGCACGCACCAGACCTCGGAGATCGCTCCCACGCAGCACCTGCTCGACGCGCCCTGAGGACGCCGTCGCACCGCGTGCGCCGCAAGGGCCGGCGCATGGTGCTCACCCAAGCCATGTCGTGATCACGACACGCATGTCGTGATTACGACATGCCCGCGGGAGCACACCGTCACCTGCGGCCCTCGGACACGTCGTACCGGGGCTTGCGGGAGCTCGCCGAGCTCACCTAGCCCGGCGGGCCAGCCGTTCCGCGTCGAGGATCGTGAGGGCGCGCGAGTCGACCCGCACCCAGCCGCGCGAGGCGAAGTCGGCCAGTGCCTTGTTCACCGTCTCGCGGGAAGCGCCGACGAGCTGAGCGAGCTCCTCCTGCGTGAGGTCGTGGTGCACGCGGGTGCCCTCGGGCTCGGAGGAGCCGAAGCGCTCCGACAGGGCGAGCAGCTGCTTGGCCACGCGCCCGGGGACGTCGGTGAAGATGAGGTCGGCGAGCGCGTCGTTGGTGCGGCGCAGCCGGCGGGCCAGCACGCGCAGCAGCTGCTCGGCGATCTCGGGCCGGTTGGTCAGCCAGGGCCGCAGCGCGGCGTGCGCCAGCGACGCGAGCCGGGCGTCGGTGACCACGGTCGCGGTGGCCGTGCGCGGGCCGGGGTCGAACAGCGACAGCTCGCCGAACATGTCGGAGGGCCCCATCACCGAGAGCATGTTCTCGCGCCCGTCGGTGGCTCGCCGCCCGATCTTGACCTTGCCGTCGAGGACGATGTACAGGGTGTCGCCCTGCTCGCCCTCGGTGAAGACCGTTTCGCCTCGGGTGTAGTCACCGAACTCCAGGGAGGCGGCGACGGCCTCGGCGGCCTCGGTCGCGATGCCCTGGAACAGCCCCGCTCTCGCCAGGACCTCGTCCACGCTGCGCCCTCCCCTTGCCGGTGGGTTTCCCCTCGGCGGGAAGTGTGTCAGATGACGTTCGGGCCCGGCGTGTCCGGTTCCGGATCACTCAGGCCTTGCTCCACGCGGTCCATCGCGAGCATGACGACGAGCAGCACGAGCGGTGACAGCAGGGCGAGCCAGAGGACGGGCACGCCACCAGTGTTCCAGGACGGGAGGTGTCAGGCAGGGATGCTGCGGCGCGCGGGCTGGAGCGGGAGCGCCGACAGGCACAGCGTGGGCTCCTCGCGGTAGCGCGCGATGAGCTCGCTCGTCGCAGCGCCGATGCGGCGGTGCAGCACGGTCCGGTACTCCGAGAGCTGGGCCTCGGCGGCAGTGAGGTCGTCGGCCAGCGCCGCGACCGTGGCGGCGTCCGTCGGGTCGACGAAGCGGTCCCAGAGGCCGGCCAGGTCGGGCAGCGGCGGGATGTCGTCCACCGGCGTGACCTCGACCAGCGCGCGACGGCCCGCACCCACGCGCTGGTCGGTGAGGACCGGGCGAAGGGTGTCGGTGTCGCCGTCGGAGCCGGCGAGCAGCAGGTCCAGCCGCGCCTGCAGGATGCGGCGCCAGTACGAGACGCGGGACTCCTCCGCGGCGAGGACCTTGCGGTAGTCGCGCAGCTCGTCCAGCGTCAGGTGCGCGTGCTCCGCCGTCTTCTCCGGCGTGGGCCGGACCGTGGGCTTGCGCAGCGTGGGTGTCGCCGTGGAGCGGCCGGCCACGGCCGGGGCGGTGCTGGTCGCATCCATCGGGTGCTCACTCCTGGGTTCTTCGGCGGACCCCTCAGGCGTCGTCACGTTCGGCGAGGTCCTTGAGGAGCATTCACCCGCTCGGCGGAGCCACGCATAGGGTGAGCGGCATGGGCCGCCGCACCGAGGAGAGCGCGCTGGCCCTCACGCGAAGGGCCCGTCGCACCAACCGCGAGCTGGCCGTGCTCTACCCACAGGCCCACTGCGAGCTGGACTTCACGAGCCCCCTCGAGCTGGCCGTCGCGACCATCCTGTCGGCGCAGTGCACCGACAAGCGGGTCAACGAGGTCACCCCGGCGCTGTTCCGCGCGTACCCGACCGCGCGGCACTACGCGACCGCGGACCGGGCCGTGCTCGAGGACCAGATCCGCCCGACCGGCTTCTTCCGCAACAAGACCACGTCTCTGATCGGGCTCGGCGCCGCCCTCGAGGAGCGGTACGGCGGGCAGCTGCCGTCGCGGCTGGACGACCTCGTCTCGCTGCCGGGCATCGGGCGCAAGACGGCGAACGTCATCCTCGGCAACGCCTTCGGGGTGCCAGGCCTGACGGTGGACACCCACTTCGGGCGGCTGGTGCGCCGGTTCGGGTGGACCGGGGAGACCGACCCGGTGAAGGTCGAGCTGACGGTGGCCGAGCTGCTCCCGAAGCCCGAGTGGACGATGTTCAGCCACCGGGTGATCTTCCACGGCCGCCGGGTGTGCCACTCCCGCAAGCCGGCCTGCGGTGCCTGTGCGATTGCCGACCTGTGCCCGTCCTACGGCGAGGGCGAGACCGACCCGGGCCGGGCGAGGAAGCTGGTGCGCTCGGAGGAGTTCTTCACGGCGACGGCGACGGCGACGGGGCAGGCATGAGGCGTGCCGTCCTGGTGGCCGCGTCCCTCGCGCTGGTGACCGCATGCGGTGGGGAGCCGGCGCCGGCCCCGGGGGTCGACCTGGTGCCGCTGCAGCGGGCCGCCGCGCTCGCGCCCTGCCCCACCGGAGTCGGCGACGTGCCGCACCTGGTCCTGCCGTGCCTCGGGGGCGGCCCGGACGTGGTCCTCGACGGCCCGCCGTCCGGCGTACCGACGCTGGTGAACGTCTACGGCTCCTGGTGTGCGCCCTGCCAGCGGGAGATGCCGGTGCTGGCCGCGTTCGCGGCACGGGCGGGGGACCGGGTCGCCCTGCTCGGGGTCGACACCGAGGACGAGCCCCGCTTGGCGCTGCTGTTCGCCAAGGACGTCCAGCAGCACTGGCCGGCCGTCGTGGACGACGAGGGCGCCTTCCTGCGGCGCTACGCCTCTGGCCCGCCCGTCACCCTGTTCGTCGATGGGGCCGGCAGAGTCGCGTTCGTGCACCGCGGGCCCTTCACCTCGCTCGCCCAGGTGACGTCGGCCGTGAAGCAGCACCTCGGGGTGGTCGTGTGACCGTCCCCAGCTGGCTGCAGCCGCTCGCCGACGCGATCCCGCACGTGCAGGGCGAGCACTTCACGCGCTTCTTGCCGCCGGACGACAGCGGCCGGGCCAGTGCGGTGCTGGTGCTTTTCGGGGAGGGCGCCGACGGGCCCGACCTGCTGCTCATCGAGCGCGCAGCGACGCTGCGCTCCCACGCCGGGCAGCCGGCCTTCCCGGGTGGCGCCCAGGACCCCGAGGACGACGGACCGATCGCCGCGGCACTGCGCGAGGCGACCGAGGAGGTCGGCCTCGACCCCACGACGGTCGAGGTGCTCGGCATCCTGCCCGCCCTGTGGCTCCCGCCGTCGAACTTCGTCGTGCACCCCGTGGTCGCCTGGTGGCACGCCCCGCACCCGGTGGACGTCGTCGACGAAGGCGAGGTCGCGGCCGTCGTGCGCGTGCCGCTGTCGGAGCTCACTGACCCCGAGAACCGGTTCCGGGTGGTGCACCCGAGCGGGTTCACGGGCCCGGCCTTCCAGGTGCGCGGCTTGATGGTGTGGGGCTTCACCGCCGGGCTTCTCGCGGGCATCCTCACCCTCGCCGGCTGGGAGCGCCCGTGGGACAGCTCCCGCACGCGCGAGCTCGACCCCGAGACCGTGCGGCTCGCCGCGCGGACGTGGCAGACCAGGGAGAGCACATGAACCGCACGATCGCAGCAGCCGCCGCGCTGCTCCTGCTCGCCGCCGGCTGCGGTGGGTCCGACGACGAGGGCTCCGCGCTGAAGGTGACGGGCACCGTCACGGCCTCGGGCGCGCCCGCGTCGCAGACGGTCCGCCTCGACATGACGGACTCCCTGACCTTTCTGCCGAACGTGGTCAACGCGAAGGTCGGGTCCCTCGCTGTCACGGTGGAGAACGCCGGCGCCGTCCCGCACAACCTCGTCTTCGACGACACCGCCCTCGGCAAGACCGGCACCGTGAAGGGTCACGCGACCGCGACCCTGACTGTGCCGCTGGCGAAGGCCGGGACCTTCGTGTTCACCTGCACGTTCCACTCGGGCATGGACGGCCAGGTCGTGGTCACCGGCTAGGGTCCGGCGGGTGCACGGGGACCTGCTGGATCTCATCCTGCTCGCCGCGATCGCCCTGTTCGCCGTGTCCGGCTACCGCCAGGGCTTCGTCGTCGGTGTGCTGTCGTTCTTGGGTTTCCTGGGAGGTGGCGTCCTCGGAGCGACCATTGCCCCGACGCTGCTGCGCACCGGCCCGCTGTCCCACCTGTCGCGCACGCCCGTGGCGATCGGGCTGGTGTTCCTGCTCGCCTCGTTGGGGCAGGTGATCGCCAGTGTCGGGGGGGCCTGGGTGCGCAAGCACCTCGTGTGGAAGCCCGCTCGTGTGGTGGACGCGATCGCCGGGGCCGGCATCTCGGTCGTCTCCCTGCTGCTCGTCGCCTGGCTGGTCGGCACGGCCGTCGCCTCATCGCCCTTCACCGGCCTCGCCTCGCAGGTGCGGCGGTCCCAGGTGCTCGCCGTGGTCGACGACACCGTGCCCGGCGGGGCCAAGAGCCTGTTCGACAGCTTCCGATCGCTGGTGGACGACCGCGGCTTCCCCGAGGTCTTCGGCGACCTCGTGCCCACGCAGGTCCGCAAGGTCGACCCGCCGGACGCGGCGCTCGCGCGCTCTGCGGTCGTGACCGCCGTACGCGACCGGATCTTCAAGATCACCGGTGTGGCCCGCTCCTGCTCTCGGCGCATCGAGGGCACCGGGTTCCTCTACGCCCCGCACCGCGTGATGACCAATGCCCACGTGGTCGCCGGCGTGCGGTCCCCGAAGGTGCACGTCGGCGACCGCGAGGTCGACTCCACGGTGGTGCTCTACGACCCCAACCGCGACATCGCGGTCCTCGACGTCCCCGACGTCTCCGCCCGGCCCCTGGTGATCACCGGTCGTGCGCGCACCGGCGAGAGCGCCATCGTCATCGGCTACCCCCAGGACGGGCCCTACCGCGCCGATCCTGCCCGTGTCCGGGGGATCCAGGAGGCCAAGGGTCCCAACATCTACGACAACCGCACCGTCATCCGCGAGATCTACGCCCTGCGCGCCCGCGTGCGGCCCGGCAACTCCGGCGGCCCGCTGGTGAGCACGCAGGGACGGGTGCTCGGCGTCGTGTTCGCCGCCGCCGCCGACGATCCGCAGACGGGCTATGCCCTGACCGCCAAGGAGGTCGCGAGCGACGCGGCCGCCGGCCGCACGGCGACCGGTGCGGTCAGCACGGGGCGCTGCGACTAGGCCGCGCCGGCGGGTGAGTCGCCGCCGGCTGGGCACACCTGGCCACAGGGCGTGGGGGTGCTCACAGCGCGTCCCGGAATCATTTCGCTCGTTGAGTGCTTACAGTTGCAAGCAGGTGGGCGCGCTCCTTTGCCGCCCCTGATGACCAGGAGGTGCGCCGTGGCTCCCGGAACGGCGAACCGCACGCACGTCTCACGGCGCATCGCCGCCGACCCGACCAGCACTGCCCTGCTCCTCGCCGGCTCCACCGCGATCGAGCTGTGGCCCGGCCTGCGGCGCGTGTCGGAGGTCAGTGGCCGCGTGGTCGTGGAGACCGACATCCGCGACGCGGCTCGCGCGGCCAGCGTCCGGGCCCTCCCGCCCCAGCGCACGCCTACGTCGTTCCTCACCCGCTTCGAGTGGGCCGGACCCGGGCTGCCCGCCACGCACGGCGAGCTCACGCTGACCTACGCGCCTGCGGACGAGGGCGGGGTCGCGACGACCGCCGAGCTCGTCCTCACCGGCACCGGCTTCGAGGGCACCGTCCTCGACGCCGACCTGCTGGAGGACATGGCCCGCGGGTTCCTCGCGAACCTCGCGCACGCCGCTGAGCTCAGGAGCCGGGCGGCCTGACGCCCCACACGTGCTCCAGCAGGAGCGCGGTGACCAGCTCGGGGTCCTCCTCGTGCGGGAAGTGCCCGAGCCCGTCGAGCACCTGCAGCGCGTAGCCCGCGTGCGCGTACGCCCCCGACCCGTGAGCGCTCTCGGTGCGGATGCAGCCGTCGAGGGCCCCGTGCAGCTGGAGCACGGGGACGTGCACCCCCTCCTTGAGCAGCCGCAGGTAGCGGCGCCCGCTGGGGCGCACCCGCGACCGGAAGGCCCAGCGGTAGTACTCCAGCGCGCAGTTCGCCGCTGCCGGGATGGCCATCGCCTCGGTGCAGCGCCGCTCGGTCTCCGCGTCCGGGAACCCGGGACCTCCCCAGCGGCGAAGCAGGTCAGCGACCAGCCCGCCCTCGCTGATCCGCCGCTCCGGCAGCATGGGCAGCTGGAAGAACCCCATGTACGCCGACATCCGCGTCTGCGCCCGGTCCCCCCGCAGTGCCTGCGCCATGCGCAGGGGGTGCGGGACCGAGACGGTCGTCAGGCGGTTCACGGCGGCCGGGTGCAACGTCGCGGTGGCCCACCCCAGCGCGCCACCCCAGTCGTGCCCGACCACCCACGCGTCCGGGTGGCCGAGCGCACGGATCAGCCCCGCCACGTCGTTGGCCAGCGAGTAGGCGTCGTAGCCCCGGGGCGGCTTGTCCGTGGCGCCGTAGCCGCGCAGGTCCGGGGCGACCGCGTGGAACCCCGCGTCCCCCAGCGCCTGCAGCTGGTGCCGCCACGACCACCAGAACTCCGGGAAGCCGTGCAGGAGCAGCACGAGAGGCCCGTCGGCGGGGCCCTGCTCCGCGACGTGGAACCGCAGCCCCGACGCCGTGACGTCCCGGTGCCGCCAGGGCCCCTCGACCAGGACGACGCTCTCTTCGACGCTCACGGCCCTCAGTCTTCCTGACCGCTCGTCCCCATCTTCGCGTTGATGGCGTTCACGACCGACGGGTCGGCCAGCGTGGTCACATCGCCGAGCTCGCGGTGCTCGGCGACGTCGCGCAGCAGCCGCCTCATGATCTTGCCGCTCCGGGTCTTCGGCAGGTCCGGGGTGATGAGGATCTGGCGTGGCTTGGCGATCGGGCCGATCTCCTTCGCCACGTGCTCCCGCAGCGCCTTCGCGAAGGCCTCGCCGTGCGCCTCGTCGTCGGCCACCTGCCCCCGCGGGGTGACGAACGCGACGATCGCCTGCCCGGTCGTGGCGTCGGTCGCCCCCACGACGGCCGCCTCGGCGACCATCGGGTGGGACACGAGCGCCGACTCGACCTCCGTGGTGCTGATCCGGTGCCCGCTGACGTTCATCACGTCGTCGACCCGGCCGAGCAGCCACAGCACGTCGTCGTCGTCCCACTTGGCGCCGTCGCCGGCGAAGTAGCGGCCCTCGAAGCGCGACCAGTACGTCTCGCGGTACCTCGCCTCGTCGTTCCAGATCCCGCGCAGCATCGCCGGCCACGGCTCGTCGAGGGTGAGGAACCCCGCCCGCGTCGGCTTGCCCTCACCGTCGACGACGTCGACGGCGATCCCCGGGATCGGGCCCATCGCGCTGCCGGGCTTGCAGGACGTGACCCCTGGCAGCGGGCTGACCATGATCGCGCCGGTCTCCGTCTGCCACCAGGTGTCCACGATCGGGCAGCGGCCGCCGCCGATGACGTCGCGGTACCAGATCCAGGCCTCCGGGTTGATGGGCTCACCAACGCTGCCCAGGACCCGCAGCGAGCTCAGGTCGCGCCCTGCGGGCAGCTGGTCGCCCCATTTCATGAACGTGCGGATGGCGGTCGGCGCCGTGTAGAGGATGGTCACGCCGAGCTCCTCGACGATCCGCCACCACCGGTCCTGCCCGCCCGCGTCCGGCGTGCCCTCGTACATCACCGACGTCGCGCCGTTGGCCAGCGGGCCGTACACCGCGTAGCTGTGGCCGGTGACCCAGCCGACGTCAGCGGTGCACCAGTAGACGTCCGTCTCCGGCTTGAGGTCGAAGACCGCCCAGTGGGTCCAGGCCGCCTGCGTGAGGTAGCCGCCGGAGGTGTGCAGGATCCCCTTCGGCTTGCCGGTGGTGCCCGAGGTGTAGAGCAGGAACAGCGGCTGCTCGCTGTCGAACGCCTGCGCCTGGTGCGTGGTCGGCTGCCGGTCGACGACGTCGTGCCACCACACGTCGCGCTCGCCCCACCCGACGTCCTGCCCCGTCCGCCGTACGACGAGCACGTGCTCGACCGACGGGCACCTCGCCACTGCCTCGTCGACGGCGGGCTTGAGCGCGCTGGCCGCACCGCGCCGGTAACCGCCGTCGGCGGTGATGACGACCTTGGCGCCGGCGTCGGTGATCCGGTCGACCAGCGCCTGTGCGGAGAACCCGCCGAAGACGACGCTGTGGGCCGCGCCGAGGCGGGCGCACGCGAGCATCGCAACCGCCGCCTCCGGGAGCATCGGCAGGTAGATGCAGACGCGGTCCCCGGGCTGCACACCGAGCTCGGTGAGGGCGTGGGCCGCCTGGGAGACCCGCTCGAGCAGGTCGCGGTAGGTGAGGGTCGCGCGGTCGTCCTCGGGCTCGCCCACCCAGTGGAACGCGACCCGGTCGCCCAGGCCGGCGTCCACGTGGCGGTCCAGGCAGCTGACGGTGACGTTCAGCTCCCCGCCCACGAACCAGCGGGCGAACGGCGGCTGCCAGTCGAGCACCGCGTCCCAGCCGCGGTCCCACTGCAGCCGGGCGGCCTGCGTCTCCCAGAAGGCGAGCCGGTCCCGCCGGGCGACCTCGTACGCCGAGGCGTCCACGTTCGCGGCGGCTGCCAGCGCGGAGGGCGGCTCGAAGCGACGGGACTCGGACGACAGGGCGGACAGCGAGTCGGACATGCAGGGCAGCTCCTCGGTGGCGGGTGACGTCCCGACCTTCGTGCACGGGCCCGTCGCAGGCAACCCTGCCCGCCCCGTAGCGTTGCCGCCCGTGAGCCAGGACCCGTTCGCCCCCCTCGTCGACCTCCCGGGCGTCGCCGACGCCGTCGCCGAGGCGCGTACGGCGGTTGACCGCCTCCTCGGGCACCGGGTGCTCCGGCGACGATCGGCGGAGGTCACCGCGGAGTCGGCGCTGCGGGGCGCGCGCGCGTCCGCGGAGCTCGAGGGCGCGGGCATGGAGCTGGAGCGCCTGCGGGGCCAGCTGCTCAACGGGCAGCAGGTGACGGTGCAGAGCAAGGACCCGCGGCATGGGCAGCTGGTGACCAACGCGGTTCGGCTGCACGCGGACCTGGGCTCGATCCTGCCCGCGTGGAAGGCGGCGCCGGCGCAGGCGCTGGCGCGGCTGCACGTGCTGGCCTCCGCCGACCTCGGGCTGGCCGAGGACCGCGTGGGGCGTCCGCGCTCAGACGTCGGACGCGTCGAGGACCCGCTGGACGTCGGACCTGCGCCGGCGGCCGTCGAGGTCGCTGCGCGGCTCGACGGGCTGTGCCGGCTGCTGCTGCAGCCCACCGTCGCCCCGGCGGTGGTGGTCGCGGGAGTGGTCCACGGGGAGCTGCTGGCGCTGCGCGCGTTCGGTTCGGTGGACGGGCTGGTCGCGCGGGCGGCGGCCCGGTTGGTGCTCGTCGAGCGCGGGCTGGACCCGAAGGCGGTGAGCGCGCCGGAGGTGGGGCACGCGGAGCTCGACGCGGCGGGGTTGCGGGCGTCGCACACCCACGCCTACGCCGAAGCGGCTCGGGCTTACGTGGGTGGCGGCGAGCCCGGTCTGGCGGGCTGGCTCGTGCACTGCGCCGGGGCGGTGGCGCTGGGCGCACGCGAGGGCGTGGCGGTGTGCGAGGCGATCCTGCGGGAGTCCGCCTGAGGCAGAACGGCATGATGCCGGGCATGCCGCTGCAGTCCTGGTCCCACGTCGGTGTCTGCTGCTCCGACCTCGAGCGCTCGACGCGCTTCTACTGCGACGTGCTCGGGTTCCGCCCGCTGTTCACGGTGGAGCTGGGTGCCGAGGTGGCTGCCACGATGGAGGTGGAGGGCCGCTTCCTGTCGCGGGTGCTCGCGCGTGACGAGCTGCGGCTGGAGCTGCTCCAGTGGCTGGAGCCGGAGCCGCAGGGCGACGGGACGCGCCGGTCGATGCGGATGC
The DNA here is from genome assembly GCA_035526225.1 of Mycobacteriales bacterium. GTDB lineage: Bacteria > Actinomycetota > Actinomycetes > Mycobacteriales > SCTD01 > RYN-111. Next base: position 13,900 of record DATLCV010000002.1, read on the forward strand.
TCGGACTGACGCACCTCGCGTTCCGCGTCGACACCGTGGACGAGCTCTGGGCCGTCGCGGAGCAGGCGGGCGGGGGAGCGCACCCCCAGACGCTGTCGCGGCTCGCCGGCCAGGGCGTCGGCGGGAGCGACGCCGAGCTGGTCTACCTCACGGACCCGGACGGTGTGCGCATCGAGCTCATGGCCGGCGTTCCGGACCTGTCGCAGCTCTGACCTTTCCCGAGGACGGGAACGGGGCCCCATCCCGGAGGGTGGAGCCCCGTCGCCATGCACTACGGCCGAGTGACCAAGGCGTGCATCTTCGTCATCGCCCTGGGTCCTTGATCCCTTTCGTGAACCTTTGTGTGGACCCGCTCGATGTGCCTCTCGCGGCTGATCGCACGTGGGTGCTCGGACGCGCACTGCACGGACCACCGTCGGGGGGATCGAGTCCGCCCGCAGGCGGCGTTCCGTGTCCTCACAGTCGCCCCAGATCCCTTGCGTGTCAAGGGTTTGCGGTGACGGGGGGTCACTACTAGCCATGGCGGGCGCGGGTACGGCGTGCCGCCACCCACACGACGCACACCACGAGTCCCACCGTCACCACGCCGGCCCAGGCGCGCCTGCCGCCGGGAGGCGCCGGGAGCCGTCGGACGCGCACCGGCCGCGCGAACTCGCGCACCGGCCAGTCCCGCTCGGCTGCCTGCTTGCGCAGCACCTTGTCGGGGTTCACGGCGACCGGGTGCCCGACCAGGGCGAGCATGGGCGCGTCGGTGGCGCTGTCGCTGTAGGCGTAGCAGTACGCGAGGTCCCAGCCCTGTTCCGCAGCGAGCTCGGCGATGGCGAGAGCCTTGTTCTCGCCGTACGCGTAGAACGCGACCTCGCCGGTGTACGCGCCGTCCTCGACGACCATCCGCGTGGCGATGACCCGGTCGACGCCGAGCATCTCGCCGATCGGGCCGACGACCTCCTCGCCGGAGCTGGACACCAGCACCACCTCGCGTCCCGCTGCGTGATGCTCGTCGAACAGCGCGAGGGCCTCCTCGTACACGAGGGGGTCGATGAGCTCGTGCAGCGTCTCCGCGACGATGTCGCGGACCTGCTGAACGGGCCAGCCCGCGCACAGCGCCGCGAGGTAGTCGCGGAGCTTGTCCATCGTCTCCTCGTCGGCGCCCTGCAGCAGGTACACGAACTGCGCGAACGAGCTCTTGAGCACGGCCCGCCGGTTGACGAGGCCGCCCTTGTAGAAGGGCTTGCCGAAGGCCAGCGTGCTGCTCTTCGCGATCACGGTCTTGTCGAGGTCGAAGAACGCGGCGCTCATGAGATTCGAAGATACGGAGGTTTGGGCCACAGGGGCCCGGGCACAGACGTGCTGAGCGCGATTATCCCCTTGGTCGCGCCTCGCGCGAACCCGTCTCTACCCCCCCAGAGCCGGGTTCCCGGACGGCCCCCGCCACCCCCCCGGCGGGGGCCGTCGTATGTCCAGGCCAGCTCCCGCCCCTGTGGACGCCGACGCCCCGTCCCCAGGTACGCCGGTGAGCACGCTCGCGTCCACGGGGCCCTCGCGACGCTCCGGTGCATGCCGCCACCGCTGCTCGTCACCACCGATCCCCTCGCTCTCGACGACCTGCTGCGCCTCGCCGCCCTCGCCGGGGTCGACGCCGATGTGGTCCAGGACCTCGGCGAGGTCCGGCGCCTCTGGGACCACGCCCCACTCGTCCTCGTGGGCGAGGACGTGCTCGACGAGCTGGTCGCGCAGCGCCTCGCCCGGCGCGACGGGGTGCTCGTGCTCGGCCGGGACCTCGACGACGCCGGGGTGTGGCAGCGCGCTGTCGACCTCGGCGCCCAGCGCGTGGTGTTCCTGCCCGACGCCGAGCGCTGGCTGGCCGAGGCGCTGGCGGACGCCGTCGAGGGTGGTGCCGAGCGAGGCAGCGTGCTGGCCGTCGTCGGAGGGCGGGGCGGGGCCGGCGCCACGACGCTCGCGTGCGCGCTCGCCCAGACTGCCGCGCGTCGCGGCACCAGCACCCTGCTGGTCGACGGTGACCCGCTGGGTGGTGGCATCGATGTCGTGTTCCGCGCCGAGGAGGCGAGCGGCGTGCGCTGGCCCGACCTCGCGGGGACCCGGGGGAGGATCCCTGCCGCTGCGCTGGCCCGGGGGCTCCCTCGGGTGGCCGACCTGGCGCTGCTGTCGTGGGACCGCGGCGATGCCGTGCAGGTCCCCGTCGAGGCGGCGCGAGCCGTGCTGTCAGCCGCCCGTCGCAGCCACAGCCTCGTCGTCGTGGACGTCCCGCGGCACGTGGACGAGGTGGGCCGGGAGGTGCTCCTCGCCGCGACGACCACCCTCCTCCTCGTCCCCGCTGAGGTGAGGGCGGCCGCTGCGGCGGCACGCGTGGCGGCACGCCTCGCTCAGCACTGCCGGGACGTCCGGCTGGTCGTTCGCGGGCCCGCACCTGCGGGGTTGACTGCGGAGGAGGTCGAGCGCGCGCTCGGACTCCCGCTCGTGGGCGAGGTGCGGGCCGAACCGCACCTCGCACGCTCGTTGGAGGAGGGCGAGCTGCCCGCGGCTCGCCGCGGCTCGCCCCTGGGCGGGCTGTGCCACGCCCTCCTCGACGCCCTCCTCGTCCCCGAGCTGAGGGCGGCGTGACGCCCGAGGGCGTCCTGCTGGGCCGGGTGCGCGAACGGCTCGTGACCGAGGGTGCCCCACCGACGGCGTCCCGCGTTGCCGCGGCGCTGCGAGAGGTCACGGGCGGGCTGCACGGCGACGCGGAGGTGCGTGAGGTCCTGCGAGCCCTCCAGGACGAGATCGTGGGCGCCGGCCCGTTGCAGGAGCTGCTGGCGGAGCCCTCGGTGACGGACGTGCTCGTCAACGGCCCGAACGAGGTGTGGGTCGACCGAGGCAAGGGCCTGGAGCGTGCTGCTGTCCGGTTCCCTGACGACGCTGCGGTTCGCCGGCTGGCCGTCCGGTTGGCGGCGCCGAGCGGTAGGCGGCTGGACGACGCGCAGCCGTGGGTCGACGCGCGGCTGCCGGACGGAACCCGGCTGCACGCCGTCCTCCCGCCGATCGCCACGCGGGGCACCTGCATCTCGCTGCGCGTCCCCCGACGTCGGGCCTTCGAGCTCGGCGAGCTCGAGAGCGCCGGCAGCGTGCCGGCGGACGGCGTTCGGCTCCTCGCCGACCTGATGAGCTCGCGGGCCGCTTTCCTCATCAGCGGGGGCACCGGCACGGGTAAGACCACCTTGCTCTCAGCGCTGCTCTCCCGGGTCCCGGAGGGCGAACGGCTGCTGCTCGTGGAGGACGCCTCGGAGCTGGATCCGACACACCCGCACGTCGTCCACTTGGAGGCCCGGCCCGCCAACGTCGAGGGAGCCGGCGAGGTGACCCTGCGCGACCTCGTGCGTCAGGCGCTGCGGATGCGGCCGGACAGGGTCGTCGTCGGTGAGGTGCGGGGTGCTGAGGTGGTCGACCTGCTGGCGGCGCTCAACACCGGCCACGAGGGCGGGTGCGGCACGCTGCACGCCAACTCCGCCCGCGACGTGCCGGCCCGTTTGGAGGCGCTGGCGGCCGTCGCGGGGCTGGACCGCGCGGCGCTGCACAGCCAGCTCGCATCAGGTCTGCGACTGGCCGTTCACCTCGTCCGGACACCGCAGGGTCAGCGCCGCGTCGCCGAGGTCTGCGTGCTGACCAGGGGAGCCGACGGCCTGGTCGTGGCTGTTCCGGGCTGGACCTGGGACGGTGCCGCCTGCGCTGGTGCGCCCGGACCGGCCGCCCAGGAGCTGAAGGACCTGCTCCGGTGACTCTGGTGGTCCCCGCCCTGCTTGCGGGGCTCGCGGTCCTCGTGCTGATCGGGCCACCCGTCCCGCGCCGGAACCTGCTGGCAGCGCCGCCAGGCGCGCCTCGTACGGCGATGGGCGGCCCGGCGGCGGCCGCTGCGGTCTTCGGTGCCCTTGTCGTCCCGGTCGGGCCCGCCGGGGCCGCAGTAGCCGGCGTGCTGACGCTCGTCGCACTGCGGGCCAAGCGGGAGGGGACCCGGCGGCGGGCGCGGCGGGAGGAGCGCGCCGGCGCCCTCGAGGCGCTCCAGGTCCTTGCTGCCGAGCTGCGGGCGGGTCGATCCCCGTCCGTGGCGCTCTCCCGTGCCGGCGATGTGGCCAGCGGGCCGACCGCCTCGGCGCTCCGAGAGGCGGCGGGCGAGAGCGCGCTCGGCGAGGGTGCCGGTGCGGCGCTCTCCCGTTTCGTCGACGCCAGCGCGGTGCCGGAGCTGCTGAGCAGCCTGGCCGTCTGCTGGGACGTGTGTCAGGGAGCCGGCAGCAGCCTCGCGCTCGCCGTGGACCGGTTGGAGGAGGCCTTGCTGGCAGACCAGGCGTGCCGTGAGGAGGTCGAGGCCGACCTCGAGGGCCCGCGGACGAGCGCGATGCTGCTCGCGGTGATGCCGCTGTTCGGGTTGGGCATGGGCGCGGGGCTGGGCGGAGACCCGGTGCACGTCCTGCTCCGCACGCCGGTGGGATGGGGTTGCCTCGTGATCGGGGTGGGCCTGGAGCTCCTGGGGCTCTGGTGGACCGGACGGATCGTCCGCGGGGCAGGCGGGGCGGAGTGATGCTGCCTGCCCTCCTGCTCGGACTGGCCGCCGGACTCCTGCTTCTTCCTGCGCCCCAGCACCGGCTGCGCCGGCTCGCCGGCAAGGAGGTTGCCACGGAGGGCGCGGATCCTGAGAGCGTGCGCCGGCTGTCGTGCGTGGTCCTCGGCCTGGTCGTGGGATTCGTGGTCGGGCTTCCCGTAGGAGCGCCGTTGGGCCTGGCGGTCGCGGTGCTCGGGCCGCGTGCCATGGCCAAGGCTGACCGCCGCCTGGAGCGTGCCGAGCAGGAGCTGGCCCAGCAGCTGCCCCTGGCCTTGGACCTGCTCGCGGCCTGCCTGGCCGGAGGCGCGGGCATGGCGTCGTCGCTGCAGTCGGTGTCTCAGTCCTCGGGTGGCGTCGTGGGCGAGCGCCTGCGCCGTGTGGCGATGGCGCTGTCCGTCGGGACACCACCCACGGACGCCTTCCGCGAGCTCGGTACCGCCGGCGCAGGTGGGGCGGCTGCTCGATCGCTGTGTCGCGCCTCCGAGGGCGGCACGCCCGTCGCGGGGGCGGTGGCCGCCGTGGCCGAGGAGGCCCGTCGGCGGGCGCGGCTGGTTGCGCGGAAGCGAGCCCGCAGGGCGGGGACCCTGGCCACGGGACCCCTCACCCTGTGCTTCCTACCGGCCTTCCTCGTGCTCGGGATCGTCCCCTGCTTCGTGGGGGTCGCCGGGCCGCTCGTCTCCTCGCTGTGAGCCGCTCCACACCCCCCTGCGCTCTCCACAGCCTGCAGCGACCACGGCGCGCGCTGTCGGTCGACGCTCGAGGGTCTGCTGCGCCAGGCGGACGGCCTGGCCCGACAGAGAGGCAGTCCCTCATGCTCAACCGCCTGTCGCACGCAACGGACCGGGTCGCGGCCCGCGTGCAGTCCATGAAGGCGCAGGACCGCGAGGCCGGCATGGTCGCGTCCGAGTACGCCCTGGCCACCGCCATGGGCGCCGGCTGCGTCGGCATCGTCTGGAAGATCGTCCAGTCCGAGCAGTTCCTCGAGATCGTCAAGAAGTTCGTCCTCCGCGCCTTCCACCTCTAGGAGCCTCCGCGCCCCGGGCCGCACCACGCGGCCCGGGGCGCAGCGCATCGCCCACCCGAACCGACGACCACGAGGAGAGCACCCATGAAGCGCCGCACTACTGGCTCGGAAGACGGCATCGTCGCCGTCGAGACCGCCCTGGTCATCCCGACGCTCATGCTCGTCGTCGCGCTCGCGGTGACCCTCGTCATGACGATGGGCGCCAAGATGAGCGTCCTCGACGCCTCCCGTGAGGCTGCGCGGCTCGCTGCGCGTGGCGAGAGCACCAGCGCGGCCGTGGCCGCGGGCCGCCGGCTTGCTCCCTCGCGATCGACCGTCCGCCTCGTGGATCGCGACCACTGGGTGCAGGCCGTGGTCTCGGCGGAGATCCGCCCGTTCCGGGCACTGCCCGGTTTCACGGTGTCCGCCTCCACGCTCGCTGAGCGCGAGGACCGGTGATGGCGGTCCTGACCTCGGGGAGCCGTCGTCGCGGGTGGCGGGGCGACCGTGGCTTCGTCACCCCGTTCGCGGCTGGCCTCATCCCGCTGCTCCTGCTGACCGGCGGGTTCGTTGCGGCAGCAACCGCCGTGGCGGCGACCAGGCACGCGGCGGAGGCAGCCGCCGACGTGGCGGCGCTCGCCGCTGCGCGGCACGCGCTGGAGGGCGAGCGGCCCGCGTGCGACGCAGCCGAGCACGTTGCGGTTGAGAACGGCGCCCGGCTGGTCTCCTGCCGCCTCGAGGGGCTCGAGGCGGTCCTGACGGTGGCCGTCAGCCCGCCCGGGCGCCTCGCCTCGCTCGGGGACGTCCACGGGGAGGCTCGGGCGGGGCGTGGCTGAGCACGAGGGAACCGGTGGTGTGACGTTGTCGTCATACCGGAACAAGGGGGTTACGGCGGTCTGCCCGGCGTAACCTCGCGTGATCGCTCTCGTTGTCTGAGAGGAGCAGTCCCGCGCCGGTTCACGAAGGAAGTGCACGCACAGATGGAGCCCTCGTTCGTCACCCCCGCGGTGCCCGCGCACCCGCGCGCCTTCGCGGCGTTGTGCGGGGACGCGTTGCGTCGCCCCGGGGGCCGTCGGGCGCTGTCCGTGCTGTTCGTCATGCTCATGGTCTCGGGACTCGCGATGTTCGCGTACCCGGTCGGCACAGACGCCTTCAGCCGGTACAAGCAGGGCAAGCTCAACGGCGAGTTCGGCGACTCGCGGCTCGAGCAGAGCTACGCCGACGGCAAGTTCGCCGAGGGCAGCCCGCTCACCCGCATCGTCATCCCCAAGATCAAGCTCAACGTCCTCGTCGTGCAGGGCACCAGCGCGTCCGCGCTGCGCGCAGGCGCGGGGCACTACGTGACGACGCCGCTGCCGGGCGAGCTGGGCAACGTGGCCATCGCCGGCCACCGCACGACCTTCGGGCGGCCGTTCAACCACCTGGACGAGATGAGGCAGGGCGACGAGGTCATCCTCGAGACCCCGTTCAAGAAGTTCCACTACTTCGTGGTGCCGGCCTACGGCGGCCATGCCAACCCCTGGCCCGTCAGCCCGAAGGACATCAACGTGCTGCTCGACTCGCCCAGCAAGCACCTGCTGACGCTGACGACCTGCCACCCCAAGGGCAGTGCCCGGCAGCGGCTGATCCTGCGGCTTGAGTTGAACCCCGCCCTGACCGAGGACGTCAAGTGAGAGGGGAGCGTGCCGTGATCAGTCGTGCCCACCGCCGGCCTGCGCGGATGCTTGTCGTGCTGTCCCTCACCGCGCCGATGGCCGCGCTGCTGGTCAGCGCCTCCGTGAGCCCGGCCGCCGCCTCCTCGTTCATCAGCGCGCCCGCCGCGAACACGATCTACTCCAGCGAGACGACGACCACGGTCACGGCCGATCTCGACCCATGCGCGGGCACCACCATGCTCAAGGTCGTGAACCCGCAGGGGGACAACTCCTGGCAGATCCAGAGCAGCCGCCCCTCGGGCTGCGACGGCTTGTTCCCGCCGAGCAGCCGTCGACGGGTCTCTGTGAAGCCCACCTGGACCGCGGCGTCGCCCAACGGCGCGTTCACGGCCACGCTCACCGGCGGCGCCAGCGCGACCACGCGCTTCTACACCAACTTCAAGCCGCTGGCGGACCCGGCGAACCTCGCGGCTGCCGCCAACGGCATGACCGAGGTCGACCTGTCCTGGTCGTACTCCGGCGCGGAGCCCGACAAGGCCGGCTTCGAGATCATCGAGTCCCACGGTGACCAGACCCGCACCCTGCAGGCGCCCGCGAGCGCGTGCGGCGGCTCCTCGTGCGGGTTCGCCATCACCGGCTACCCGCAGCCGGCTGTCGCGACCACCGAGGACTACAGCTACACCGTGAGGGCGCTCCGCAGCAGCGGCGGATGCGGCAGCTGTGGCGACTACACGCGCTCCGGGTCCTCGTCGAGCGCCACCGCTCAGCTCGTCGGCCCGCCGCCGCCGCCCAGCCCGACGCCCACCCCCACCCCCACGGACGGCGGGACGACCGGGTCGACGACGGGCACCACCACGACCGGCGGGACCACGGGTTCCACGACCGGTGGAACCACGGGGTCGACGACGGGCGGGACGACAGGCACCACGGGCAGCACGACGGGCGGCAGCACCACCGGCTCGAGCGGCACCACGGGTGGCACCACCGGCTCGGCCGCCAAGCCGATCACCATCCCGACGTTGCCGCCGCTGGTGGCCTCGCGGCGGGCCTTCGCCCTGGGGTTCAACAACTTCTCGCCCAGCCTCGGCATCCCGAAGCTGCCGCCGCTGCCGGCGACGACCTTCCCGGTCACCGCGCCCGGCACGGAGACCTACGAGCCCACGCTGCCGTACAAGGCTGAGCCCCGGAAGACCACGAGCGTGCTGTCCTCGCCGATCGCGGCCATCACCGACAGCGTCGACACCGAGCAGCTCGTCAGGAGCCTCGCGGTGGCGCTCATCCTGCTGGCCGCCGCGGCTCACGTGCGGATCTTCCTGAGCCACAGCGTCGAGGACTAGGGGCCCAGGCCCGCTGCGGGCTGAATGTGGGGTCACATTCCGCAACTCGGCCCGCCACGGCCGGAATGTGCGGTCACATTCCGCGGTGGACTAGGGGCCCAGGCCGCTCGCCAGGACCACGTCGAGCAGGCGGACCGCGCCGTCCTTGTCCAGCGGCTCGTTGCCGTTCCCGCACTTCGGCGACTGCACGCACGACGGGCACCCTGAGGCGCACTCGCACGAGGCGATGGCGTCGCGCGTCGCCGTGAGCCAGCGGGCCGCGTCCGCGTAGGCGCGCTCGGCGAAGCCCGCACCGCCGGGGTGGCCGTCGTACACGAAGACGGTGGTGAGGCCGGTGTCGGCGTGCAGCGCGGTGGAGACGCCACCGATGTCCCACCGGTCGCAGGTGGCGAAGAGCGGGAGCAGCCCGATGGCGGCGTGCTCCGCCGCGTGCGCCGCCCCGGGGACGTCGCCCCACTCGAGCTTCGCGGCATCGAGCAGCTGGGGCGTCAGGGTGTACCAGACGGCTCGGGTCCGGAGCTCGCGCGGCGGCAGGTCGACAGGCTCCTCACCGAGCACCTCGCCCGACCCGAGGCGCTTGCGCAGGTAGGACACCACCTGGTGGGTCACGTCGACGGTGCCGAAGCACAGCCGGACCCCGTCGTACGCCGTGCTCTGCAGCTCCTCGACCACCTGCAGGTCCGTGACGTCCCGGGCGGAGGTGCTGTAGTCCGGGTCGTCCGGCTTGACGAGCGCTACCCCCTCGTCCAGGTCGAGTGCTTCCACGAGGTAGGACTCGCCCTGGTGCAGGTAGACCGCCCCGGTGTGCGCCTGGCTGTGCGCCGAGCTCCGGTCGACGGTGCCCAGCAGCCGACCCGTCGCGGACTCGACGAGGCGGACCGGCGGGCCGCCCACGCCGCGCAGGTCGGCGTCGGGGCGCTCGCGGGAGGTCCAGAACCAGCCCCGTGGGCGGCGTCGGAGCAGCCCGCGGGCGACGAGGTCCTCGAGCACCGCGAGCGTGCCGTCGCCGAACAGGGGCAGGTCCTCCTCCGTCAGCGGCAGCTCGGCCGCGGCGCAGCACAGGTGCGGACCGAGCACGTAGGGGTTCGAGGGGTCGAGGACCGTCGTCTCGAAGGGGCGGCCGAACAGCGCCTCCGGGTGGTGGGCGAGGTAGGTGTCGAGCGGGTCGTCGCGGGCCACCAGCACGGCGAGCGCGCCCTGCCCGGCCCGCCCCGCCCGGCCCGCCTGCTGCCACACGGACGCGATGGTCCCGGGCCAGCCGGTCAGCACCACGGCATCGAGACCCGCGACGTCCACGCCCAGCTCCAGCGCGTTGGTCGCGGCCACGCCCAGCAGCTCGCCGCTCTGCAGGCGCCGCTCGAGCTCGCGGCGCTCCTCCGGCAGGTACCCCGCCCGGTACGCCGCCACCCGCCCCGCCAGCTCCGGGACCGCCTCCGTCAGCAGCCGCCTGGCGTTGAGCGCGACCGCCTCGGCACCGCGGCGGGAGCGCACGAACACCAGCGACCGCGCGCCCTCCACGACCAGGTCGGACAGCAGGTCGGCAGCCTCGGCGGTCGCGCTCCGGCGTACGGGGGCGCCGTGCTCGCCGCCGTGACCGGGCAGCAGGGGCGGCTCCCAGAGCGCGAACTCGGTCGTGCCCCGCGGTGAGGCATCCGTGGTGACAGGTACGACGGGTCGGCCCACGAGGCGGGAGGCCGAGACCTCCGGGTCGCGCACCGTGGCCGAGGCGAGGACGAAGACGGGGTCGGCGCCGTACCTGGCACAGACGCGGCGCAAGCGACGCAGGACCTGCGCGACGTGCGAGCCGAACACCCCGCGGTAGGTGTGGCACTCGTCGACGACGACGAACTGCAGGCCGCGGAGCAGCCGCCCGAAGTCGGCGTGCCGCGGCAGGACCGAGCGGTGGAGCATGTCGGGGTTCGTGAGGACCAGGCCGGCGAACCGGCGCACCCAGTCGCGCTCCTCGTGCGGGGTGTCCCCGTCGTACGTCGCGGCGCGGACCTGGGTGAGGTTGAGCGCGCGCACGGCGCGCAGCTGGTCGGTGGCGAGTGCCTTGGTCGGGGACAGGTAGAGCGCGGTGGCGCGCTCGTCCTCGAGCAGCGCGGTGAGCACCGGGAGCAGGTAGCCCAGGGACTTGCCCGAGGCCGTCCCGGTGGACAGCACGACGCTGCTGCCCCCGCGCGCCAGCTCAGCCGCCTCGGCCTGGTGCTCCCAGGGCTGCGTCACCCCGGCGAGCGCAAGCCTGCTGCGCACCAGCTCCGGGACCCACTCCGGCCACGCGGCGGGAGTGCCGCTGCGGGCGGGGACGTGCTCGACGTGCGTGACCCGCTCGGCCCGGGAGGGGTCGGCGGTGAGGCGGGTGAGCAAGGTCTCGGGGCGCATGCGCATCATGGGAAGTGTGGCAAGGCCGTATGACGGGGTAGGACGGTAAGCAACACCTGACCGAGAGGAACGACCGTGGACCTGACGCTGGAGAGCCGTGAAGAGGGTGACCGCACCGTCGTCGCGGTGGGTGGGGAGATCGACGTCTACACCGCCCCCAAGCTGCGTGAGCAGCTCGTCGACCTGGTGAACGACGGTCGTTACCACCTGGTGGTGGACATGGAGGCGGTGGAGTTCCTGGACTCCACGGGCCTCGGCGTGCTGGTGGGGGGCCTCAAGCGCGTCCGCGCGCACGACGGCTCGCTGCGCCTCGTCTGCACCCAGGAGCGAATCCTGAAGATCTTCCGCATCACCGGGTTGACCAAGGTCTTCCCGATTCACGAGTCGGTGAGCGAGGCAGTGGCTGCGCAGGACTGATGGCGACCGTCGAGCTGCTCATCCCGCCACATCCCGCCCACGTCCGCACGGCTCGGCTCGTCGGCGTCGCGGCTGCCAGGCGCACCCGCCTGCCCGATGACCTCGTCGACGAGCTGCGCCTGGCCGTCGGTGAGGCGTGCTCGCGCGCCGTCGCCCTGCACAGCCAGCAGGGCCTGGACAGCCCCGTCGTCGTGCGCATCACCGACGACGCGGAGAAGCTCGTCGTCGAGGTGTGCGACCTCGGACCGCCGCCCGGCACGATCGGGGGACCCGTTCACGAGCTGCTCCGGGACAGCCCCGGCGACCCCAACGTCGCACTGGCCTTCCTCGCCGGTCTCGTGGAGGACGTCGACGTGCAGGCGAACGGCGGGGGGACCAGCGTCCGCCTCGCCTGGCGGCTGCTCGCGCGCGTGCGCTGAGGGTGTGACGGGGGTCACGCAGCACCAGGTGTGAGTCCCCTCACGGGGTTGCGGGTAGCCTTCGGCCGCCCGCTTCGCGGTGCTCACGCCCCCTTGACCTGGAGGACCCTGCGTTGTCTGCGTTGCCCCTGGCTGCGGACACGACCGAGAAGCTCGCCTCGGTCCTGTCCGACGACAAGCCGCTCCTGTACGTCATCCTCGTCGTCGCCGTGGTGGCGCTCGGCTTCGCCGGTCTGTTCGCCCGGGAGGTCCTCGCCGCCGACCAGGGCCCGCAGAAGATGCGCGAGATCAGCGCCGCGGTCCAGGAGGGCGCCGCGGCGTACCTGAACAGGCAGTTCAAGACGCTGGCGGCCTTTGCGGTCCTCGTCTTCGGCCTGCTGTTCCTGCTCCCGGGCTCCAGCGACGTCCGGATCGGGCGCTCGGTGTTCTTCCTCATCGGCGCCGGCTTCTCGGCGCTGGTGGGCTTCATCGGCATGACCCTCGCGACCCGCGCCAACGTGCGCGTGGCGCACGCGGCGAACACCACGGGCAGCAAGCGCGCGATGCGGATCGCGTTCCGCGCCGGTGGCGTCGTCGGCATGTTCACCGTCGGCCTCGGCCTGCTGGGCGCCACCACCGTGCTGCTGATGTTCGACTCCGACGCTCCTGAGGTCCTCGAGGGCTTCGCCTTCGGCGCCGCCCTGCTCGCGATGTTCATGCGTGTCGGCGGCGGCATCTTCACCAAGGCCGCCGACGTCGGGGCCGACCTCGTCGGCAAGGTCGAGCAGGGCATCCCTGAGGACGACCCGCGCAACGCCGCGACCATCGCCGACAACGTCGGTGACAACGTCGGCGACTGTGCCGGCATGGCCGCCGACCTGTTCGAGTCGTACGCCGTCACGCTGGTCGCCGCGCTCATCCTCGGCCAGGCCGCGTTCGGCTCCCAGGGCCTGCTCTTCCCGCTCATCGTGCCGGCCATCGGCGTGCTCACCGCGCTGGTCGGCATCTACGGCACCGCGCCCCGTGACAGCGACCGCACCGGCATGAGCGCCATCAACCGCGGCTTCTTCCTCTCCGCGGCCGTCTCCGCCGTCCTCGTCGGGATCGCGGCGTACGCCTACCTGCCCGGCACGTTCGCCGGGCTCGACGGCGGGATCGCCAGCGACCGGGACCCGCGCGTGATCGCGGTCGTCGCCGTCGTCATCGGCATCGTGCTGGCCAGCCTCATCCAGGTGCTCACCGGTTACTTCACCGAGACCGCTCGCAAGCCGGTCCGCGAGATCGGCAAGAGCTCGCTCACCGGCGCCGCGACCGTCGTGCTGGCCGGCATCTCGGTCGGCCTCGAGTCGGCCGTCTACTCCGCCATCCTCATCGGCGGCGCGGTGTACGCCGCGTTCCTGCTCGGCGGCGGCTCGGTCGTGCTGTCGCTGTTCGCGGTCGCGCTGGCCGGCACCGGCCTGCTCACCACGGTCGGCGTCATCGTGGCCATGGACACCTTCGGCCCCATCTCCGACAACGCCCAGGGCGTGGCGGAGATGTCCGGCGAGGTCGGCGAGGAGGGCGCGAAGGTGCTCACCAGCCTCGACGCCGTCGGCAACACCACCAAGGCCATCACCAAGGGCATCGCGATCGCCACGGCCGTGCTGGCGGCGACCGCGCTCTTCGGCTCGTTCCGCACCGCGGTCGAGCGCGCCCTTGAGGTCGCCGGCATCGACAAGGACACGTTCTCGCTGTCCATCGAGCGCCCCAACCTGCTCTTCGGCCTCATCATCGGGGCCTCGGTGGTCTTCCTGTTCTCGGGGCTGGCCATCAACGCCGTGTCTCGCGCCGCGGGCCGGGTCGTCTACGAGGTGCGCCAGCAGTTCAAGGAGCACCCGGGGATCATGGACTACACCGAGAAGCCCGACTACGCGCGCGTCGTGGACATCTGCACGAAGGACTCGCTGCGCGAGCTGGCCACGCCCGGCCTGCTGGCGGTCCTCGCGCCGATCGCCGTCGGCTTCGGCCTGGGCTACGCCCCGCTCGGCGCGTTCCTCGCCGGCGCCATCTCCTCGGGCGTGCTCATGGCCGTGTTCCTCGCCAACTCCGGTGGCGCGTGGGACAACGCCAAGAAGCTCGTCGAGGACGGTCACCACGGCGGCAAGGGCTCCGACGCCCATGCGGCGACGGTGATCGGCGACACGGTCGGCGACCCGTTCAAGGACACGGCCGGTCCCGCGCTGAACCCGCTGATGAAGGTGATGAACCTCGTCGCGCTGCTCATCGTGCCGACGGTCGTGAAGTACAGCACCGGCGCGGACAAGAACGACGCGGTGCGCTTCCTGATCGCCGCGCTCGCGGTCATCGGCATCGTCGCTGCCGTCACGGTGAGCAACCGCCGTACGGTGGCGGGCGCGGCCGAGGCGTCCGGCGTGCCCGTGGCGTAGCCGCCCTTTCTACCCGTTCAGGGCCCGTCTCAAACGCGAGACGGGCCCTGACGTGTGTCAGCCTCCCGACTGCGCCGAACGTGCCCTTTGGTCACGATGAGGTGCAGTTGTGGCACTTATCTCACCGCGCGAGGCAGGGTTCCGTCACTCGTTGTTGAAGAAGCACTACCGTGTCGCCGAAGACAACATCGGACATGTCCGACATGAGAAGGCTTAGGGGTCTGTCGTGAGCATCAGCAGGAGCAAGGTCCGCGCCCTGGGGGTCGCCGTACTGGCAGCCCCCCTCTTCCTCGGGACGGCATCGCCTGCACTGGCTGCCACCCCGCCGGCCGGTGCCTACGCAGAGGCGTACGGCCTCCTCGTCGACACCACCCTCCTGGAGGGCAGCCTGCCCGCCAAGATCGGTCCGGAGGCGCCGGCTGCGTCGTCCTGCCCCGTCACGGGTGGGACGAAGAGCGCCCAGGTGCTCGGTGTGGGTGACCCGGCGGTGGCCAAGGCTGAGGTCATCACCGACACCGCCACGGCTGACTGCGGCGTGCCGAGCGCCAAGGCTGTCTCGCGCATCGTCAACGTGGACGCGCTCGGTGCGGCCCCGCAGGTCGCGATCCACGCCGATGCGGTGACCGCGACCTCGACGAGCTCGTGCACGAAGGCGCCCTTCGGCTCGACCGACATCGTCAACCTCAGCATCGGCGGGAACGTGTTCCCGATCCCGGACGACCTGGACCCCAACACCGAGATCCCGGGCGTCGCCGACGTGGCAGCAGCGCTCGGCCTGCGGATCATCTTCAACGAGCAGCACCCTGCCTCTGAGGGCCGTGGGCTCGTGGTCAACGCGATCCACATCATCGCCAACGGCTCGGGCGTGCTCCCCGTCGGCGGTTCGGTCATCCGCGGCGACATCATCATCGGCCACGCCGTGAGCGGCGTCGTCTGCCCCGGCGGCCCCGGCACCGACAACGGCGGCCTGCCGAAGCCCGACATCAGCTTCGCGAAGGCGGCGTCTCCCAGCACGGCCAAGCCCGGCGCGACCGTGACCTACACGGCGACCGTGAAGAACCAGTCCACGACGCCGTGCGAGGTCCTGCGCTTCATCGACCACATCGCGCCGGCCTTCACGCTGGTCTCCACCGCTGGTGCGTTCGGCACCAACTACGACAAGCCGCCGCCCGCGCGCACGGACGGTGGCGTGGACGCGGTCCTGCGCCCGGACGGCGTGACGATCGGTGCCGGCAAGTCCGTGACCCAGACCTTCACGGTCACGGTCAAGGACGACGCCACGCCGGGCACCTACTACGACACGCTCGAGATCTTCTGCGGCCCGAACGGTGACTTCGTGAGCGGCCCGCTCGCGCCGGTCACGGTCCCCGCGCCGGGCGTTGTCGCGCCGCCGAAGACGCCGGACGCAGGGCCTGACGACCCGGTGTTCGCGCCGACCGGTCTGAGCACCCCGCTCGCCGGCACCGCGCTGCTGCTCATCATGGCCGCCGTCGGCACCCGCCGGCTGCAGCTGAGCCGCCGCTAGCACTCCGTGCTCCCTGACCCGGAGGCGCTGCTCGCAGACGCCGCTCGGGTACGCGACGCCCTCGCCTCGGCGGGGTGGTCAAGCGAGACCCTCGAGGACCTCCTCGGTCCTGGGTACCGCTCCCACCTCGATCGCGGCGAGGGCGCGCCGCTTCTCCGGCGCTGCACAGGCAGCTCGGCGCTCGCGCGGCTGGTGCGTGCGCTGGTCGTCGGCGCACCCGCGGAAGCGGGTCTGCTGCCCGCATCGTGGGTCGGGGCTGACGGCACTGCCGTGGTGCGGCTGCAGGCGCTCAACCACGGGGGCGTGGACGTCACCGTCCCGCACGACCCGGGGAACGCCGCCACGGTTGTCGCGCAGGACCAGGTGCTCGGCGCCGGGGCCGCCTCGCTCACGCTCGCCGCAGCCACCCCGCGTACGGCGGTCTCGCGAGCCCTCGACGTGGGCTGCGGCCAGGGGCTGCAGGCGCTGCTGGCCGCTCCGCACGCCGGCGAGGTGGTGGCGACGGACAGGAACCCGCGGGCGGTCGGGCTCACCCGGCTGGCGGCCATGCTGAACGGGGCTGATGTCGACGCTCGCGAGGGCGACCTGCTCGAGCCGGTGGCGGGCGAGCTGTTCGACCTGGTCGTCAGCAACCCGCCTTTCGTGATCTCGCCAGGTCGGCGGTACACCTACCGCGACGCGGGGCTGGACGGCGACGAGGTGTCGCGCCGGCTGGTGGGGGAGATCCCGTCGGTCCTCGCCCCGGGCGGGCACGCCGTACTGCTCGTGAACTGGCTGCACCGAGTCGGAGAGGACGGGGACGCGCGCATCCGGTCCTGGTTCCAGGGCACCGGGTGCGACGGGTGGGTGGTGCAGCGCGAGCTGGCGGATCCTGCGGAGTACGTCACCGCCTGGCTTCGCGACACCGACGAGACAACGTTCGACGCGCTCTTCGACGAGTGGGTCGACGCCCTGGCCGGGGTGGAGGCGGTGGCCTTCGGCGTGGTGGCGCTGCACCGCCGTACGGACGGGCTGGCGCCGCGGGTGGACCTCGACGTTGTCGACCAGCCGGTGGCGGCGACGTGGGGCGAGGAGGTGACCGCCCACTTCGTACGGCGGGGGCTGCTCGAGGGGGACCTGTTGGAGGCCCGGCTACGGCTGCGGGACGACGTGCGCCTGCACCAGGTCGCCGC
>DATLCV010000011.1:0-9382 GCA_035526225.1 Mycobacteriales bacterium
GAGCACGCACCGCCAGGTGCCGAGGTGGAGCCGGCCGACCGCCGGCGCGGCTCCGCGCCCGAGCGGGCCGCCGTTCCCCGCGACCTCGGCCGGGACGACCTGGACGAGGCCGCGGAGTGGGCGCGCATCGTGTCCGCCTTCGAGGCCGAGGCCGAGCACGGGAGCCCGGGGGTGACCGAACAGCCGTCCTACGCGCCGCCCCCTCCCCCGCACGAGGCCGCGATCCTCGACCGCCCGGACGAGCACTTCGAGCCCCCGCCCCCGCCGCCGATCCCCGCACCCGCTCCCGCGTCGCTCTACGCGGTGCTGCTGGTCGCGGCCGGCCTGCTGCTCTTCGCGACACCGGGCGTCCTGGGGCTGTCCTCGGACGTCGGGCTGGTGCTCGGGGTCGCGGCGCTCGCCGGCGGGGCGTTTCTGCTCGTCTCCCGCATGCGCGACCGCTCGCCCGACGACGACGACGACGGCGCGGTGGTGTGAGCCGGATCGTCTAACGTGCCGTCGGTGAGCACTGCTACGCATTCCACCAAGGTCACGGTGATCGGCCACCTGATGGACACCGGCATCCTCGCCCGGGTCCTCGACGACGTCCTCGAGTACGGCGGTGACTACCGCATCGAGAACCTCGACCTGGGTCGCCAGCACGAGGACGAGTCCAAGGCAGTCGTGGAGATCAGCGCCGACGAGTCCGACCGGCTGGACCGGATCCTCATGCGGGTGCAGATCCACGGGGCCAATGCCGTCGACCCCGGCGTCGCGCTCACCCGGCCCGCACCGTCCGACGGCGTCTTCCCGGACGACTTCTACTCGACGACGAACCTCGAGACGCTGGTCCGGCTGGACCGGGAGTGGCTGCGGGTGCGGCAGCCCGAGATGGACTGCGGCCTGGTCGTGACCGTGGACAGCGGCCACACGGTCGTCCGCACCGTGCCGGTCAGCGACGTGAAGTCCGGCGACGCCGTCGTCTGCGGCGCGCACGGCGTGCGGGTCGAGCTGCCGCCGCAGGCGCCGCGCGGCGAGGAGGACAACTTCGGGTTCATGTCCTCCTCGGTGTCCAGCGAGAAGCCGCAGGCGCTGCTGGTCCGGCAGATCGCCGAGCGCATGCGGGAGGTCAAGGCCGCCGGGCAGAAGGTGCTCTGGGTCGGCGGGCCGGCCGTCGTGCACACCGGGGCCGCCCCGGCCATGGTCCGATTGGTGCGCGCCGGCTACGTGGACGTGCTGTTCGCGGGCAACGCGCTGGCGACCCACGACATCGAGTCGGCGCTGTTCGGCACGTCGCTGGGCGTCGACCTGGCCAAGGGCTCGGGCGTGCCACACGGCCACGAGCACCACATCCGCGCGATCAACACGATCCGCGCGGCCGGGTCCATCGCCGCGGCGGTGGAGTCCGGCATCCTCACCGGCGGCGTGATGCACGCGATGGTGCAGGCGGAGAAGCCGCAGGCCCTGCTGGTGCGGCAGATCGCCCAGCGGATGCGCGAGGTCAAGGACGAGGGCAACAAGGTGCTGTGGGTCGGCGGTCCAGGCATCGTGCACACCGGCGCCGCGCCCGCGTTCACGGCGATCGTCGAGGCCGGCTACGTCGACGTCCTGTTCGCCGGAAACGCTCTCGCCACCCACGACATCGAGGCCGCCCTCTACGGCACGTCCCTGGGCGTGGACCTCTCGCAGGGCAAGGGCGTCGAGCACGGCCACGAGCACCACATCCGGGCCATCAACACGATCCGACGAGCGGGCTCCATCGCAGCCGCCGTCGACCAGGGAGTGCTGACCAGCGGCATCATGCACGCGATGGTGCGGCAGCAGAAGACGTTCGTCCTCGTCGGGTCGGTCCGCGACGACGGCCCGCTGCCCGACGTCTACACCGATGTCATCGAGGGCCAGCGGGCCATGCGCGCCGAGCTGCCCGGGGTCGGCTTCGCCATCATGGTCGCGACGATGCTGCACTCCATCGCCACGGGGAACATCCTGCCTGCGTCCGTCCCCCTCGTGTCCGTCGACATCAACCCCGCCACCGTGACCAAGCTCGCCGACCGCGGCTCCTCGCAGGCGATCGGCATCGTCACCGACATCGGCTTGTTCCTCGAGCAGCTCGCCCGCGAGCTCGTCCCCTCCTACCCCAGCGCCTGACCAATCAGGGGACGAAGGCGGTGCCGGCGCGGCCGGCCAGGACGGCGGTGGCGTCGCGGAGCGCACCGATCGCCGCGCGACCGCCGGTCTCGGCGAACCCCGCGCAGGCCTCGACCTTCGGACCCATGGACCCGTCGGGGAACTGACCCTGCGCCAGCAGGGCCCGGGCCTCCCCGACGGTGAGCTGCTCGACCTCGCGGGCACGCGCCGTGCCGAAGTCCACCTGGACCCTCGCCACCTCGGTGAGCACCAGGAGCACGTCAGCGCCGACCGCGGTCGCCAGCAGGCCCGCCGTACGGTCCTTGTCGACGACGGCCTCCACGCCGCGGAGCTGACCGCGGTGCTCCACCACGGGCACTCCCCCGCCACCCGCGGCCACGACGACGTGACCGGACTCGACGAGCGCGCGCAGCGGCTCCTCCTCGACGAGCCGCACCGGGCGAGGGGAGGCGACGACCCGGCGCCACCGCCCGTCCGGCTGGATCGTGAAGACGTGCCCGGTCGCGTGGGCGATCTCCTGCGCCTTCGGGCGCTCGTACGACGGTCCGACCGGCTTGGAGGGGCGGCGGAACGCCGGATCTCGCCCGGCCACGACCACCTGCGTGACCAGCGAGAGCACGCGGGCGCTCAGCCGACGCCGCCGCAGCTCGTTGTCGAGGGCCTGGGCGACGAGGTAGCCGAGCTGGCCCTGCGACAGCGCGCCGCACACGTCCATCGGCATCGGGGGCACCTCGTCGGCCGCGAGCTCTTGCTGCAGCAGCAGCCGGCCGACCTGCGGGCCGTTCCCGTGGGTGAGCACGAGCGACGTCCCGCCGGCCACGAGGTCCGCGAGCGACACCGCTGTCGTCGCCAGCGCCTCGCGCATCTCCTCCACCGAGCCGGTCGACCCGCCGGGCGACAGCGCGTTGCCCCCGAGCGCGACGACGACGCGCACGGCGCTCAGGCCGAGCGAGCCAGGTCGGCGGCGCCGACGAGCCCGGCGTCGTTGCCCAGCTCGGCCAGCAGGACCGGGGCGTGCGGGCGGTGCGTGCCGCCGGTGAGGCGCTGGCCGAACACGGCGCGGGCCGGGCCGAGCAGCAGCTCGCCCGCGTCAGCGACACCGCCGCCCACCACGAAGGCACCGGGGTCGAGGACGGCCGCGAGGTCGGCGAGGCCCTGCCCGAGCGCCTCGCCGATGATGCGCACGCACTCCAGCGCCGCCGGGTCGCCCTCGCGGGCGGCCTGGGTCACCGCAGGCCCGGTGATCCCCTCGGGGAAACCGCCGCCGAGCTCGAGCAGCCTGGCGCCGAGGCCCGGCCAGACGTCGGCGACCTCGCGGGCCTCGCGGACCAGCGCACGACCGGAGCAGTACTGCTCCCAGCAGCCGCTCTGCCCACAGCCGCAACGCCGACCGTCGGGGACCATCTGCATGTGGCCGACCTCGGCGCCGGCACCCCAGCGCCCGCGGTAGAGCCGCCCGTCCAGGACGATGCCCCCGCCGATGCCGGTGCCGACGGTGACGCACACCAGGTGGTCGTGGCCGCGGCCCGCGCCGAAGCGGTGCTCCGCCCACGCCATGGCGTTCGCGTCGTTCTCCACCACGACGGGCAGGTCCACCAGCTCCTGTACGGCGTCGCGCAGCGGCTCGTCACGCCAGGCGAGGTTCGGGGCGAACAGCACCGTCGCCCGTTCCACGTCGACGAAGCCGGCGGCACCGATGCCCACAGCCTCGACATCGTGGTCCTGGCGCAGCTCCGCGACCAGCTCGGCGATAGTGCGCTGCACGTCGTCGGGCGACTGGGACGGCGTGGGGCGCCGCGTCTTGGCCAGCACCTGGCCCTGCTCGTCCACGACGCCGGCGGCGACCTTCGTGCCACCCACGTCCACCCCGATAGCGAGGGCCACAGCTCAGTCCCCCTGCACGTCGATGTGCTGCACCGAGCCGGGCCGCGGGCCGTCGTCGGGCTCCGGCTGCGGGAACGCCGACGTGAGCGCGGCGACGAACGACGCCGCGGAGTCGAGCAGGTGCTCGACGGTCTCCGGGCGCACCTGGCGCAGCGCAGCGATGCCCTGGCAGACCGGGCACACCTGGCACTCCACCGAGCCCGTGGCGAGGTGCTCGTGGTCGAACCGGGCGCGGGCCCACTCCTGAGCAGCCGCGAAGAGCCGGGCGGCCTCCTCGGCCGCGGAGCCGAGGGGCTCCGTCATCGCTCACTCGTCCGCTGCGGCGCTCGCTGCCTCCTGGCGGGCAGCGCTGTGCGCGGGCAGCAGCTCGCTTCTGCGCTCACGTGATCCTCCACTGGGTCGGGTCGGGGGTGAACGAGACGAGCAACCGGTCTGCGGCCAGCCGTGCACCGACCACGTCGCAGCGCTGCAGCACGCTCGGCAGGGACACCAGGCGTCGGTGACCGGCGACCGTCACGACCAGCTCGTCCCCGGAGCGGGCGAGGACGACGTCCTCCAGCCGAGCCAGCGGGAGGGCGAGCGCGAGCTCGAAGCCGTCCACCGTCCGGCGTACGGCGAGCAGGTCCTCCGACGGAATCACGGCGGTCGGGTCGTCGTCGCCGTACAGGGTCACGGCGAACGCGAGCAGGGCGTCGTGCCCGACGGGTTCGCCTGGGGCATAAGGGCTCTCGCGCACCTGCAGCGGCGCGACATCGGCACGGACGCGGGAGAGCTGGACGGCCTGCGACGCAGCCCAGCCGGCGCTCCACGGGTCGGCGGAGGCGGGCAGGACGCGGTTGGCGACCAGGCCGTCGACCCGGAAGCCGTAGAGCGCCAGCGAGGTGAGGGTGCGGCGGGACTCGGCGACGACCACGGACTCGGGCGTCAGCACCAGCCGCACCGAGGTCGTGGGCGCCGTGAGCAGCTCGTGCACCTCGGCGAGGTCGGCGTGCAGCCGCGCCACGGCCTCGAAGACACCGTCGTCCGGCACGTTCGCAACCCGGCCGAGCAGCGGGCGGACGGCCTTGAGCACGCGGCGCTGAGCGGGAAAGACCTTCTCGACGTACCAGCGCAGGGCGTCGGGCAGCGCGAGCAGGCGCAGGGTCTCGCCGGTGGGGGCGCAGTCGACGACGACGAGGTCGTAGAGCCCGGAGGCGGCCTGCCGGCGGAGCTCCAGCAGAGCCAGCACCTCCTCGGCGCCGGGCAGCACGGTGAGCTCGTCGGCCTGCAGCGCGTCGACGCCGGCCTTCTCCAGCACCGACCGCAGGTAGTCCTGGATGTCACGCCAGGAGCGCTCGAAGGCGCGCTGGGTGTCCACCTGCATCGCGCTCAGGCCCGGCTGCACCTCGGAGGGCACGCCCGTCAGCGGCACGTCCAGTGCGTCGCCGAGGGAGTGCGCCGGGTCCGTCGACAGCACGAGGGTCTTCAGGCCGCGCGAGGCAGCCAGAGCGGCGGTCGCGGCCGCCGTGGTGGTCTTGCCGACGCCGCCCTTGCCGGTGAACAGCAGGACGCGCATGAGGCCGAGGCTATCCGGTGGGCTGTGGTGGCCCGGCGGCTAGTTCAGCGACTCGACCCGCTTCTTGAGCTCCTTCAGCGCCGAGTCGATGATCATCTTCTCTGCCTTGCGCTTCATCAACCCGATCATCGGGACCTTGATGTCCATGGTGAGCAGGTAGGTCACCTGCGTGCTGTCGCCGGAGCCGGAGAGCCGGTAGGAGCCCTTCTGCGACTTCTGCAGCTTGCTCGGCTCGGCCAGCGACCACTCCACGCCGTCGTCCTGCCAGTCGTAGAGCAGCGTGTACTCGTCCGACAGGCCGCTCTGGCTCATCGAGAAGGCGACCTTCTTCGGGCCCTTGGCGCCAGGTTCCAGGACGACGGCCTTGGCGATCCCGCCTGTCCAGTCGGGGTACGCCTCGACGTCGCGGATCACGTCGAGGACCGCCTCGGGGTCGGCCGCGATCGTGATGCTCGAGCTCGCCTGGTCGGCCACGTGGCTCCTCCTTCGTCTGCCGGGACCATAGCCCGGTGCTCAGTACTCGAGCACGAAGGGGACTCCCGAGCCTCGGAAGTGCCCGACGTTGACGCACTCGGTCCTCCCGATCCGGATGCGGCCCTGCAGCGGCTGGTGCACGTGGCCGAACAGCACGAGGGAGGGCTGCACCTCCCGTACGTACTCCAGCACCGCCACGCTCCCCCGCTCGAACCGCCGCGCCTCCACGTCGTACAGCAGCTCGGGGACGTCGGGCGGGATGTGGCAGGCAAGCACGTCGACCGGGCCGAGGGCGGCGACCTTCTCGGCGTACGCCTCGTCACTGATCTCGTACGGCGTGCGCATCGGCGTCTGCAGTCCCCCGCCGACGAAGCCCCAGGTGCGGCCGCCGATCTGCGCTGTCTGGCCGTCGAGCACGCGGTGATGGTCCTTCGTGAACTCGGGCCACAGGGCCGGCACGTCCACGTTGCCGTAGGTGAGGTAGGTGGGGTCCGGCATGACGGCGAACAGCGCGGTGTACTGCTCCCGGACCTTGCGCTCGATGACGTCGCGGGGGTTCTCCCCGAGCCCGGCCCACAACGAGCGGGACCAGTCACGCGCCTCGTCGAACTGCTTCGCGCTGCGCAGCGCGACCAGCTTCTCGGCGGCAGCAGCCCCGAAGACCTCCGCGAAGATGCCGCCACTGCTGTCCTGGTAGTCGAGGAAGAGCACCAGGTCCCCGAGGCACACGAGGGCGTCCGCGCCGTCGGAGGCGCGCTCGAGCGCATCCACGCTGCCGTGGACGTCGCTGACGACGTGGACCCGCACGGGTCCGGAGACTACGGCGCGGGTCTCAGGGGACGACGGTGACGGTCGTGTCGGTGCCGCCGCCGCCCGGGGACGGGTCGGGCGTGAGCAAGAACGTCATGAGCGCCAACGGGATCACCACCGCCAGGACGACGCCGAGGGCCACCATCACGCGGTGGCCGCGCGAGAGCTTGGTGATGTCGCCGACGCCCGGCAGCACGAGCGCCGGGGCCTCCGACGCCCCGCCGAGGAAGGGGCTGCCGCAGTCGCGGCAGGTGCTCGCGGTCAGCGCGTTGCGCAGCCCGCACCGCGTGCACGGCCACTCCGCCTCCTGCACCACCGGTACGGCGGGGAGCGCGGCGGGCTGGGCCTGCTCGGGCTGGGCGACCGGGGCCGCGGGCAGCAGCAGGTCCAGGAGCGGAGCCGTGAGGGGGTCGCTTCCGTCGTACGCGGGGGTCGGCTCGGGGACGACCGGAGCCGCCGGGGCACGCAGGTCGTGGTAGCACAGCGAGCACCACTGGGCGTCCGGGCGCAGTGCGGCGCCGCACGACGGGCAGGCGGTCGTGCGGGGCGCCTCGTTGAGGTCAGGTCCCACGTGGGGTGGTTCGGCAGGTTCGGGCGGGGGCTTGACCGGGGTCGGGGAAGTGACCAACGTCACCGCGATAGGTTCGGGGCGCCCACCCGCGTTGAGGAGACCTTTCGTGCAGGAGTACTCCACCCCCCTGGCCGTCGACATCGACGAGTCGGCCGCGCTGTCCGACGCCGTGCGCGAGCACGCCGAGCGCCACCCGGACGCGGTCGTGTTCCGCCGCAAGGCGCCCACGGGGTGGACCGACGTCACGGCGAAGCAGTTCGCCGGCGAGGTCGCAGCGATCGCGAAGGGCCTCATCGCGAGCGGCGTGCAGGCGGGTGACCGCGTCGGGCTGATGAGCAAGACCCGGTACGAGTGGACCGTGTGCGACTACGCGATCTGGACCGCCGGCGCGGTCACCGTCCCGGTGTACGAGACGAGCTCGGCGGAGCAGGTCCAGTGGAACCTGGGTGACTCAGGCGCCGTGGGCGCGTTCATGGAGAGCCCGGCGCACCAGAAGACGCT
Organism: Mycobacteriales bacterium; assembly: GCA_035526225.1. Taxonomy (GTDB): domain Bacteria; phylum Actinomycetota; class Actinomycetes; order Mycobacteriales; family SCTD01; genus RYN-111. The sequence continues at coordinate 7,923 of DATLCV010000011.1, forward strand.
GGAGTCCGTCAGCGACCAGCTCCTCGACCTGAAGGCCTCGTGGGGCATCGACGCAGGCGACCTCGAGGTGCTCAAGGCGGCCGGCACGGGGGTCCCGGACAGCGAGCTCGCGGCCCGGCGCGCCACGCTCGACAGCCACAGCCTCGCCACGATCATCTACACGAGCGGGACGACCGGGCGGCCCAAGGGGTGCGAGCTGACCCACGGGCAGCTGCTCTACACCGGCCGGTCCGCCTCGGCGGTGCTGCCGGAGCTGTTCAACGCGAACGGCTCGACGCTGCTGTTCCTGCCACTGGCCCACGTGTTCGCCCGGCTCATCCAGATCGCCTGCGTGGAGACCCGCTCGACCATGGGTCACACCGCGGACATCAAGAACCTGCTCGCCGACTTCCAGACGTTCACGCCGACGTTCATCCTGTCGGTGCCCCGCGTGTTCGAGAAGGTCTACAACACCGCCAAGCAGAAGGCGCACGCCGCGGGCAAGGGCAAGATCTTCGACCGCGCCGAGCACGTCGCGATCGCCTACAGCGAGGGCATCGAGCGGGGATCGGTCGGCATCGCGACCAAGCTGCAGCACGGGCTCTTCGACAAGCTCGTCTACACCAAGCTGCGCGCCGCGATGGGCGGCCAGGTGGCCTGGGCGGTCTCCGGCGGCGCACCTCTCGGCGCCCGGCTGGGGCACTTCTTCCGCGGCATCGGCGTGACGATCCTCGAGGGCTGGGGGCTCACCGAGACCACCGCCGCCGGCACGGTCAACACGCCGAAGAGCATCAAGGTCGGCACCGTCGGGCGGCCCTCACCCGGCGTCACCGTTCGCGTCGCCGAGGACGGCGAGCTGCTGATGACCGGGCAGCACATCATGAACGGGTACTGGCACAACGCCGACGCCACCAAGGAGGTCATCAACGACGGCTGGTTCCACACCGGCGACATCGGCGAGATCGACTCGGAGGGCTACGTCCGCATCACGGGCCGCAAGAAGGAGCTCATCGTCACGGCCGGCGGCAAGAACGTCGCCCCCGCCGTGCTCGAGGACCGGCTGCGCGCCCACCCCCTCGTCAGCCAGTGCCTGGTCGTCGGCGACCAGCAGCCCTACATCGCCTGCCTCGTCACGCTCGACGTCGAGGCGCTGGGTCCGTGGGCCGCGAGCCACGGCAAGTCCGGGGACGCCGCGGCGCTCGCCGATGACCCCGACCTGATCGCGGAGATCCAGAAGGGCGTGGACGAGGCGAACAACGCCGTCTCCAAGGCCGAGGCCATCCGCAAGTTCACCGTCCTGCCCGTCGACTGGACCGAGGAGGGCGGGCAGCTCACGCCGTCCCTCAAGCTCAAGCGCTCCGTCGTGATGAAGGAGTTCGCGGCCGACGTGGACGCGCTGTACGCCGGCGGCGGCAAGGACTGCTGACGCGTTGAGCCAGCTGCGGGCGCTCGTCGGCCTGCGCTGGCGCATGGTCCGCTCC
>DATLCV010000057.1:0-39042 GCA_035526225.1 Mycobacteriales bacterium
GTCGAGGCGGCCAACGCGGGCGCGGGCGTGTTCGAGCTGCTGTCCGGCCTGGTCGCTGCCGAGGAGGGCGCACGCGGGCAGCTGGCCGCGGAGCTGCACGACACGGTCGCCCAGTCGCTGATGATCGCGCGCGGCCTGCTCGCGACGAACCCGAGCTCGCCGGCCGAGCTCGCGAAGCTGTCGGACTACGTCGAGGACGCCGAGGAGCAGGTCCGCGCGGTCATGGCGCGAACCCGCCCGCCGGCGCTGCGCGAGGGAGACCTGGCCTCCGCCGTCAGCGGGCTGCGCGGCGACATGCACAACCGGTACGGCCTGGTCGTGCACATCGACTGGCCGGACTCGCCGTACCCGCTCCCGCTCGCCTCCGCCATCACCGTCTACCGCTTCTTCCAGGAGGCGCTGCTCAACGTCGTCAAGCACGCCGACGTCGACGACGCCGCTGTGTCCCTGCAGGTCGACGAGGACGTCGTCATCGCGACGGTCCGTGACGAGGGGCCGGGCTTCGACCCGGCTGCCGTGAGGCCCGACCGGGGACGGCACGTCGGCCTGGGGCTGCTGCGCGAGCGGGCTCGGCTGTCGGGTGGCTCGCTCGAGGTGGAGAGCCGGCGTGGTGGGGGCACGACGCTGGTCCTGCGCCTGCCACGCCCGGCTGCTCCTGCGCCGGCCATGGCGGTCCCCGCCGTGCCGGAGAACGTGGAGGACGAGCTCAGCCTCCGGCGTCGTGTGACGGACCGCGCTGCCGGCTAGGGCCGGCCCCGCAGCGGCGTGATCCCCACCGGCGGCAGCCCGGCTGTCAGGCAGAGCAGGTCGCACCAGGCCAGCAGGTGCACGGCCAGGTCCAGCGAGCCGTCCTCCTCGTGCAACGGGCTCCACGACGCCCGCAGCTCGACCTCGTTGGTCTCTTGCGGGTCGTCCACCAACCCGAACGTCAGCGACGCCGTGCGGGTGACGGTGCCGCCCGCCGCCGCGTGCTGCGCCCCGCGTTCGCGCAGCGCTTGCGTGAGCCAGCTCCAGCCGACCTCGGCGAGCGCCGGGTCCCGCGCCATCTCCGCGTCGACGTCCGCGCTCACGAACGCCACGACGCGGGTGTCTCCCCGCCAGCCCTGCTGGCCGGCGGGGTCGTGCAGCACGACGAAGCGCCCCGTGGCCACGTCGTCGCCGTCGACGGTCACCTCGGCGCTGTAGGCCGCCGAGTACGGCGCGAGCCGCCGCGGTGCCGGCACCTCCCGGAGCAGCAGCGTGCCGGGTCGTTGGGCCTCGTCGAGCGAGGCCTGCAGGCCCGCCAGAGCCTGCGCGAACACACGCGGCGGGCCGACGGGGTCCAGCGGGGCGGTCACCCGTCCACGGTAGGTCCGACCTGTCGTCCCGTCGCGCCAACGCGCCGCACTCCTAGGGTGGCCGGGTGGCTGTCGTGCTGGCGCTGCTGTCCAGCGTGCTCTGGGGGTGGTCCGACTTCGTCGGCGGCACCCTGGCCCGCCGTACGCCGGCGGCGGTCGTCGTCGCGGTGTCGCAGGTCGCGGCGCTGCTCGCGCTGCTGCCGCTGGTGCTGGCCCTGGGTGCTGCACCGCCCTCGTTGGTGCCGGGGCTGCTCGCCGGGCTGGCGGCGGGGCTGGGGCTCGGCGCGTTCTACGCAGCTCTCGCGGCCGGGACGATGGGAGTCGTCGCGCCGATCGCCGCCACCGGCGCGGTCGTACCGGTGGTGGTCGGGCTCGTCCGTGGCGAGCACCCTGGGGCGCTGCAGGCGACCGGCATCGTCGTGGCGCTGCTGGGCGTGGTGCTGGCGAGCGGTCCGGAGCTGTCAGGCGGTGCCTCGACGCGGCCCCTCCTCCTCGCGGTGGTCGCGGCAAGCTGCTTCGGGACGGTCATGGTCCTGCTGGCTAAGGGGTCGGAGGGCTCGGCCGGTGCGGTCCTGGTGACGATGCTCGCTCTACGGATCACCGAGGTGGGCGCGGTGCTGCCCTTCGCGTGGCGTCGCCGGACCACCGGTCTGCGTGGCCTGGTCCCGATTCTGGTCCTGATCGGGCTGGTGGACGTCACCGCGCACACCTGCTTCGCCTACGCCACGCGCTCGGGGCTGCTCAGCGTGGTGGCGGTCCTCGGCTCGATGTACCCGGTGGTGACGGTCCTGCTTGCCCGGCAGCTGCACCACGAGCGGCTGGCCCGGGTGCAGGCCGTCGGTGTCCTGGCGACGCTCGGCGGCGTCGTGCTGCTCACCGCCGGCTGAGGCCAGAGGGCCGTCAGGCAGGGACGCCCACCACGACGACGGCGATGTCGTCGCGCGTGACGCCCTCCTGGAAGGCCACGACCTCCCGCACGACGGTGGTCGCGAGCTCCGCGGGAGCAGGAGGGCCCGCGACGAGCTCGGCGAGACGCTCCAGCCCGAAGAACTCCTTGCCGCGACGGCCCTCGTGCACCCCGTCCGTGAACAGGACCAGGCAGTCCCCAGGGCTCAGGCGCACCTCGACGTCGGTGAGGCTCAGCTCGTCCACCACCCCGACAGCGGAGCCTGGTACGCCCGCCTCGGTGACCTCACCGTGGGCCGTGCGGAGAAGGGGCAGCGGATGGCCGGCCACCGCGAGGGTGCAGGTCACGACAGCCGCATCCAGGCGTATGCGCACGAAGGCGACCGTGCAGAAGCGCTCGGTGTCGTGGCGCAGCAGCACCGTGTTGAGGACCCTGAGCGCCGAGCTCGGGTCGGCGTTCTCCACGGCGGCTGCGCGCAGCGTGTAGCGCACGAGAGCCGTCACCACCGCGGCGTCGACCCCCTTGCCGGCGACGTCGCCGACGGTCACCACCCAGTCGTCCAGCCCGACCTGGAAGACGTCGTAGAAGTCACCACCGACCTCGGACCCGTCGCCCGCCGGCCGGTAGCTCGCGGCGACATCGAGCCCCGGGATGTTCGGCGGTGTCGGCGGGATGAGCGTCTGCTGCAGCGTCTGCGCCAGCGCACGGGCCCTCGCCTCCGACTCCTCGGCCCGGGTCTTCGACAGCAGCAGCTCACGCTCGTACTCCCGGCGTTGCGTGGCGTCGAACACCGCGGTGCGGATGACCTGCGCCTCACCTCGGGTGTCGCGCTCCAGCACGGAGTTGACGAGCACCGGAAGCCTTCCTCCGTCTGCGGTGACGAGGTCCAGCGCGATCTCCCGGGCCGACCCCTGCATGTGCAGCAGTGGCGCGTAGTGGGTCTCGTGGTAGATCCGGCCACCAGCGGTGAGCAGGTCCACGAAGGCGAGCCGGCCGACGAGCTGCTCGTGGGTGTAGCCGGTCATGGTGAGGAAGGTCTGGTTCGCCTTGAGCACCAGCCCGCTCGGGTCGGTGGACAGGTAGCCGCAGGGCGCGCTGTCGTAGAGCTGCTGCGGGTCGTCCTCGACGAGGGCGTCGAGGAACTCCTGGAGCGCGGCGTCGTCCACGACGCTCATGAGCGCACGAGCTGGCGGGTCCTCAGGAAGGCCTCGATGGCGTCGGCGGTGGCGGCCGGAGCCGAGAGGTTGGGGCAGTGGCCCGTCGCGTCGAGCAGCACGAGCTCCGCGTCCGGCATCTGGTCCCTGACGTACTCACCCACGGCGACGGGAGCGATCACGTCGTTGCGGCACTGCATCACGAGGGTGGGCGTGGCCACCTGAGGCAGCTCGTGCCGGTGGTCGGACAGGAAGGTCACGCGGGCGAACCGGCCGGCGATCTCCGGGTCGGCCTGGCAGAAGGTGTTCGTGAGCTCCTCGCCGAGCTCGGGCCGCTCCGGGACGCCCATGATGACGGGTGCCATCGCCGAGGACCAGCCGAGGTAGTTGCTCTCCAGCGAACCGAGCAGCTCGTCGATGTCCGCCGCGCTGAAACCGCCCGTGTAGTCGCCGTCGTCGGTGTAGCGCGGTGAGGGGCCGACCATGACGAGCGCGGCGAAGCGGTCCGGCGCGCGCTTGGCGGCGAGCAGGCCCACCATGGCCGACACGGAGTGGCCCACGAAGACGACGTCCTCGAGGTTCAGGGCCTCGCAGACGTCCAGGACGTCCGAGGCGTAGCCGTCCAGAGACCCGTAGCGGACCGGGTCGTACGCCGCCAGGTCCGAGCCACCGGCTCCGACGTAGTCGAAGAGCACGACGCGGTGGTCCTCGACGAACCGGGACGTCACGTGCCGCCACATGTGCTGGTCGCAGCCGAACCCGTGCGCGAACAGCATCGGGATCCCGTCGGGACGGCCGAGCTCCACCACGTTGTTGCGAGCACGCACGTCCACCGACTGATCCTAGTCGCCGTCCTAGGCCCGGGCTATGGCGCGCAGGCCTGACCCCGCAGGTCGGAGACGCCTATGCGGCGTCCTCGGTCAGGGCCTCGAGCTCGCCGATCAGCAGGCCGCCAAGGGTCAGCGCCGAGCCGCACAGCACGCACATGAGGTCCAGGTCGCTCTCCTCACCGAGCTCGGGGGAGCGGACGAGGAGCCCGTCGCAGTCGTTGCACAGCCGTTCGGTCACGACAGAACCGTGGCACGTCGCACCGACAGAACGTGGGAGGCGCCGCGAGGGGTAGGGACCTCGCGCCTCCCGGCTAGCCTCGCTCCGGTGAGCGCCTTCCTGTCCGCCTGCCGCCGCGAGCCCGTGTCGCACACCCCCGTGTGGTTCATGCGCCAGGCCGGCCGCGCGCTGCCGGAGTACCGCAAGGCGCGCGAGGGCATCCCGATGCTCGAGTCGTGCTTCCGCCCCGACCTGGTCACCGAGATCACGCTCCAACCCGTACGCCGGTTCGGTGTCGACGCCGCGATCTTCTTCAGCGACATCGTGGTGCCGCTGAAGGCCGTCGGCGTTGACCTCGACATCGTCCCCGGCGTGGGGCCTGTGGTGGCGCAGCCCTTCGCGTCGGCAGCGGACCTCGACCGCCTCCCTGAGCTCGTCGACGTGCCCGAGGTCGCCGAGGCCGTGCGGCTGCTGGTCGCCGAGCTCGGCTCGACACCGCTGATCGGCTTCGCCGGGGCGCCCTTCACGTTGGCGTCGTACCTCGTGGAGGGTGGTCCTTCGAAGGACCAGCGCAGGACCAAGGCCCTGATGTACGGCGACCCCGTGCTGTGGAACGCGCTGATGGAGCGGCTCGCCGGCATCGCCCTGGCGTTCCTGCGGGTGCAGGTCGACGCCGGTGCGTCGGCCGTTCAGCTGTTCGACTCGTGGGTCGGGGCGCTGCCGGCGCAGGACTACCGGCGGTTCGTGATGCCGCACTCGGCGCGGATCCTGGCCGGCGTGGCGGACGTCCCGCGCATCCACTTCGGGGTCGGCACCGGCGAGCTGCTGCACGACATGGGCGAGGCGGGGGCAGACGTGGTCGGCGTCGACTTCCGCGTGGCGCTGGACGACGCGGTGACGCGCGTGGGGCCGGGCAAGGCGGTGCAGGGCAACCTCGACCCGACGGCGCTGTTCGCCCCGTGGGACGCCCTGCGAGGTCTCGTCGACCGCGTCCTCGAGCAGGGCAAGGCGGCCGAGGGCCACGTCTTCAACCTCGGCCACGGCGTGCTGCCCGAGACCGATCCCGACGTGCTCACCCGCGTCGTCGCCCACGTCCACGAGGCCACGTCGTCAGGGGCAGCCCGGTAGGTCAGATATCGCGGAAGGGCTCGATCTGGGCGCCGAGGCTCGACAGGCGCGCGGCCAGATCCTCGTACCCGCGGTCGATGACGTAGACGTTGCGCAGCACCGACGTGCCCTTGGCCGCGAGCATCGCGAGCAGGACCACCACCGCCGGGCGCAGGGCGGGCGGGCACATGACCTCGGCGGCGGACCAGTGCGTCGGCCCGTCCACCCAGATGCGGTGCGGGTCCAGCAGCGTCACGTGGCCGCCGAGCCGGTTGAGCTCGGTGAGGTAGATGGCGCGGTTCTCGTAGACCCAGTCGTGGATGAGGGTGCGCCCGTGCGCCGACGCCGCGATGACCGCGAAGAACGGCACGTTGTCGATGTTCAGCCCGGGGAAGGGCATCGGGTGGATCTTGTCCAACGGAGCCTGGAGCTGGGTCGGCACGGTGGTGATGTCCACCAGCCGGGTCCGCCCGTTCTCCGCGGCGTACTCCTCCGAGAGCCGCAGCTCGCAGCCCATCTCGGCGAGCACCGCCAGCTCGACCTCGAGGAACTCGACCGGGACCCGGCGTACCTCGATCTGGGAGCCGGTGACGAGCGCCGCGGTGAGCAGCGACATCGCCTCGATCGGGTCCTCCGACGGGGCGTACTCGACGTCGACGTCGATGTGCGAGCGGCCGTGGACGGTGAGCGTGGTCGTGCCGACCCCGTCGACCCGCACCCCGAGCAGCTCGAGGTAGAAGCACAGGTCCTGGACCATGTAGTTGCTGCTCGCGTTGCGGATGACCGTCACGGCGTCGAGCCGCGCCGCAGCCATGAGCGCGTTCTCCGTCACCGTGTCGCCGCGCTCGGTCAGCACGATGGGCCTGCTCGGCGCTTGCGACGCGTCACGGGAGACCTGGTAGGACCCCTCGGTCGCCACCACCTTCACGCCGAAGGGGCGAAGCGCCGTCTTGTGCGGCTCGACGGTGCGGGTGCCGAGCTGGCAGCCGCCGGCGTACGGGATCTGGAACTCCGTCTCGCGGTGCAGCAGCGGTCCGAGCAGCAGCAGCACCGAGCGGGTACGGCGGGCAGCTGCCCCGTCGAGGCCCTCCAGCGCGAGGGTCTTCGGGGGCTGGAGCGTGAGGTCGTCGCCCTCCCACGACGCCTCGACGCCGATGCTGCGCAGCACCTCGAGGATGCGGTTGACCTCCTCGATGCGCGCGACCCCGCGCAGCGTCGTACGGCCCGCGTTGAGCAGCGATGCGCACAGCAGCGCGACGGCGGCGTTCTTGCTGCTCTTGACCTCGATGGACCCGGACAGCTGCCGCCCGCCGACGACGCGCAGGTGCGTCGGGCCGGAGTGACCGAGCTGCACGAGGCCGGCGTCGAGCGCGGTGCCGATGCGCGCGAGGATCTCCAGGCTGACGTTCTGCTTGCCCTGCTCGATGCGGGCGACGGCGCTCTGGCTCGTCGACAGCGCGTCGGCGAGCTGGGACTGCGTCCACCCCCGGTGCTTGCGGGCGTCGCGCACGAGGGCGCCGATCTGCTGGAGGTAGGGCTGCTCTGGGTCGCTCACGGTGCGAGACGGTATCTCAGGTGTGAGATACCTGGGGGCGCCGATAGCCTTACCCCCATGGGACGCACGCCTGGCTCGCGCACCGCATGTGTGCAGCGCACGACCAAGGAGAGCGACGTCCGCGTCGACCTCGACCTCGACGGCACGGGACGCGCGGAGAGTGACACCGGCGTGCCCTTCTTCGACCACATGGTCAGCCAGCTCGGGCGGCACGGCGGGTTCGACCTGAGCGTGAAGACCGAGGGGGACCTGCACGTCGACGCGCACCACACCGTCGAGGACACCGCACTGGCCATCGGCCAGGCGCTCAAGGAGGCGCTCGGCGACAAGGCGGGCATCCGCCGCTTCGGAGACGCGCTCGTGCCACTCGACGAGTGCCTCGTGCAGGCGGCAGTCGACCTGAGCGGCCGGCCCTACCTCGTCCACGACGAGCCTGACCTGGTGGAGCTCATCGGGTCCTACGACACCACCCTGACGAAGCACATCTGGGAGTCGATGGTCGCCACGAGCGGCATCGCCCTGCACGTCCGCGTGCTCTCCGGGCGCAACGCCCACCACGTCGTCGAGACCCAGTTCAAGGCGGTCGCACGCGCTCTCCGGTCGGCGTGCGAGCTCGACCCGCGCGTGACGGGAGTGCCCAGCACCAAGGGCGTCCTCTAGCCATGCCCAAGGTCGTCGTCCTCGACCACGGGTCGGGGAACCTGCGATCCGCCGAGCGCGCCCTCGCGCGGGCCGGCGCGTCCGTGACGGTCACCTCCGACGTCGAGGCCGCGGCCGAGTCGGACGGGCTCGTGGTGCCGGGGGTCGGTGCCTTCGCGGCCTGCATGACCGGCCTCGACGCGGTCCGCGGCGGACCGCTCGTCTGGGACCGGCTGCGCAAGCAGCGGCCGGTGCTCGGCATCTGCGTCGGGATGCAGGTGCTGTTCGAGCGCGGTCTGGAGCACGGGGCGCAGACTCCTGGGCTGGGCGTGCTCGCCGGTGACGTGACGCGGCTCGAGGCAGACGTCGTCCCGCACATGGGCTGGAACACCGTCGACGTGCCCGAGGGCAGCGCCCTGTTCAAGGGCGTGGAGACCGAGCGGTTCTACTTCGTCCACTCCTACGCCGCACGTGGGGTGCCCGACGCCCTGGTCACAACGGCCGCCCACGGGTCGACGACGTTCGCGGCCGCCGTCGAGCGCGGGGTGCTGAGCGCCACGCAGTTCCACCCGGAGAAGAGCGGCGACGCGGGAGCTCACCTGCTGGAGAGCTGGGTGCGCAGCCTGTGAGCCAGGAGCGCAAGCGGTCCCGCGAGGCACGGCAGGCCGCACGCCGGCGTCATCTCGAGACGGCCGCGGCCAACCGGGCGCGCCAGGCACGGCGGGCCGAGGTGCGCGACCGGCTCCGGCCGACGCTGCCGCGCCGGCGTCGTCGCTTCGGGCAGCTGCCCACCCGCGCGCTCGTGCAGGTGATCGCCCTCTACCTCGCCGTACAGGCGGTGATCTGGCTGTTCGTGCCCCGTCTGTCCACCCGGCTGGCCCTCGCGGTCGTCACCCTCGCTTTCCTGGCCGTTCTCGTCCGCACCCGAAAGAGGTACTGAGTGAGTCTCGAGCTGCTGCCCGCTGTCGACGTCGCGGACGGGCAGGCCGTCCGCCTCGTCCAAGGCGAAGCCGGGTCGGAGACGTCGTACGGCGACCCCGTGGAGGCGGCGCTGCAGTGGCAGCGCGACGGCGCCGAGTGGGTGCACCTGGTTGACCTCGACGCCGCGTTCGGACGCGGCTCGAACAGCGGGCTGCTGGCGGAGGTCGTGGGGCGCCTGGACGTGAAGGTCGAGATGAGCGGCGGCATCCGCGACGACGCCTCGCTGGAAGCTGCGCTCGCCACTGGCTGCGCCCGGGTCAACCTGGGCACCGCCGCCCTCGAGGCGCCCGACTGGGTGCGCTCGGCGATCGCGCGGTTCGGCGACCGGATCGCGGTCGGCCTGGACGTGCGCGGGACGACGCTGTCGGCTCGCGGCTGGACCCAGGACGGCGGCGAGCTGTTCGACGTGCTTGCCCGGCTCGACGCCGACGGCTGCGCCCGCTACGTCGTGACCGACGTGCGCCGCGACGGCACCCTGACCGGACCCAACCTGGAGCTGCTCGCCTCCGTCTGCGCCGCGACCGCCAAGCCCGTGGTCGCGAGCGGCGGCGTGTCGTCCCTGGACGACCTGCGTGCCATCGCGGCCGTGCCCGGGGTCGAGGGCGCGATCGTGGGCAAGGCGCTGTACGCCGGGGCCTTCAGCCTGTCCGATGCCCTCGCCGCGGTCCGTGGCTGAAGCCGGGCGGGAGCTCGCGGCGGGCGCCGAGGTCCGGCACGAGGACTGGGGCGGCGAGGAGCTGCTGCAGCGGGTCTACACGAGAGTGGCGTTCGTCGAAGTCGACCTGAGCGAGGTGGTGTCGGAGGGAGCGCTGTTCGAGGAGTGCACCTTCCGCGGCGTGCGCTTCAACGTGTCGGTGCACCGGTCGTCCGCGTTCGTGGGCTGCGTCTTCACCCGCTGCTCGTTCTTCGACGCGACGTTCAGCGGGTGCAAGCTCGTCGGCTCGCGGTTCGAGGACTGCTCACTGGACCTGCTGAAGGCCGACGGCGGTGACTGGTCGTTCGTCGGGCTGCGTGGCGCCGACCTGAGCAGCGCAGTGCTCACCGACGTGCGGATGCGCGAGGCGGACCTGGCGGGCGCGCGCGCGGTCAACGGGGCGCTCGTGGGCCTGGACCTGTCTGCCGCCGACCTGTCGCGCACCGACCTGACCGGGTGCGACCTGCGCGGCTCGGACCTGTCCTCCCTCGACCCGCGCTCCGCTGTGCTCCGCGACGCCGTGATCACCCCGCAACAGGCGATCGTGCTCGTCGGCGCCCTCGGGCTGGACGTCCGACCCGACTAGTCCTCGGTGACGGAGAGCTCGACCTTCAACGGGCCGAGTCGCAGTGCCCTGCCGACGCCGTCCGAGGAGCGGACGACCCTCGGCCGTGACCAGCGCAGCGGGGTCCAGTCGAACGACACCGTCGGGGTGCCCTCGTGCAGCTCGGGCGGCAGCGGGGGCGGCTCCACCGGCGGGGTCGGCGCGTCCTCGACGCGGGGTGCCAGGTCGGCCAGGAGGTCGGCGTGCAGGTCGTCGCGGCTCATCGGGTCCTCGGGTCGGGGGGATCAGGTCAGGTCGCGGTGCGCGGCGAGCACGTCCTCGGCGAGCGCGGCGTAGGCGAGCGCGACCGAGGACGTAGGGGCCGTCAGCACCACGGGGCGCTTGGCGAGGGTGGACGTGGGGACCCGACGCGACATCGGGATCCGGGTGGCCAGCAGCGGCAGGTCGGTGCCCTCGAGGGCGCCCAGGACCTCGCGGGCGGCCTTGCCGTCCTTGTCCCACAGCGAGCAGGCCACGCCGAGCAGCCGCGCCACGGTGTTCTCGAACCGCCGGTGCTGGTCGAGGAACGCCGTCACGCGCGCCGCACCCAGCGCGGACCCGGGGTCGCTGGTGAAGACGGTGAGCACCGCGTCCGCTGCGCAGACGGCCGACAGCGTGAGGTTGCCCAGGTCGCCGTGGGTGTCGATGACGACGTGGTCGTAGTCGGCGAGCAGCGGCCGCAGCACCCGGCGGACCCCGGTGACGATGCCCCCCTGAGCCGCCAGGGTGACGCCCACCTGCTCGAGCGACGGGTGCGCCGGCAGCAGGTCCAGGCCGGGCGCCACGCCCTGTCTCACCACGCCCCGCGGGTCCAGGTCGGGCGACTCCAGCAGACCGGCGAGCGAGTCGTCCTTGTCCTTGGCGACGACCCCGAACGCGCGCCCGAGGGAGTCCTGCGGGTCGGCGTCCACCGCGAGCACGCGGCCGGTGCGGGCGAGCACGACGGCGAGGTTCGCGGCGGTCGTGGTCTTGCCGACGCCGCCCTTGGAGGAGCACACAGCGAGCTTCACGAGCGGACTCCTCGGGAGGGGCGCAGGACCATGACGAGCACGACCGCGCTGGCGACCTGCAGCAGCAGGCGGCCGACGGACCCTACGTCCAGGGCGCGCGCGGCGACGGTGCCGAGCAGTGATCCGAAGACGCCGACCAACGCGGTGGTCAGGCACCCCATCGGACCGCCGCCGGGGGCGATCATCCGGGCGACGGCACCGAGCACGAGCCCGACGAGCAGCGTCGTGAGGAGCGCCCACAGCGTGGCACCCACGAAGGGGAGCACGACGAACAGCAGCAGGCACAGCACGAGCAGCGCGAAAAGCACCCGGTCAGGGTACGGGGGCGGTACTAACCTCGAGTCGGTGAGCCTCGCCGTACGCGTCATCCCCTGCTTGGACGTCGACGCGGGTCGCGTGGTCAAGGGGGTGAACTTCACCGACCTGGTCGACGCGGGAGACCCGGTGGAGATGGCCCGCTTGTACGACCAGGAGGGCGCGGACGAGCTCGTCTTCCTGGACATCACCGCGAGCTCGGGCTCGCGCGAGACGACGTACGACGTCGTCCGCCGCACCGCGGAGCAGGTCTTCATCCCGCTCACGGTCGGCGGCGGGGTCCGGGCGGTGGAGGACGTCGACAGGCTGCTCCGGGCGGGCGCGGACAAGGTCGGGGTGAACACCGCTGCCATCGCGCGACCGGAGCTCCTCGGCGAGATCGCCAACCGCTTCGGCTCGCAGGTCCTGGTGCTCTCGGTCGACGCGCGGCGCGGGCCGAACGGGTTCGAGGTCACCACGCACGGCGGTCGCCAGGGCACCGGCATCGACGCGGTGGAGTGGGCGGCTCGCGGTGCCGAGCTCGGGGTCGGCGAGGTCCTGCTCAACTCCATGGACGCCGACGGGACCACGTCCGGGTACGACGTGGAGCTGATCACTGCCGTCCGCGAGGTCGTCTCGGTGCCGGTCATCGCGAGCGGGGGGGCCGGCGCCGTGAGCGACTTCGCGCCTGCCGTGGCGGCCGGGGCAGACGCGGTGCTGGCCGCCAGCGTCTTCCACTTCGGCACGATGCGCATCGGCGACGCGAAGGCAGCCCTGCGCACCGCTGGTTACGCCGTCCGCTGACGGTGTCGGTGCTTGAGTGCTGAGGTGGGAGTGATGGCTGCTGAGACGCCGGAGACCGACCGCGTGATCCGTCGTGGCCTCGGCGTGCTCTGGCTGGGCGTGCGCGAGGAGCCCCGCATCTTCGCGATCTCCGCGGTGGGCAGCGCCCTGTTCGGCGGCATGACGATCGCGCAGGCCTACGTCTTCGGGCACATCACCAGCCACGTCATCACGCCGAGCATCGAGCGGGGCGACGCGCAGCCCGCCCTGCTCGCCGGTGCCGTGCTTCTCATCGCCGGGGTCACCACCCTGAAGGTCCTGGGCATCCTCGCCCGCCGGCTGGGTGCGGGGGTGATGCAGTACCGGCTCCAGGGGACCTACCGCCGCCGGGTCACCCGGCGCTACCTGGAGCTCCCCCTCGAGTGGCACCAGCGGCACCCGACGGGGGAGCTGCTGTCGAACGCCAACAGCGACGTCGAGGCGACGTGGTACCCCATCGCGCCGTTCCCCTTCGCCGTCGGCGTCGTCTTCATGCTGGTCACGACCCTCACGCTGTTGCTGTTCACCGACCCGGTCCTGGCCGTCGTGGGCTCGGTGGTGTTCCCCGCCATCGCGGTGCTCACGGTCGTCTACAGCCGCCGGATGTCGCCGCTCATGACCCGCGCCCAGCAGCTGCGCGCCGAGGTCAGCGGCATCGCCCACGAGTCCTTCGACGGCGCCCTCGTGGTGAAGACCCTGGGCCGCGAGTCCGACGAGACGGAGCGCTTCAGCGAGACCGCCCGCGAGCTGCGCCGCACCCTCGTGCAGGTCGGCCGCGTGCGCGGGCTGTTCGACCCGCTCATGGAGGCGTTGCCCGTCATCGGCGTGCTGCTCGTCCTCGTGGTGGGGACCAGCCGGGTCGGCAACGGCGACATCAGCGCCGGCGAGCTCGTGCGCGTGGCCTACCTGTTCACGCTGCTCGCCTTCCCGGTGCGCGCGATCGGCTGGGTCCTCAACGAGCTGCCCCGCAGCGTCGTCGGCTTCGACCGCGTCTCGCGCGTGCTCGAGGCCCGCGGGGCGCAGGAGCACGGCACCGGCGGGTTGCCCGGCACGGAGGCCGTCGCGCTCGACGTACAGGGGCTGTCCTTCTCGTACGGCGAGGACCAGGTGCTGCACGGCGTGCGGTTCGACGTGGCTCCCGGGCGCACGGTGGCGGTGGTGGGCCCCACGGGGTCCGGCAAGTCGACGGTGACCTCGCTGCTGGTGCGCCTGGTCGACCCGACAGCGGGGGAGGTCTCCTACGACGCCGTGGACGTGCGGACGCTCGGTCCGGGGGTCGTCCCCGGGGTCGCCAGCCTGGCGCCGCAGACCACCTTCCTGTTCGACGACACCGTGCGCGGCAACGTGACACTGGGGGCCGAGGTGCCCGATGACCAGGTCTGGGCAGCCCTGCGCACCGCTCAGGCCGACGGCTTCGTGGCGGCGCTGCCCGCCGGGCTCGACACCCTCGTGGGGGAGCGGGGCACGACGCTGTCCGGGGGGCAGCGCCAGCGCCTGGCCCTCGCGCGCGCGGTGGCCCGCCGTCCGCGGCTGCTCGTCCTCGACGACGCCACGAGCAGCGTCGACCCGACCGTCGAGCAGCGGATCCTCGCCGGGCTGCGCGAGTCCAGCAGCACGGTGGTGGTCGTGGCCTACCGGCGGGCGACGATCGCCCTCGCCGACGAGGTCGTGTACGTCGAGGACGGTCGGGTCTCCGGACGCGGCACCCACGACGAGCTGCTGGCGCTCTCCGAGGGCTACCGGCGGCTCGTCACGGCGTACGAGCGGGACGAGGTCGAGCGAGCGGCTGAGCACGCGGGCGACGAGCTCGACCTGCTCCCCGCCACCCCCGAGGAGTCGGCGTGAGCACGGCCGCTGTTCCGGGCGCGCCGCCGGTGCCCGAGCGCGGGTCGTTCGCGACGCTCGCGCACGGGCTGCGCCTCGCCCCGGAGTTCCGCGCGGGCTTGCCCGTCACGCTGGCGCTGGCGCTGCTGTCGACCGCGGGGCGGGTCGTGGTGCCGCTGGCGGTGCAGCAGACCATCGACCACGGCCTGTCCGGCCCCACGCCCGACCTCGAGCTCGTGCGGTGGGCATGCGGCCTTGCGGGACTGGCCGTGCTGGTGACCGCGGTCGCCAACTACCTGATGAACGTCCGGCTCTACCGCACCACCGAGAACGGGCTGCTGGCCCTGCGCACCCGCGCCTTCCGGCGCGTGCACGACCTGTCGGTGCTGCACCAGGCGGCTGAGCGACGGGGGTCGTTGGTGTCCCGCGTCACCGGCGACGTCGACACGATCAGCACGTTCATGCAGTACGGCGGGATCCTCATCGTCGTCTCGGTCGCGCAGCTCGTCCTGGCCACCGTCGTGATGGCCTGGTGGTCCTGGCAGCTGACGATCGTGGTCTACCTCTGCATGCTGCCGCTCGGGCTGCTGCTGCGGGTGTTCCAGCGGCGCGTCCAGGACGCGTACCGCCTGGTGCGAGAGCGCATCGGAGAGCTCCTCGGAGCCGTCGCCGAGTCTGTCGTGGGCGCTCCCGTCATCCGGGCCTACGGCGCGCAGGGTCGCACCTCCCAGCGCATCGACGCCGCCGTCGACGCGACGCAGCGCGCCCAGACCAGGGCGCAGGCGCTGACCGCGGTGACGTTCTGCAGCGGTGAGCTGGTCACGGCGGCGGCGAACGCGCTGGTGATCGTCTTCGGGATCCTGCTGGCGAACGACGGGCAGCTCACGCTGGGTCGGCTCGTCGGCTTCCTGTTCCTCGTGACGCTGTTCGTGCAACCGATGCAGGTCGCCACGGAGGTGCTCAACGAGGCGCAGAACGCGATCGCCGGGCTGCGCCGGGTGCTCGGCGTGCTGGACACCCCCACGGACGTGGCCGACCCCCTGCCGGGGCGCGACCTGCCCAGCGGCGCCCTGTCGGTGCGCTTCGAGCACGTCCGGTTCGCCTACCCCGGTGGGCCGGACGTCCTGCACGACGTCGACCTGGAGATCGCCCCGCGCACGCGGGTCGCGGTGGTCGGCGAGACCGGGAGCGGCAAGACGACCTTCGCCAAGCTGCTCACCCGGTTGATGGACCCGACGGCCGGCCGGGTGCTGCTGTCGGGTGTCCCGCTCGACGAGGTCGCCTTCGCGTCGTTGCGGCGCCGGGTCGTCATGGTTCCCCAGGACGGCTTCCTGTTCGACACGACCGTTGCCGCGAACGTCCGCTACGGCAGCCCGGAGGCCTCCGACGACGACCTCGTGCTCGCCTTCACCGAGCTGGGGCTGCTCGACTGGCTCGATGCGCTGCCCGACGGCCTGCGCACCCAGGTCGGCGAGCGGGGCGAGTCCCTGTCAGTCGGCGAGCGGCAGCTCGTCGCCATCGCGCGGGCCTACGTCGCGGACCCCGACCTGCTGGTCCTCGACGAGGCCACGTCGGCAGTGGACCCCGCCACCGAGGTGCGCCTGTCACGGGCGCTGGACTCCCTCACCCGTGGCCGCACGACGCTCACCATCGCCCACCGGCTGTCGACCGCGGAGGCGGCTGACGAGGTGCTGGTCGTCGACAAGGGAGTCGTCGTCCAGCGCGGCCCGCACCGCGAGCTGGTCTCCACCCCCGGCATCTACGCAGACCTGCACGTCTCCTGGGTGCGCCAGTCCCGCTGACCCCTCTGGAAGAATGCAGGGATGACCAGCGCTGCCGTCCGCCCCACCGAGCTCGACCCTGCCGTCGCTGCGCGACTCAAGCGCGACAACGACGGGTTGGTCGTCGCCGTGTGCCAGCAGCACGACACCGGCGAGGTGCTCATGGTCGGCTGGATGGACGACCAGGCGCTGCACCTGACCCTCACCACTGGCCGGTGCACCTACTGGTCCCGTTCCCGCCAGGAGTACTGGGTGAAGGGCGAGACGTCGGGCTCGCAGCAGTGGGTGAGGTCCGTGGCGCTCGACTGCGACGGCGACACCCTGCTCGTCAAGGTCGACCAGGTGGGTGGCGCCTGCCACACCGGCGACCGCACGTGCTTCGACGCGGTGCAGCTCCCGGCGGTCGTCGGCGAACGACCATGACGGCCCTCGGGGTCACGACCCCCACCGCGGAGGGGTTCGCGGAGCTCGACCAGCCGCTGGTGCCCGTCGTACGCCGGCTGCTCGCCGACGGCGAGACCGCGGTCGGCGTCTACCGCAAGCTGGCCGGCAACCGCCCCGGCACGTTCCTGCTGGAGTCGGCCGAGCAGGGCAAGCAGTGGTCGCGCTGGTCCTTCGTCGGCGTGCGCTGCGCCGCCGCGCTGACCGAGCGGGACGGCGCGGCGCTGTGGCTCGGCGAGGGGCTGCCCACCACGTCGCCCGACCCCCTCGAGGCGCTGCGCGAGGCGGACGCCCTGCTCCGCTCACCGCACGACGCCTCGCTGCCGCCGTTCACCGGCGGCCTCGTGGGCTACCTCGCGTACGACGTCGTCCGCCGCCTCGAGCGGCTCCCGACGACGGTGCCCGACGAGCTGGGGATGCCGGAGCTGACCATGCTCCTGGCCACCGACCTCGCGGTGCTGGACCACAGCGACGGCAGCGTGCTCCTCATCGCCAACGTCGTGCGCGGTGGGTCGTACGAGGACGCCGTCGCCCGGCTCGACGCGATGCAGGCCGACCTCGGCAAGCCTGGTGAGCCGTCGGTCTCGGTCCTCGACAGCGATGCGGAGCCGTCGTTCACGCGGCGCACGGCTGCCGCCGACTACCTGCGGGACGTCGACGTGGTGAAGGAGCACATCCGGGCGGGGGACGCCTTCCAAGTCGTGCTGTCCCAGCGGTTCGAGGTGGAGACCGCGGTCGATGCCCTCGACGTCTACCGCGTGCTGCGCGCCACCAACCCGTCGCCGTACATGTACCTGCTGCGGTTCGCCGGTCGTGAGTCGCCCTACGACGTGGTGGGCTCCTCGCCGGAGGCGCTCGTCACCGTCACCGAGGGCAAGGCGGTGCTGCACCCCATCGCCGGCACGAAGCCCCGCGGTGCGACGCCCGAGGAGGACGCAGCCCTCGGCGCGGAGCTGCTCGCGGACCCCAAGGAGCGGGCCGAGCACGTGATGCTGGTCGACCTCGGCCGCAACGACCTCGGACGCGTGTGCACGCCGGGGACGGTGGAGGTCGTCGACTTCATGTCGGTCGAGCGGTACTCCCACGTGATGCACATCGTCTCGACCGTCGTGGGCGAGGTGGGCGACGGCTTCTCAGCCTTCGACGTCCTCACCGCGACCTTCCCGGCCGGCACGCTCTCCGGGGCGCCGAAGGTGCGGGCCATGGAGATCATCGAGTCGCTCGAGCCCGTCCGCCGCAACCTGTACGGCGGGTGCGTGGGCTACCTCGGGGCCGGTGGCGACATGGACATGGCCATCGCCATCCGCACGGCGGTGCTGCACGGCGGCAGGGCCGTGGTGCAAGCCGGTGGGGGGCTCGTCGCGGACAGCGATCCCGCGGCCGAGCAGGCCGAGTGCGAGAACAAGGCCGCCGCCGTCCTGCGCGCCATCGCCGTCGCCAAGACCCTGCGCAGCGCGTGACGGGCGACGCCGGTACGACGGGCAGCCGGGAGCGTCGTGAGCTCCGCGCGGTCGTCGTGCTGTGCCTGGCCGGCGGGCTGCTCGCGCTCGAGGCGCTCGGACGGGCATGGGCGTCGTACGAGCCCTCGACCGGGGTCAGCATCGACGCGCTGCGCGAGCAGGTGCGTGGAGGGCAGGTGTCCCCGGCCGGGGAGGCAGGTGCGATCCTCGCGCTGGCCGGGGTGCTCGCCCTCGTCGCGTCCAAGCGGCGGCTGCGGCAGGCCGTCGGTGCGGGGATCGCGCTTGCGGGCGTGCTGGTCTGCTCCGGTGCGGTGATCGGCCTCGTGCGACCGGCGCGTGACCTGGCGATGGAGGCGCTGGGCAGCACCGCCCTGCCCTCCCAGGTGGACGTGGCGCGCGGGTGGCCGGCGCTGACTCTCCTCGGCGGGCTGCTCGTCGTGCTCGCCGGCGGCCTCACGCTGGTGCGGGGTGGTCGGTGGGCCGGTCTCGGGTCGTCCTACCAAGCGCCTGGTGCGGCGTCACCCGAACCCGCGACGGACAAGGCGGTGTGGGACGCGCTCGACCGCGGCGACGACCCCACCGACTGAAGGGCGGGCTGACCCCGGGGACGGGCGCGGGGTACCGCCGGTCTAACGTGGGCCAGGACACACGTCCCGCCCCCTGAACCCGAAGGCAGGTCTGCTCGTGAGCGTGCTCGACGACATCCTCGTCGGGGTGCGCGAGGACCTGGCGGCACGGCAGGCCGAGACCTCCCTGGACCAGCTCAAGGAGCTCGCCGGGCACCAGCCGCCGGCCCGGGACGGGTACGCCGCGCTGAAGCAGCCGGGCATCGGCGTCATCGCCGAGGTGAAGCGCAAGAGCCCGTCCAAGGGCGCGCTCGCCTCGATCGCCGACCCCGCCGCGCTGGCGCAGGACTACGAGGCGGGCGGCGCGAGCGTCATCTCCGTGCTCACCGAGAGCCGGCGCTTCGGCGGGTCGCTCGCTGACCTCGACGCCGTGCGGCAGCGCGTGGACGTCCCCTTGCTGCGCAAGGACTTCATCCTCTCCAGCTACCAGCTATGGGAGGCGCGCGCGCACGGTGCCGACCTCGTCCTGCTCATCGTTGCCGCGCTGGAGCAGGAGGCACTGATCAGCCTGCTGGAGCGCACCGAGTCGCTCGGGATGACGCCCCTGGTGGAGGTGCACGACGAGGAGGAGCTCGGCAGGGCGCTCGCCGCCAACGCCCGGCTCATCGGCGTCAACGCGCGCAACCTCAAGACGCTCGAGGTGGACCGCTCCGTGTTCGGCACCCTCAGCCCGCTCATCCCAGACGGCGTCATCAAGGTCGCCGAGTCCGGCGTGCGCGGCCCGCACGACCTGCTTGCCTACGCCGCCCACGGTGCCGACGCGGTCCTCGTGGGCGAGGGCGTCGTCGTCGGGGGCAACCCGCGGCAGGCCGTCGCCGACCTCGTGGCGGCCGGCGCGCACCCGGCCGCGCGGCACCAGCAGTGACGCTCCCCGACGCGGAAGGTCACTTCGGGCCGTACGGCGGGCGCTTCATCCCCGAGGCCCTCGTGGCCGCGCTGGACCAGCTCGCCGCCGCGCACGCGCAGGCGCAGCAGGACGACGCGTTCCACGCCGAGCTCGACGACCTGCTCGCCAACTACGCAGGCCGCCCGACGCCGCTCACCGACGCACGCCGGTTCTCGGAGGCGGCGGGGGCGCGGGTGCTCGTGAAGCGCGAGGACCTCGCGCACACGGGCTCGCACAAGGTGAACAACGTCCTCGGACAGGCGCTGCTGACCAAGCGGATGGGCAAGCAGCGCGTCATCGCCGAGACGGGTGCGGGCCAGCACGGTGTCGCCACGGCCACGGCGGCCGCCCTGTTCGGTTTCCAGTGCACCGTGTACATGGGCGAGGAGGACACCCGCCGCCAGGCGCTCAACGTCGCCCGCATGCGACTGCTGGGCGCGGAGGTCATCCCGGTGACGACGGGGACGCGGACTCTCAAGGACGCCACGAACGAGGCCTTCCGCGACTGGGTGGCCAACGTCGAGTCCACCCACTACTGCATCGGCTCGGTCGTCGGGCCGCACCCCTTCCCCATGCTGGTCCGGGACTTCCAGCGCATCATCGGCGTCGAGGCACGGGCCCAGGTGCTCGACCGCACCGGCAGTCTCCCCGACGCAGTCGTGGCCTGCGTCGGCGGCGGGAGCAACGCGATGGGCATCTTCCACCCCTTCATCGGCGACGCGTCCGTCGCGCTCGTCGGCTGCGAGGCGGGCGGTGACGGGGTCGAGACCGGCCGCCACGCCGCGCCGCTGACGGCGGGGGAGCCGGGGGTGCTGCACGGCGCGCGGTCCTACCTCATGCAGGACGAGGACGGGCAGACCCTGGACACGCACTCGATCAGCGCGGGTCTCGACTACCCCGGCGTCGGGCCCGAGCACGCGTGGCTGCGTGACTCCGGGCGGGCGACCTACCGCGGCGTCTCCGACGCCGACGCCATGGCCGCGCTCGAGCTGCTGGCGCGCACGGAGGGGATCCTGTGCGCCATCGAGTCCGCGCACGCCTTCGCAGGGGCGCTGCAGTGGGTGAAGGAGCAGGGCCGGGACGACCTCACGGTCGTCGTGAACTGCAGCGGACGAGGCGACAAGGACGTCGACACCGCCGCCCGCTACTTCGAGCTGCTCGACCGGTGAGCTCACCCCACGAAACCGCTCGTCGCGCTCGCGCTTCCGCGGGGGCCCCGAAGTTGAGCCGCCTCGACGCGCTGTTCGCGGCGTGCCGTGCCGAGGGTCGTGCCGCCCTGATCGGCTACCTCCCGGTCGGCTTCCCGTCGTACCAGTCCTCTGTCGACGCGATGCTCGCGATGGTCGAGGGCGGGGTCGACCTCGTCGAGGTGGGAGTGCCCTACTCCGACCCCGGCATGGACGGTCCCGTCATCCAGGTCGCCGTCGACGCGGCCCTGCGGGGCGGCACCAAGGTCGCGCAGGTCTTCGATGCCGTTCGGGCGGTGAGCGCGGTCGCGCCGACGGTCGTCATGGGCTACTGGAACCCCGTCGAGCGGCTCGGCCCGCGCCGGTTCGCCACGCTGCTGGCGGAGTCCGGCGGCAGCGGCGCGATCACGCCCGACCTGATCCCCGAGGAGGCCGGCGCGTGGCTCGACGCGGCCACCGAGCAGGACCTCGCCCCGGTCTTCCTGGTGGCGCCCTCCAGCACCGACGCCCGCATCGAGGTCGTCGGACGCACCAACCGCGGGTTCGTGTACGCCGCCAGCACCATGGGCGTGACCGGCACGCGCGACGCGGTGAGCGACCGTGCAGAGGAGCTCGTACGACGGGTGCGCACGTCCACGGAGCTGCCCGTCTGCGTGGGGCTCGGCGTGAGCGACGGCGCGCAGGCCGCTGAGGTCGCCGCCTACGCCGACGGGGTGATCGTGGGATCAGCCTTCGTCCGCGCCCTCGACGACGGTGGGCCGGACGCCGTCCGTGCGCTGGCCCAGGACCTCGCCTCAGGGGTCCGCGGCCCCGGTCGCTCCTAGGCTGCGCACGTGCCTCTCGCGTCGATCCCCAGCCCGTCGTCCGGTGTCGTGCACCTGGGTCCCCTGCCCTTGCGGGCCTACGCCGCCTGCATCCTGCTCGGGGTGCTCGCCGCGGTCTTCATCGGCGATCGCCGATGGGTGCGTCGCGGGGGTGAGAAGGGCGTCGTCGCCGACGTCGCGGCCACGGCCGTTCCCGCGGGCCTGGTGGGGGCCCGGCTCTACCACGTCATCACGAGCCCGGGCGAGTACCTCAAGCACCCGCTGGAGGCCCTGTACATCTGGCACGGCGGGCTCGGGATCTGGGGGGGCATCGCAGGCGGTGCCCTCGGCGCCTGGTTCGCGCTGCGCCGGCGCGGCATCCCGTTCGCGGACTTCTGCGACGCCATGGCGCCTGCGCTCCCGGTCGCGCAGGCCATCGGCCGCCTGGGCAACTGGTTCAACCAGGAGCTCTACGGCC
The DNA here is from genome assembly GCA_035526225.1 of Mycobacteriales bacterium. GTDB lineage: Bacteria > Actinomycetota > Actinomycetes > Mycobacteriales > SCTD01 > RYN-111. The sequence continues at coordinate 21,638 of DATLCV010000057.1, forward strand.
GCGCCACGGACCTGCCGTGGGCGCTGGAGATCGACGCCCAGCACAGCCCGCAGGGGGTGCCGGGGACCTACCACCCCACCTTCCTCTACGAGCTCCTCTGGAACCTCGGCGTTGCCGGGCTCGTCGTGTGGGCAGATCGGCGTTGGCAGCTCACCCGGGGCCGGGCCTTCGCCCTGTACGTCGCGGCGTACTGCGTGGGCCGGGCCTGGATCGAGTACTTGCGCATCGACGAGGCGCAGCACTTCTTCGGCCTGCGCCTGAACGACTACGTGAGCGGGGTGCTGTTCGTGGCGGCTGTCACCTACCTCGTGCTCAGGAGGCCGAAGGACACAGACGTACCCTCGGAGGCATGAACCCACCCCACGACGTCGATCGCAAGCTCACGACGCCGCGGGGGCCCCGGGGCACCGACGCCTCGACCCGCGTCCCTGACCCCGGCGACGAGCGCACCCTGCCGGACCCCCACCACCGCGACGTCACTGGCGGGTGGCTGCGACCTGCCGTCTTCGGCGTCAGCGACGGGCTCGTGAGCAACGCGGCCCTGATCGTCGGGGTCGCCGGCGCCGACGTGAGCGCTCGTACCGTCGTCCTCACCGGCCTCGCGGGCCTGGCATCTGGCGCCTTCTCGATGGCGACGGGGGAGTACGTCAGCGTGGCGTCGCAGGCCGAGCTGACCCGGGCCGAGATCGAGCTCGAGAAGGCTGAGCTGCGCCGGGTGCCCGCGGCCGAGCAGCGCGAGCTCGCAGCCATCTACGTCGAGCGGGGGCTGGACGCCGACCTCGCCGCCGAGGTGGCGCGCCAGCTGCACCGCGACCCCGAGAAGACCTGGCGCATCCACGCCCGTGAGGAGCTCGGCGTCGACCCCGACGACCTGCCGAGCCCGTGGGTCGCCTCCGGCTCGAGCTTCGTCGCCTTCGCACTCGGCGCCCTGCTGCCGCTGCTGCCCTACCTGCTCGGTGCCGAGACCCTTCTCGCCACGGTCGTCGTGGCGGCCATCAGCCTGTTCGCGGCCGGCGCCGCGGTCAGTCGCTTCACCAGCCGCACCTGGTGGTACTCAGGTGGGCGGCAGCTGGCGCTGGGTGCGATGGCCGGGGTGGTGACCTACGCCATCGGCACCGCGATCGGCAGCACCGGCACCCTCTGAGGCGCGAAAGGCGTTGGTGGGGCCCAAGGGCCCTCGTGTAACGTGTTCGTCATCTGCAGCAGGGCCAGTGACGTCCCGGGGTGGCAGAGAGCACGACCTCGAACCCCGTGACGAAAGGCCCGACCGATGACGCACCCCCAGGGGTTGTACGACCCCGCCAACGAGCACGACGCCTGCGGCGTCGCCTTCGTGGTTGACGTCGCCGGGCGCGTGAGCCACGACATCGTGGAGCAGGGCATCACCGCCCTCACGAACCTCGAGCACCGCGGGGCCTCCGGCAGCGAGCCGGAGACCGGCGACGGCGCCGGGATCCTCGTCCAGGTGCCGGACGCCTTCTACCGGGCCGTGCTCCCTGTCGAGCTGCCCCCGGCCGGCTTCTACGCCGTCGGCACGGCGTTCCTGCCGACGAACCCGCGACACGCCGTCGACGCCCAGCTCGCCATCGAGCGGATCGCCCAGGAGGAGGGGCTGCGGGTCCTGCAGTGGCGCGACCTGCCGACCGACCCCAAGGGGGCGGGCATCGGCCGCACCGCCGCCAACGTCATGCCGATGTTCCGTCAGGTGTTCCTGGCCGCTGAGGGAGACCTCTCGCCGTACGCGCTGGAGCGCCGGGCGTTCGTCACGCGCAAGCGGGCCGAGCACGAGACCAGCACGTACTTCCCCTCGCTGTCGACGCGCACCGTCGTCTACAAGGGGATGCTCACGACGGGGCAGCTCAAGCCGTTCTTCCCCGACCTGCAGGACGAGCGCTTCGCGAGCGCTCTCGCCCTTGTGCACAGCCGGTTCAGCACCAACACCTTCCCGAGCTGGCCGCTGGCGCACCCCTACCGCTACATCGCGCACAACGGCGAGATCAACACGGTCAAGGGCAACCGCAACTGGATGCGGGCGCGTGAGGCGCTGCTGCGCGGGCCCTTCGAGCTGCCGGACGACCTCACCCGGCTGTTCCCGATCTGCACTCCGGGCGGCTCGGACTCGGCGAGCTTCGACGAGGTCCTCGAGCTGCTGCACATGGCCGGCCGCTCGCTGCCGCACGCGGTGCTCATGATGGTCCCGGAGGCGTGGGAGAACGCGCCCGAGATGGACGCGTCCAAGCGCGCCTTCTACGAGTTCCACTCCTACCTGATGGAGCCGTGGGACGGTCCGGCGTGCGTGACGTTCACCGATGGCACCCTCATCGGCGCCGTGCTGGACCGCAACGGGCTGCGCCCGAGCCGCTGGTGGGAGACCAAGGACGGTCGGGTCATCCTGGCCTCCGAGGTGGGCGTGCTCGACATCCCGAGCGACCAGGTGCTGCGCAAGGGCCGCCTGCAGCCCGGGAAGATGTTCCTCGTCGACACCGCCAAGGGCAGGGTCGTCGAGGACGACGAGGTCAAGAGCGAGCTCGCGGCTGAGCACCCGTACTCCGACTGGCTGCACGCCGGTGTCCTCCGCCTGGAGGAGCTGCCCGAGCGCGACCACGTCGAGTACACGCACGAGTCGGTCATCCGCAGGCAGCAGACCTTCGGCTACACCGAGGAAGACCTGCGGATCCTGCTGACGCCGATGGCGGTGTCGGGCGCCGAGCCGATCGGCTCGATGGGCACCGACACCCCCGTCGCCGTCCTCAGCGAGCGACCGCGGCTGCTGTTCGACTACTTCAGCCAGCTCTTCGCGCAGGTGACGAACCCACCGCTCGACGCGATCCGGGAGGAGCTCGTCACCTCGCTCGCCGGCAGCATCGGCCCCGAGCAGAACCTCCTCACCCCCAGCGCGGCATCGTGCCGTCAGGTCGTCGTGCCGTTCCCGGTCATCGACAACGACGAGCTCGCGAAGGTCATGCACGTCAACGACGACGGCGACCAGCAGGGCCTGGCGGCCGTCACGGTCTACGGCCTGTACCCCGTGAACGGCGGGGGCGACGCGCTGCGCGACTCGCTCGAGCGGGTCTGCCGCGAGGTGTCCACGGCCATCGCCGCCGGGGCGCGCATCATCGTGCTGTCCGACCGCGAGTCCACCGACCAGATGGCGCCGATCCCGTCGCTGCTGCTCACCAGCGCGGTGCACCACCACCTGATCCGCGAGAAGACCCGCACGCGCGTGGGGCTCATCGTGGAGACCGGTGACGTGCGCGAGGTGCACCACGTCGCGCTGCTCATCGGGTACGGCGCGGCCGCCGTCAACCCATACCTCGCGATGGAGTCGGTGGAGGACCTCGTCCGGGACGGCGTCATCACCGGCCTGACGTACAAGCAGGCGCAGAAGAACCTCATCAAGGCGCTCGGCAAGGGCGTCCTGAAGGTGATGTCCAAGATGGGCATCTCGACGATCGCGTCCTACACCGGTGCCCAGGTCTTCGAGGCGCTGGGCCTCGCCCAGGACCTCGTCGACGACTACTTCACCGGTACGACGAGCCGCCTCGGCGGCATCGGGCTCGACGTGATCGCCGCCGAGGTGGCGGCGCGGCACCGCCGGGCCTACCCGGAGAACGCGACCGAGCGCGCGCACCGACGCCTGGAGGTCGGTGGCGAGTACCAGTGGCGGCGCGAGGGGGAGGTTCACCTCTTCAACCCCGACACGGTCTTCGCCCTGCAGCACTCGACGCGCACGCAGCGGTACGACCTCTTCCAGGAGTACACGAGCAGGGTCGACGACCTCGCTGCCCGGGCGGGCACGCTGCGCGGGCTGTTCGAGCTCCGCGAGGGCCTGCGGCAGCCGGTGCCGATCGACGAGGTGGAGCCCGTCAGCGAGATCGTCAAGAGGTTCAACACCGGTGCCATGAGCTACGGCTCGATCAGCGCCGAGGCCCACGAGACGCTGGCTATCGCGATGAACCGCCTCGGCGGCCGCAGCAACACCGGCGAGGGCGGGGAGGACTCCGAGCGGCTGCAGGACCCTGAGCGCTGCTCCGCGGTCAAGCAGGTCGCCTCGGGGCGCTTCGGCGTGACGAGCGAGTACCTCGTCCACGCCCGTGACATCCAGATCAAGATGGCCCAGGGCGCGAAGCCCGGCGAGGGCGGGCAGCTGCCCGGGCACAAGGTCTACCCGTGGATCGCCAAGACGCGCTTCTCCACGCCCGGCGTCGGTCTCATCTCCCCGCCGCCCCACCACGACATCTACTCGATCGAGGACCTCGCCCAGCTCATCCACGACCTCAAGAACGCCAACCGCAACGCGCGCATCCACGTGAAGCTCGTCGCGGAGGTCGGTGTCGGCACCGTCGCCGCGGGAGTCTCCAAGGCGCACGCCGACGTCGTGCTCATCTCGGGTCACGACGGGGGCACCGGCGCGTCCCCGCTCACCTCCCTCAAGCACGCCGGGGCGCCGTGGGAGCTCGGGTTGGCCGAGACGCAGCAGACCCTGCTGCTCAACGGGCTGCGTGACCGGATCGTGGTGCAGGTCGACGGCCAGCTCAAGACGGGCCGCGACGTCGTCGTCGCCGCCCTGCTGGGCGCGGAGGAGTTCGGCTTCGCCACCGCGCCGCTCGTGGTCAGCGGCTGCGTGATGATGCGCGTCTGCCACCTCGACACCTGCCCGGTCGGCATCGCCACGCAGAACCCAGAGCTGCGCAAGAAGTTCAACGGCTCACCCGAGTTCGTCGTGACGTTCTTCGAGTACATCGCCGAGGAGGTGCGCGAGCACCTGGCGCGGCTGGGCTTCCGCACGATCGAGGAGGCCGTGGGGCACGCGGAGGTGCTCGACACCCGGCGCGCCATCGAGCACTGGAAGGCCTCCGGCCTCGACCTCGCACCTGTCCTCCACGTTCCCGACCTGCCGTCCGGGACCCCGCTGACGTGCCAGGTCGAGCAGGACCACGGCCTGGACGGGGCCCTCGACAACGGGCTCATCACCCTGTGCCGGCCGGCGCTGGACAACGGCACGCAGGTCACCGCCGAGCTGACCGTCCGCAACGTCAACCGCACCGTCGGGACCATGCTCGGCGCCGAGCTGACCCGCCGGCACGGCGGGGGCGGACTCCCCGAGGGGACCATCGACCTGACCTTCCGCGGCTCGGCCGGGCAGAGCTTCGGTGCGTTCGTCCCCCGGGGGATCACGCTGCGGCTCATCGGGGACGCCAACGACTACGTCGGCAAGGGGCTCTCGGGCGGTCGGATCGCCGTCCGCCCGGCTGAGGACGCGACCTTCCTCGCTGAGGACAACGTCATCGCCGGCAACACCCTGCTGTACGGCGCGACGAGCGGTTCGCTGTTCGTGCGCGGCCGGGTCGGCGAGCGCTTCTGCGTGCGCAACTCCGGAGCGACCGCCGTCGTGGAGGGCGTGGGCGACCACGCCTGCGAGTACATGACGGGTGGGCGAGTCGCCATCCTCGGCTCCACCGGCCGCAACGTCGCCGCCGGCATGAGCGGCGGGATCGCGTACGTCGTCGACCTCGACCCGGCCAACGTCAACACCGAGATGGTCGACCTCGACCCTCTCGACGACGGCGATCTCGAGACCCTGCGGCAGATGCTCACGGACCACGCGGAGCAGACCGGGTCGCCGGTGGCGCTGCGGCTCCTCGGCGAGCTGCACCGCTTCACCAAGGTGATGCCGCGCGACTACAAGCGGGTGCTCGCCGAGATGCTGACGCAGGACGCCCTCGTCACGGCAGGGAGCTGATATGGCCGACCCCCAGGGCTTCCTCAAGCTCGACCGCGCGCAGCCCACGCGACGGCCCGTCGACGTCCGCATCCGCGACTGGAAGGAGGTCTACGAGGACTTCCCCCTCCAGGCCGTCCGGGACCAGGCCTCGCGGTGCATGGACTGCGGCATCCCGTTCTGCCACAACGGCTGCCCGCTCGGGAACCTCATCCCCGAGTGGAACGACCTGGTCTACAAGGACGACTGGCGCGAGGCCATCGAGCGGCTGCACGCGACGAACAACTTCCCCGAGTTCACAGGGCGCCTCTGCCCGGCGCCGTGCGAGGCCGCCTGCGTCCTCGGGATCAACGACGACCCGGTGACGATCAAGCAGGTGGAGGTGGAGATCTCCGACCGCGCCTTCGAGGAGGGCTGGGTGACGCCCCAGTCGCCGCGGGCACGCAGCGGAAAGCGTGTCGCCGTGGTGGGCTCGGGTCCCGCGGGTCTTGCGGCGGCGCAGCAGCTCACGAGGGCCGGGCACGACGTGGTCGTCCTCGAGCGGGCGGATCGCGTCGGCGGCCTGCTCCGCTACGGCATCCCCGAGTTCAAGATGGAGAAGGCCGTGCTCGAGCGACGGCTCGAGCAGATGCGCGCGGAGGGGACCGAGTTCCGGACCTCGGTCGACGTCGGCGTGGACGTCACCGTCGACGAGCTGCGCACGACGTACGACGCGGTCGTTCTGGCGGGCGGCGCGACCCTCGGGCGCGACCTCACGGCACCTGGGCGCGACCTCGACGGGATCCACCTGGCGATGGACTACCTCGTGCCCTCGAACAGGGTGCAGGAGGGCGACCTCGAGACGCCGCCCATCACGGCGGCGGGCAAGCACGTCGTCATCATCGGTGGTGGGGACACCGGGGCCGACTGCCTCGGGACCGCGCACCGCCAGGGCGCCGCGAGCGTCACGCAGCTCGAGATCATGCCCGAGCCGCCGAAGGGCCGGGCGCCCTCGACGCCGTGGCCGGGATGGCCGCTCCTGTACCGCACGTCCAGCGCGCACGAGGAGGGCGGCGAGCGGGTCTTCTCCGTGAGCACGCAACGCTTCGTCGGGAAGGACGGGGCGGTCGAGGGGATCGCGCTGGTCGAGGTCGACAGCTCCTTCGCACCCGTGCCGGGCACCGAGCGCACCCTGCCGGCGCAGCTGGTGCTGCTGGCGATGGGCTTCACCGGCCCGCAGACCGAGGGACTCCTCACGGACCTGGGCGTCGAGCTGGACGCCCGCGGCAACGTCGCCCGCGACGCCTCCTGGGCGACCAGCGTCCCCGGTGTCTTCGTCGCCGGCGACATGGGCCGTGGTCAGTCGCTCATCGTCTGGGCCATCGCGGAGGGGCGCTCGGCAGCTGCCTCCGTCGACGCCTACCTCACGGGCGGTACGGCGCTGCCCACCGTCGTCGCACCGACCACGCGCGGCTTGTAGCGCCACCCGTACGGGCCTGTCGCCTGTACCGGCTCCTGCGCCACCCTGGGGGCGTGTACACGCTGGTGAGCGCTGCGGTCCTCGCGGCGGACGTCGTGCGCCACCCGCACACGGTGCGGGTGGCCGACGTGCTGGACCGAGTGCTGGCGCTGACCCACAAGGAGGCGGCGGGCCTGCTTAGGCCTGCCGCTGACGACGTGCGCGTCCGGGTGCTCCGGGGTGACGACGGGCCGCGCGCCGTCGCTGCGCTGCACGCGGTTGCCGAGTCCGAGCCCGAGGACGGCCGGTCGACGCGCTTGCTGGCGACGCTCGAAGGCGCGTTGATCGGCTCGCTGTCCGACGTGCACGCCCTGCTGCAGCGTGAGTCGCGGCTGCGGGAGCTGCCTCCCGAGGCGCAGCAGGTCGCCCTCGACGCGGTCACCGGCGCCTGGGTCGGCGCGAGCGCGGCCGTCGGCGACCTCCGCGCCCTCAGCGCGCCGTTCGAGGAGGCGCTGGACCCCGTTCCCCCTGCGCTGCCGGAGCGGCCCTGGACGTCCGAGGTCCGAGCCCTGCTCGAGGAGGTGCCGCAGCGCACGGCGCGGCAGTGGTCGGCATCGGTGGCCCGGCACCGCGCCGGGCGCTCCCTCCGGTGGAGCGACAGCCTGCACGTGGCCTGCCGGGCGGCATGGGAGGCAGACCGCCTGCAGGACGTCGCCCGGGCCCAGCTCGCGGCCGCACGCGCGCTGGCCCTCTCCCACACCGGTGTGCCGCCGTACAGCGCCGCCTTGGTGCTCACGGGTGCCGTGCAGGCGGTGTGCACTGCCGACCTCGTCGCGCCGAGCGTGCTCGACGGGCTCAGGGCCGCGTGGGAGGCGGGTGCGGCGCCCTCGATAGGTTGAGCCCGTGAAGCGCCGCGCGAAGATCGTCTGCACCCTGGGCCCGGCGACAGCGACCTACGAGCGCGTCCGGGCGCTCGTCTACGCCGGCATGGACGTGGCCCGGCTCAACTTCTCGCACGGGACCCACGAGGACCACCAGCGCGCCTACGACTTCGTCCGGGCGGCCGCTGACGAGTCCGGTCGGGGAGTGGGGGTGCTCATCGACCTCCAGGGGCCCAAGATCCGGCTCGGCAGGTTCGCCGAGGGCCCGGTCGTCTGGGAGAACGGGCAGACCGTCACCATCACGACCGAGGCGGTGCCCGGCAGCCACGACCTCGTGTCCACGACGTACGCCGGCCTCACCGACGACGTCTCGGTAGGCGACCGGGTTCTCATCGACGACGGCCGGATCGGCCTCAAGGTCGTCGAGGTGGAAGGCACGCGCGTGCACCTCAAGGTGCTCGAGGGGGGCCAGGTCTCCGACAACAAGGGCGTCTCGCTCCCCAACGTCGGGGTCAACGTCCCTGCCCTGTCGGCCAAGGACGAGGCCGACCTGCGCTTCGGCATGGGCCTGCGTGCCGACATGGTCGCGCTCTCCTTCGTCCGCACCGCCGACGACGTGCGCCGGGTGCACGAGATCATGGACGAGTTCGGGGCCCGGCTGCCCGTGCTCGCCAAGATCGAGAAGCCGCAGGCGGTCGAGAACCTCGACGCCGTGGTCGCGGCGTTCGACGGGCTCATGGTGGCCCGCGGCGACCTCGGGGTGGAGATGCCCCTGGAACGGGTCCCGCTCGTGCAGAAGCGGGCGATCCAGGCTGCCCGCGAGCAGTCCAAGCCCGTGATCGTCGCCACGCAGATGCTCGACTCCATGATCACGCACCCGCGTCCCACGCGCGCCGAGGCCAGTGACGTCGCGAACGCCGTGCTCGACGGTGCCGACGCGGTGATGCTCTCGGGCGAGACCTCCGTCGGCAGCTACCCGGTGGAGACCGTGGCCACCATGGCGCGGATCGTGGTGGCGGCCGAGGAGCGCCTCGCCCTGGTGCCCGAGCTCGATGTCCCGCCCCGCGACATCGCAGACGCGATCGCGGCCGCCGCGGCCACGGTCGGCGGTCAGGTGGGGGCGAAGGCCCTGGTGGCCTTCACGCAGAGCGGTTCGACGGCTCGGGTCCTGGCCGAGCACCGCTCGCCGATCCCGCTGCTCGCCTTCACGCCCGTCCCCGAGGTGCGCAGCCAGCTGTCCCTCGTGTGGGGTGTCGAGGCGTTCCTCGTGCCCACCGTCGAGCACACCGACGAGATGGTCCGTCAGGTGGACCACGCGATGCTCTCGATGGGCCGGATGAAGGAGGGGGAGTGCGTCACGATCGTGGCGGGCAGCCCCCCTGGGACCCCCGGCTCCACCAACGCCTTGCGTGTGTGGCGCCTGGGAGACCCCCTGCCGACACGACCGGGCTGACTGTCAGGACACGTAGAGGTAGCGCGGTGCCTTGACCCTCGTCTGCGAGAAGCTGCGGTTGCCGTTCATGTTGTACTGCCGCACCAGCACCGAGCGGTCGCTGTACACAGCCGCGACCCACCCCACGTGCCCGTACGCCCCCGCCCTCATGGTCCCGACGCCGCCGCTGGTGTACCAGGGCGAAGACTCGTAGGCGTTCCACTGGGCGATGGCACCGACCTTGGGGGTGGTCGTGACGCGCTTGCCGAGGCTCCTTGCAGCCTCGTCCCAGTGGGCGCCGTTGCCCCAGCGCCCGCTGCTGTTGCTGATGCGGTTGCCGGCCTTGTAGAGCCGCCATGCTGCGTAGCTGACGCACTGGCGCTTGGTGAAGCCGAACGAGTCGTTGGTGTTGGTGGTGGCGGTCCGCCACGGGTAGTCGTCGGTGTAGGCCCGGGCAGGGGTGGCGTGCGCCATGAGACCGAGGCTGAGCAGGACGACGATCAGGACGGCGCGCAGGCGCCGCCCCGGCACGGGCAGGGCAGGGGGCATCACAGAAGAAGACATCGTCAGGATGAAGGGCTCCCTTGAACGCGAACCGGCTGCGGGGAAGCGCCACGAGGGCGGAGGGAAGGCCGGTCGCTCGACGGACAACGGGGGCGGGGAAGCCGACACGAGATGGGGTGCCGGGTGGTGCTGGATGGGAGTGCGGCGAGGCGGTGCGCCATGAGGCACCGGGCCGAGTGTGCCTAGGTTAGCGGGAAACCTGCCGTAACACGCCGTGGGTCGGGTCACACGTGTTGAGCCTGTGACGCTCTGTAACCCCTGCGGTGGAAGGGATCTTCGAGTGCCCCGGGTGGGATTCGAACCCACACTGTCGGTGGTTTGAGCACCGTGCGTCTGCCGGTTGCGCGACCGGGGCGGACCCGTACTCAGCGTAGGGGTCGGTAGCCTTCCCCGCGTGCCGCCGCCGACCGAGTCCCGCCGCGTCCTGGTCGCCGAGGACGAGGCGCTGATCCGCCTCGACCTCAAGGAGATGCTCGAGGAGGAGGGGTTCGAGGTCGTCGGGGAGGCAGGGGACGGCGAGACGGCCGTCCGGCTGGCCACCGAGCTCCGTCCGGACGTGTGCATCCTCGACGTCAAGATGCCCAGCCTGGACGGGATCTCCGCTGCCGAGCAGATCGTGGGTGAGCGCGTGGCACCGGTGGTGATCCTCACCGCCTTCAGCCAGCGCGACCTCGTGGAGCGGGCGCGGGAGGCCGGCGTGATGGCCTACCTCGTCAAGCCCTTCGAGAAGAAGGACGTGCTCCCCGCCATCGAGATGGCGGTGTCCCGGTTCGCCGAGATCGTCGCCCTCGAGGGCGAGGTCGCAGACCTGGCGGGGCGCCTCGAGGCACGCACGCTCGTGGACCGGGCCAAGGGGATCCTGCAGAGCGAGCACGGCCTGTCGGAGCCGGAGGCCTTCCGCTGGGTGCAGCGCACCTCGATGGACAGCCGCCGGTCGATGCGGGCCGTGGCGCAGGACGTCGTGGACGGCGTCCTGCGACCGGGATGAGCAGCCCGGGCCGGCCGATGCTCGAGGTGAGGGACCTGCACGTCTCCTACGGGTCGGTCGAGGCGCTCAAGGGGATCAGCCTCACCATCGACCAGGGTCAGGTCGTCACCCTCATCGGCGCGAACGGTGCCGGCAAGACCACCACGCTGCGCACCCTCTCCGGACTCCTCCACCCGACCTCGGGCCAGGTGCTGCTCGACGGCGAGCGCCTGGACGTACTCGCTGCGCACGAGGTGGTCCGGCGCGGTCTCGCGCACTCCCCGGAGGGCCGCCGGGTCTTCGCGCTGATGACCGTCGAGGAGAACCTCGAGCTCGGCGGCTACTCGCGCAGGGGCGAGTCCCTCGCACCCGACGTCGATGCGGTCTTCAGCCGCTTCCCGCGGCTGCAGGAGCGACGGAGGCAGAAGGCGGGCACGCTGTCCGGTGGTGAGCAGCAGATGCTCGCGATCGCCCGGGCGCTCATGAGCAAGCCCCGTTTGCTCATGCTGGACGAGCCCTCCATGGGGCTCTCTCCGAGCATGATGCAGCTGGTCTTCGAGACCCTGGCCGAGCTGCGTGACACCGGCACGACCCTGCTGCTGGTCGAGCAGAACGCCTCCGCCGCGCTGGCTCTGGCCGACGTCGGCTACGTGCTCGAGACCGGCAAGGTGGTGCTCAGCGGCACAGGTGCTGAGCTGCTCGCGGACGAGCGGGTCCGCAAGGCCTACCTGGGTGAGGACTGAGGCCGGACACGGCGCAGGGCCCGGGCGCCTTTGGCTCCGTGGCAGGTCTTCCCCGACCCTGCACGTTCTCTACTCGGCCGTCCCGGGCCCTGTTCCAGCGGCAAACCCTAGACCTCCGCTCGAGACGGGGTCAACGGCAGGACGCCACCATCCGCAGCAATTTGTACTCATCGGCAACATCAGCCCCGGCTGGGGGCCGGTGGGCCCCTTGTGGTCACCCAAGGGATGAGTAGGGTGACGCTCTGTTCGGGGCGAGCGCACCCTCTCTCACCCCGGTCGTGCCTCCCAGCACGGGCCTGCCGCACCTGCAGCCGGCCCACGGCTCGACCGCCGGCTCCGGCCGGCCCGGCCCCCGGAGTGGAACTGTGCCCTGGCACCCGGTGCGCGTGCGTCCTGTCGAGGAGGCCGACCTCCCTGTCGTCCTCGAGCTCGGGGAAGAGCTGCGCGAGCAGCTCCTCTCCCCGGAGGCCCCCGTGCGCGGCAGGACCGCCACCGCGGGCAGGGCAGTGCTCGAGCAGCGCTACCACGACGCGATCGCCGATCCGCAGCGCCACCTCGTGCTTGCCGTGTCCGGGCCCGTCGAGGCCGAGCAGGTCCTGGGCATGGCGATGCTCACCGTCGCCTCGACGAACGCGCTGCTCGACGTCCCGGCAGTGCACGTCTCGCACGTCGTCGTGGCCGGCCGGCAGCGCAAGCGCGGTGCGGGTCGGGCGCTCGTGGCCGCAGCTGCGGCGTTTGCTGACGACCGCGGCATCGACCAGCTCGTCGTCTCGGTGAACCCGGGCTCCCGGGAGGCGGCGCGCTTCTTCGCGCGGCTGGGCTTCGCGCCCCTCGCCGTGCGCCGGACGGCACCCGTCGCTGTCGTGAAGCGACGGCTGGTCCTGGGTGAGCGCTGCGCCGAGCCGGTCCCGCGCCGCCGCGTCACCCGACCGGCCGCTGTCGCTGCCCGGGCCCGCCAGAGCTGACGGTTGGGCGCATAGGCTCCGGCGCGTGATGGACCGTCCGCGCCTGCTGCTGCTCGACGGGCACTCGCTCGCCTACCGCGCGTTCTTCGCGCTGCCTGTCGAGAGCTTCTCCACGACCGACGGCCAGCCGACGAACGCGGTCTACGGGTTCACCGCGATGCTCATCAACGTCCTGCGCGACGAGCAGCCGTCCCACGTCGGCGTGACGTTCGACGTGAGCCGGAGCAACTTCCGCCACGACGAGTACGACGGGTACAAGGCGACCCGGTCGGAGAGCCCTGCGGACTTCAAGGGTCAGGTCTCGCTCGTGCGGGAGGTCCTCGACGCCCTGCGCATCCCGGTCGTCACCGCGGAGGGCTTCGAGGCAGACGACGTCATCGCCACCCTCGCCACCCAGGCGGCTGCGCTCGACATGGACGTGCTCATCGTGACCGGTGATCGCGATGCCTTCCAGCTCGTCGACGACCGCGTCACGGTGCTCTACAACTCCCGGGGCGTGTCGGACATGCGGCGCATGACGCCCGACGCGGTGCAGGAGAAGTACGGCCTGAGCCCCGCGCAGTACCCCGAGTTCGCCGCGCTGCGCGGCGACCCCTCCGACAACCTCCCGGGCATCCCGGGGCTCGGCGAGAAGACGGCGACCAAGCTCATCCAGCAGTACGGCGACATCGCCGGTCTCGTCGACCACGTCGACGAGGTCAAGGGAAAGGTCGGCGACAACCTGCGCGCGGGGCTGTCCGACGTGGTGCGCAACCGGCGCCTCACCGAGCTGGTGCGTGACGTGCCGCTCGAGCTCGGCCCGATCGACCTCGCCCTCCAGCAGTGGGACCGCGACGAGGTCCACAAGGTGTTCGACGCGCTGCAGTTCCGCGTGCTGCGTGACCGGCTGTGGCAGACCCTGACGGCGGTCGAGCCCGAGGCCGAGGAGGGCTTCACGGTCGACGTGCAGGTGCTCGAGCCCGGTGGGGTCGAAGCCTTTCTCGCCGCGCTGCCGACCGGAGTGCGGGTCGGCGTGCACGTCCGAGGCACGTGGAGCCGTGGCACGGGGGACGCCGCGGCTCTCGCTCTCGCGACCGAGGGCGACGGCCCCGCCGGTTACCTCGACGTGGACGAGCTGACCCCCGAGGACGACGCCGCGCTCGCGCGCTGGCTTGCCGACCCCGCGGCGCCCAAGGCGGTGCACGACGCCAAGGGCCCGCTGCTCGCGCTGCAGGCACGCGGGTGGGCGGTCGCCGGCCTCAGCTCCGACACCGCCCTCGCCGCCTACCTCGCCCTGCCCGGCCAGGGTGTCTTCGACCTCGCCGACCTGTCGCTGCGCTACCTGCACCGGGAGCTGCGGGCAGAGCGGACCGACGACGGGCAGCTGTCGTTCGACGGCGGGGACGACGACGGCTCGGCGGCCGACGCCGCCGTCCGCGCCCGGGCCGTGGCCGACCTGGCGGTCGCCCTCGACGCAGACCTCGCGCAGCGGGATGCCACCACCCTGCTGCGTGACCTCGAGCTCCCCCTGGTCGACGTCCTCGCGGACTGCGAGCGCACCGGCATCGCGGCCGACGTGGACCACCTGGAGGCGCTGGGCGACCGGCTGCGAGACCAGGTGAAGCTCGCTGCCGAGGAGGCCTACGCCACCGTCGGGCACGAGTTTCACCTGGGCTCCCCGAAACAGCTCCAGGCGCTGCTGTTCGACGAGCTCGACCTGCCGAAGACCAAGAAGATCAAGACCGGTTACACGACCGACGCGGACGCGCTGCAGAACCTGCTCGGGACCCACCCGGTCATCGAGGCGCTGCTGCAGCACCGCGAGATCACGCGGCTGCTCATGGTGGTCGAGAAGCAGCTGCTGCCCACCGTCTCCGACGACGGGCGCATCCACACCACCTTCAAGCAGATGGTCGCCGCGACCGGCCGGCTGTCGAGCGACAACCCGAACCTGCAGAACGTTCCCGTGCGCACGCCGCAGGGCCGCGAGATCAGGCAGGGCTTCGTGGCCGGGCCCGGCTTCGAAGCGCTGATGACCGCCGACTACAGCCAGATCGAGATGCGGATCATGGCTCACCTCTCGCGCGACGCCGGCCTCATCGAGGCCTTCACGACGGGGGAGGACCTGCACACCTTCGTGGCCAGCAGGGCGTTCGGCGTCCCGCCCGAGCAGGTTGACACCGAGCTGCGCCGGCGGGTGAAGGCGATGTCCTACGGCCTCGCCTACGGGCTGTCGGCCTTCGGCCTGGCGAGCCAGCTGCGCATCACCACCGACGAGGCCAAGGAGCAGATGGCGGCCTACTTCGAGCGCTTCGGCGGGGTCCGCGACTACCTGCACGACGTCGTGGCGCGTGCCCGCGTCGACGGCTACACCTCGACGCTGCTCGGGCGCCGGCGCTACCTGCCCGACCTGACGAGCGACAACGGCCAGCGCCGCCAGATGGCCGAGCGGATGGCGCTCAACGCCCCGATCCAGGGATCCGCCGCGGACATCATCAAGCTCGCCATGCTCGGCGTCTCACGTGCACTGGAATCCGAGGGGCTGCGGTCGCGACTGCTGCTGCAGGTGCACGACGAGCTCGTCCTGGAGGTCGCCACAGGTGAGCGGGAGGCGCTGGAAGCGCTGGTACGGCGGGAGATGGGGGGCGCGTTCCCCCTCGACGTCCCCCTCGACGTCTCCGTCGGCGTCGGGGCCAACTGGGACGAAGCCGGGCACTAGCGCGGCGGCCCCGGCGCGGACCACTGGTGGCTCAGCCCGCCCGTCGGCACACGTAGACCGCCGTACCTGGGAGCAGGGCGCCACGCAACGGCGACCACTGGCCCCACACGACGGTGCGGCCCGAGGGCCACTCCGGCTCCACCAGGTCCACCAGCTCCAGCCCGGCCGCCACGAGCTCCCGGACGCGGTCGCCCAGGGTGCGGTGGTGCTCGACGTACGTCGCTGTGCCGGCGGCATCCTCCTCGACGTACGGCGTGCGGTCGAAGTACGGCTGCCGGACCACCAACCCGTCGGGACCAGGGTCGTCGGCGAAGACCCAGCGCACCGGGTGCGTGGTGCTGAACACGAAGCGGCCCCCCGGTCGCAGGACGCGGGCGACCTCACGCATCGTCCCTGCTGAGTCCGCGACGAAGGGGATGGCGCCGAACGCGCTCGCCACCGCGTCGAACGCCTCGTCCCGGAACGGCAGGCGCTGCGCGTCGGCCTGCACCGTCGGCACGACCAGCCCGGTACGGCGGTCCAGCGAGCGCGCCTGCAGCAGCTGCCCGAGCGAGACGTCGAACGCCGTGACGCGGGCGCCCTGACCGACCAGCCAGCGGCCCGCCTGGGCCGCGCCGCAGCCGACCTCGAGGACGTCGCGATCGCGCACGTCGCCGAGCAGCCGGGCGTCCTCCTCGCGCAGCCCTTCGGGGCTCCAGAGGAGGTCCGCGTCGCCCAGCACCGCACCGTGCTCGGCGTAGTAGTCCTCGGCGTTGGCGTCCCACCACGAGCGGTTTGCGCGGGCGCTCTCCTCCGGCCCGACGGGCCGGTGGGCGGGGGAGGAGCTGTTCGACTCACCGGAGGTCATACGGGTAGTCTTCACGTCTGCGCTGCGGGCGCACGGACAAGCATGCCCGCGAGTGTCTTCCGTTTCGCGACTGTCGACCTGCCCGCTGCGTCCCAGGCACTACCACGCACCGGCCCACCCGGGGTCGGTCCTGACTCACAGCAGCCGGAGCCTCTCCCTTGACCAGCACTCTCGACACCTCCACCACCCCTCAGGTCGCGATCAACGACATCGGGTCGGAGGAGGACTTCCTCGCCGCCATCGACGAGACGATCAAGTACTTCAACGACGGCGACATCGTCGAGGGGACGATCGTCAAGGTCGACCGCGACGAGGTCCTGCTCGACATCGGCTACAAGACCGAGGGCGTCATCCCCTCGCGTGAGCTGAGCATCAAGCACGACGTCGACCCGAACGAGGTCGTTGCCGTCGGTGACGTCGTCGAGGCCCTCGTCCTCCAGAAGGAGGACAAGGAGGGACGCCTCATCCTGTCCAAGAAGCGCGCGCAGTACGAGCGCGCCTGGGGCGACGTCGAGGCGAAGAAGGAGCGCGACGAGGTCATCGAGGGCACCGTCATCGAGGTCGTCAAGGGCGGGCTCATCCTCGACATCGGCCTGCGCGGCTTCCTCCCGGCGTCGCTGGTCGAGATGCGCCGCGTGCGCGACCTGCAGCCCTACGTCGGCAAGAAGCTCGAGGCGAAGATCATCGAGCTCGACAAGAACCGCAACAACGTCGTGCTCTCCCGTCGCCAGTGGCTCGAGGAGACGCAGAGCGAGGTCCGCAGCTCGTTCCTCAACCAGCTGCAGAAGGGGCAGGTCCGCAGCGGCCAGGTCTCCTCGATCGTCAACTTCGGCGCCTTCGTCGACCTGGGCGGCGTGGACGGCCTGGTGCACGTCTCCGAGCTGTCCTGGAAGCACATCGACCACCCGTCCGAGGTCGTCGAGGTCGGCCAGGAGGTCACCGTCGAGGTCCTCGACGTCGACCTGGACCGCGAGCGCGTCTCCCTGTCGCTGAAGGCGACGCAGGAGGACCCGTGGCAGCAGTTCGCCCGCACGCACCAGATCAACCAGGTCGTGCCCGGCCGCGTCACCAAGCTGGTCCCGTTCGGCGCCTTCGTGCGCGTCGACGAGGGCATCGAGGGCCTGGTGCACATCTCCGAGCTGGCCGAG
>DATLCV010000075.1:0-6152 GCA_035526225.1 Mycobacteriales bacterium
GCTCCGTCGAGGCGCACGGTCTCGCCGTTGGCGTAGGTGTTGGTCAGCAGCTCGAGGATGATCGAGGCCAGCTCGTCCGCCGTACCGAGGCGCTTGGGGAACACCACGTCGCGCTTGAGGGTGTCCTTGAAGGCCTCCGACGCCGGGCCCTCGCCATAGATCGGCGTGTCGATGAGTCCCGGCGCCACGCAGTTCAGGCGGATCCCCGAGGCGGCGAGGTCGCGCGCCACCGGCAGCGTCATCCCCACGATGCCGCCCTTGCTGGCGGAGTACGCCGCTTGCCCGATCTGGCCGTCGAAGGCGGCGATCGAGGCCAGTGTGACGATGGCGCCCTTGTGCCCGTCCGCGTCGACGGCGTCGAGCCGCGACATCGCGGTGGCCGCGAGCCGGACGCAGTTGAAGACGCCGATGAGGTTGACGGTGACGACCTTCGTGAACGCCGCGAGGTCGTGCGCGGAGTCGAACGTGCCGTCGCGGCCGATCGTCCGTGAGGCCCAGCCGATGCCGGCGGCGCAGACGGTGGTGCGCAGCGGCCCGAGCTCCTCGGCGGCCGTCACCGCGGCGATGACCTGCTCGGGGTCGGACACGTCGGCCCGGATGTAGGTGCCCCCGATGTCACCGGCGACCTTGACGCCCTTGTCGTCCTGCAGGTCGAGCACCACGACCCGCGCGCCGCGGGCCGCGAGCTGACGGGCAGCCGCCTCACCCAGGCCGGAGGCACCTCCGGTGACGATCGACGAGGTCCCAGCGAGGTCGAGCACAGCGATCTCCTTCTTCACGGATGACGGGCGGGCCCATGGTCGCAGACCCCTCGCCGCCAGCCGCAGCTGGCCGCCGCCCCTACGGGCCGGAGCGGGCGCTAAGGGGAGCCGGGCGCACCCGGGGGCGGGCGCGGAGCCTCGCGGTCATCGCCGCCTGCACCCGGCTGCTCGTCGACCACGTCGACGCGCTCGCCCTCGGGCTGCCGCTCGACCAGGTCGCCTACGCCGTCGTCCGGCTCTCGGAGTCCTTCGTCTACGCCGACGTCCTCGCGGGCCGGGAGCCCGACCTCGACGCGCTGGCCGGGTTGGTCGCCCTGCTGCTGCCCGAGCGGCCCCAGCCAGTACGACGAGGCGGCTGAGGCCGGCACGACGGGCGGCGGTTCGGTGGAGACGGGCCGTGGCACCACAGGCTCTTCCAGCGGTTCCGCGGGTGGGAGCGCGGCGACGGGCGCGGGCGCGGGAGCGGGGGCGTCCCGCCGTACGCGCGACAGGACGGCGGCCACGGCACGTCGCAGGACCTCGGGCGGGACGAAGGCGAGGTAGCAGGAGATGACGGTCAGGGAGAACCAGCCGATGAGCAGCGTCGCCTCGATGCCGAGGTGGATGGACAGGCCCGCCGCCATGACCCACCAGCGGAAGCGCGGCAGCCACAGTCCGAAGACGAGAGCACCCTCGATGACGAGCGTGCCGTAGGTCAGCAACGCGCTGGCCGTCACGCTGGTCGCGACCGACTCGGGCACGAGGAACCGCTGCAGGTCGGCGAGCTGCACCGCTCGTCCCACCGCGGTGCCGTCCTGCCAGGTGTCACCGTGCAGCTTGGCCACGACGGAGAAGAAGTAGAGCAGGGAGACCTGCACCTGCAGCAGCCGCAGCCCCCACGGCGCACGGGGTGCGCTCATCCCTCGACGCCGCGCATCGAGGGACCAGACCTCGCCGGCGGGCATGAGCGCGACGTACAACGCCAGGTGGCGAAGCAGGAGGTCGCCCGAGTTGAGCATGTAGACGTCGCGGCGCTGGATCGCGATGAGGAGCACGGTGACCGCGATCGCTGCGACGCGCGTGTGCCAGCCGACCAGCAGCGCCACGGCAGCGAGCAGGAGCAGCGCCACAGCAGCCCACGGCGAGACGAGGTCGACAGACCACCACCCTCGCGTGCCGTGGACACCTGACGCCGTGAGCCCGTCCTCGGCGAGGAACGCCTGCACGTCCGGCAGCAGGCTCACGGTCCAGCCCACGACCAGCAGGCCGCAGGCGATGCGCAGGGCAGCCATCGGCGCGGTGTCCACGGGCGCGAACGCCCACCGGCGGACGGCGACGGCCGGAGAGGTCGTCACGGGAGGTCCAGCGTGTAGAAGTCGAAGCGCCCGAGCGCGGGGCGCGGGCCCTTGGCACCTGGCACCTTCGCCTCCTGGAAGGTGCGCGTCAGCACGACCTTGGTCACGTCGGTCCCGTGCTCCCGCGCGATCCAACGTGCCGTCGGCTCCCACAGGCCCGAGTAGTCGTCGCCGCGCAGCCGCTCGACGTACTTCTGCCACCGGTAGGTGCGGTAGGGCGCGAGGAGCAGGCCGTTGTGCGGGGGCACCCACCTCTCGACGCGACCGCTGCGGTGCGTCACGGTGGCGTAGACCCCGACGCTGTAGGAGCGCGGGTTCGGGGCGAACAGCGCCCAGTCCTGCTCGAGGCCAAGTGCCTGCACCACGGTGCCCACCGGCGGCCGCACCGCCTCGCGGGGCCGCCCGGGGGGCAGGTTCCACATCACGATGCAGGCGATGAGCAACGCGCCGATGACCGTCAGGGCACCTTGCGCCGCCGGGTTCTGCTCGAACCGCTCGCCCCACCTCACGAGGGCATTGTGCAAGGTCGACCGCCTGCTCGGGGGGATTCCCGGGCTACTCCTCCGCGATGGCGGTGAGCACGTTCAGCCTCGCGGCTCGGCGCGCAGGCAGCGCAGCGGCGAGGATCCCCGCGATCGCTGCCGCGACGAGCACCATCAGGATCCGCCCGTAGGGCACGGCGAAGGTGTCGATCCCCTGGTCCTTCAGGGCCTGCACGAGGGCCATGCCGAACGCCAGTCCGATGACGATGCCCAGCAGTGCGCCGTACAGCGCGATGAGGACGCTCTCCACCCGGATCATGCGACGCAGCTGGCGCCGCGCGAGTCCGACGGCACGCAGCAGCCCGAGCTCGCGCGTCCTCTCGATGACCGACAGCGCCAGGGTGTTGATGATCCCGAGCACCGCGATGATGACGGAGAAGACGAGCAGACCCGTGACGACGTTGAGCAGGTTGTCTACCTGCTCGCGCTGAGCGGCGACCAGCTCGGCCTGGTCCTGCACCTCGATGTTCGGGAACGCCTTGACCTCTGCGTCGATGACCTCCCGCCCCTTCTCCGGGTCGACGCCGGGCCTGAGGGTCACCGCGACCACGCCGAGGAGCTTGTCGGTCACGTTGTCGTCGACGACGGTGCCACCGACCAGGTAGTCACCGGCGAACAGGTTCTGCTCGTAGATCGCGCCGATGGTCATCGGCTTGTCACCGGTGCGGGACCAGACGACGGGCACCCGCTGCCCCAGCTTCAGACCGCGTGCCTTGGCAACTGTCTCCGAGACGGCGAGCTGGCCGCGGTCGATCGACGTGATGTCGCCGGAGACGGTCTTCACCTTCAGGGTGTCCACGAGCGGCTTGGCCTCCACGCCCTGCAGCTCGACCTTCTTCCCGTCGATCTTCGCCTGGCTGAAGCGGTACGCCGCCACCTCGTCGATCTCGGTGTGCGCGCGGATGCGGTCGGCGACCACCGGCGAGAACGTCTCGAACTGCTCGGTGTGCAGCACGTAGTCCGCGCCGAGGGAGCGACCGACGTACGACGCGAGGCTGGCCTTGGCGCTGGCCCCGAAGGCGCTGACCATGGTGACCAGCGCCAGCCCGATCATCAGCGCCGAGGCAGTGGCGGCGGTGCGACGCGGGTTGCGCATCGCGTTGCCGCGGCCCAGGACGCTCGGTGCGCCGAAGCGGCGCAGAGGGAGCCCCACCAGCCCGACGATGGGACGGGCCACGAGCGGGCTGAGGGTGGAGACGCCCAGGAAGGACAGGACGGCGCCGAGCCCGACGAGCTGGATGTTGCCGTCCCCCCCGAGACCGGCGGTCAGCGCGAGCCCGCCGAGGAGCAGGAGGACCGAGCCGATGACCGTCCTGCGCCGCAGCGAGCGCTCCTCCGCAGGTCCGGACTCGCGCATGGCCTGCACCGGGGCTACCCGAGCGGCGCGGCGCGCAGGCACCAGGGCCGCCGCGACCGTCACCAGCACGCCGACGAGCAGCGACACGACGAAGGTGCGCAGAGCGATCACCGTGGCACCGCCAGGCAGCTCGATGCCGAGTGCCTTGAGCACCTTGCGGATGGCGACGGCGACGCCGATGCCTCCCACGAAGCCGATGAGCGAGCTGGTGATCCCGACGAGCAGCGCCTCCACCAGCACCGACAGCGTCACCTGCCCGCGGCTGGCTCCGAGCGCCCGCATGAGTGCCAGCTCACGGGTCCGCTGCGCGATGAGCATCGCGAACGTGTTGAAGATCAGGAACATCCCGACGAACAATGAGACACCGGCGAACACCAGCAGGATGGTGTTGAAGACCGACAGGCCCTCCTTGATGTCCTTGGAGGACTGGTCGATCTGCTGCTGCTGGGTGAGGGCCTCGAAGCCCTTGGGCAGGACGCTCTCGATGCGCTTCTTGAGATCGGTGTCCGAGACGCCCGGCGCGGAGGCCACCCCGACCGCGGACCAGGCCCCGGGTGTGCCGACGATCGACTGCGCCGTGGCCGGGTCGAAGGCGAGCAGGGCCGCTCCGGCGAAGCTGGGTGCCTTGTCGAGCCCGACGACGCCGACGACGGTCATCTTCCGCGGCGCGCTCTTGGCGAGCACAGTGATGGTGTCGCCGATCGACAGGTCTGCCTTGTCCGCGGTCGTGCCGTCCAGGGCGACCTCGCGCGGGCCGTTCGGCGCCTGTCCCTTGCGCACGCGCAGGGACTCCTGCGTCGACTCGACGTTCATGCTCACGCCGAAGCTGGGCGCGCCGTTCGTCTTGTACGCCTTGCCGTTGGGGAGCACGATCGTCGCCGGGCCGAAGACGGCCCCCTGGGCCTCGGCCACTCCTGGGACCTGGCGGATCTTGTCCAGCGTCGCCTGCGTGACGGGCTCGCGGTCGTTGTCGTCGTCCAGGGCGGAGGTGCCCGTGACCGTCACCGCGGTGCCCTTGTTGACGTCTGCGAACAGGTCGTCGAAGACCTTGCCCATCGTGTCGGTGAGTACGAACGTGCCGGACACGAAGGCGACGCCGAGGATGACGGCGATGCCCGAGAGCATCAGTCTCAGCTTGCGGGCGAGCAGGCTGCTGAGGGTGGCGCGCAGCATCAGGCGGTCCCGGTGTCGAGCTTCTTCATGCGGTCGAGCACGCGCTCCGGCGTCGGGTCGAGCATGTCGTCGACGAGCAGGCCGTCGTTGAGGAACAAGACCCTGTCGGCGTACGACGCTGCGTTGGCGTCGTGGGTCACCATCACCACCGTCTGGCCCAGCTCGCGGGCGCTCTTCTGCAGGAACCCGAGCACCTCGGCACCTGAGCGGGAGTCGAGGTTGCCCGTCGGCTCGTCGGCGAAGACGACATCCGGGCGCGAGATCAGCGCGCGGGCGCAGGCAACGCGCTGCTGCTGACCGCCGGACAGCTCGCTGGGGCGGTGGGCGAGCCGGTCCTTCAGTCCCAGGGTCGTGGTGACCTGCTCGAACCAGGCCGGGTCGGCCTTCCGGCCGGCGATGTCGAGGGGGAGCGTGATGTTGTCCTGCGCGGTCAGCGTCGGGAGCAGGTTGTACTGCTGGAACACGAAGCCCAGCCGGTCTCGCCGCAGCTGCGTGAGCCCCTTGTCGTTCATGCCGTCCAGGGAGGTGTCGCCGATGGTGATGCTGCCGCTGTCGAGGGTGTCCAGCCCGGCGAGGCAGTGCATCAGCGTGGACTTGCCGGAGCCGGAGGGGCCCATGACCGCGCACATCTGGCCACGGGGGACCTCGAGGGAGACCCCGGCCAAGGCCAGGACCGCGGTCTCGCCCTTTCCGTAGGACTTGCGCAGGTCGGTGGCCGCGACGGCGGGAGCAGGACTCGTCATGCGGGACACCCTTTCAGCAGGGCGCTCCGTCGTCATCTGTGAAAATCCCTCTCAGGGCCGAGCCCTTGAGCGCCACCTACCATCGCGCCGTGAGCCTGATCCGCGCCGAGCCCGTCGACCTGGCCGGCAGGACGGTGCTCGTCACCGGGGCGACGCCGGGATCGCTGGGCTTCGCGACCGCCCACGCGCTCCGGGCCTGGGGCGCCCAGGTCGTGGTGAGCACGCGGACGCGCACCTCGGTA
>DATLCV010000076.1:0-6397 GCA_035526225.1 Mycobacteriales bacterium
GTGCGCGCCTGGGCCCAGCAGGAGAAGCTGCCCGACGGTCGCCGCGTCGTCGACCAGGAGTGGGTGCAGACCTCGCTCGCCCGCCTGACGGCCAAGGCGAGCTTCCTCGAGCTGCTGAACTGGAAGGTCGCCTGGAGCATCAGCCAGGGCGGCCTCAACCCCGCGGACGCCAGCGCCCTGAAGGTCCACGGCAGCGAGTTCTTCATCGAGGCCTACCGCGCCCTGATGGAGGTCCTCGGGGCCGGTTCGGTCCTGCGCAGCGGCTCGCCTGGCGCGGCCCTGGCCGGCGACCTCGAGCGATGGATGCGCGCCGCGCTCGTGCTGACGTTCGGCGGCGGCACCAACGAGATCCAGCGCGACATGATCGCGATGGTCGGCCTCGGCATGCCGCGTCCCCCCCGCTAAGGAACTCCGCCCACCAAGGAACTCCGCCCACCAAGGAGCTCCGCCCACCAAGGAGCAGTGTGGACTTCACCCTCGACGAGACCCAGCAGGAGCTGGTCGGTCTCGCGCGCCAGATCCTGGCCAAGGAGTCGACCCAGGACCGGCTCGACGCCCTCGACGCGAGCGGAACGTGGCTCGACACGGCGCTGTGGGCACAGCTCGCCGAGGCGGGCGTGGTCGGCGCCGCGCTGCCCGAGGACGTCGGCGGCGGTGGGCTCGGCTTCGCCGCGGCAGCACTGGTCTGCGAGCAGGTCGGCGCGCACGTCGCCCAGGTGCCGTTCCTGGAGACCGTCCTCACCGCGCTCGCCGTGGACGAGCACGGCACGCCGCAGCAGCGGCAGGCCTACCTGCCCGGCGTCACGGCCGGGAAGACCCTGCTCACGGCCGCGCTCACCGAGACCGGCCGCGAGGCCCCGACCGACCTCGCCACCACCGCGGTCGTCGACGGCGACGCCTACCGGGTCACCGGCCTCAAGACCAGCGTCCCCTTCGCGGACGTCGCTCACCGGGTACTCGTCCCGGCCGTCACCGTCGCCGGGATCGTGCTGCTGCTCGTCGACCCCACCGGGCCCGGGGTACGGCTGACCGCGGGCACCGGCACCCATGGGGCTCCGCTGCTCGAGCTCGAGCTCGACGACGCCCCCGGGGAGCTGCTCGCCGAGGGAGAGGAGGCTCTCGGAGGGCTCGTCGACCGCGTCCTCACCGCGCTCGCGGCGACCGGGCTCGGTGTCAGCAGCACGGCGCTGCGGCTGTCGGCGTCGTACACGACCACGCGCGAGCAGTTCGGCCGGCCGGTCGCGACGTTCCAGGCCGTCGGGCACCGCCTCGCCGATGCCTACATCGACGTGGAGGCCATCCGCCTGACCACGCTGCACGCCGTGTGGTTGCTCGACATCGGCCTACCCGGCCGCGACGAGGCCCGTATCGCCAAGTGGTGGGCGTCCGAGGGCGGCCACCGCGTCGCGCATGCCGCCCAGCACGTGCACGGCGGCGTGGGCGTCGACACCGATTACGTGCTGCACCGCTACTTCACCTGGAACAAGCACGTGGAGTTCTCCCTCGGCAGCGCCCAGCGGCAGCTGCTGAGCCTCGGGGCGTCCCTCGCCGCCGAGCCCGTCTAGACCGTCCCCGACAGCGAAGGAAGACAGTTGACCGTCAGTCTCGAAGGCAAGAGCGCGATCGTCACCGGCGCGGGCGCCGGGCTCGGTCGATCCGAGGCGCTCGCCCTGGCGGCGGCCGGCGCAGCCGTGGTCGTCAACGACTACGACAAGGACGCGGCCCACTCGGTGGTGGAGGAGATCGCGGCGGCCGGTGGGCAGGCCACCGCCGCGCCCGGCGACGTCTCCAGCTGGCAGGTCGCCCAGGAGCTCGTGGAGACGGCGGTCTCGGCGTACGGGCAGCTCGACGTGCTGGTGAACAACGCCGGCGTCCTGCGGGACCGCACGATCTTCAACATCTCCGAGCAGGAGTGGGACACCGTCATCGGCGTCCACCTCAAGGGCCACGCCGGCACCTCGCGTTTCGCGACCGCGCACTGGCGCGACCGCTCGAAGGCTGCCGGTGAGCCCGTCTACGGACGGGTGGTGAACACCTCCAGCGAGGCGTTCCTGTTCGGCTCCGCCGGCCAGCCCAACTACGCCGCCGCCAAGGCCGGCATCGTCGCCCTCACGCTCGCCATCGCCCGTGCCTGCGAGCGGTACGGCGTGAAGGCCAACGCGATCTGCCCGCGGGCGCGCACCGCGATGACCGCAGGCGTGTTCGGGGAGGCACCCGAGGGCACCGACCCCCTCTCGGTGGACCATGTCGCCCCCCTCGTCGCGTTCCTCGCCAGCCCGGCCGCGCAGGACATCAGCGGTCAGGTGTTCGTGGCGTACGGCGGGATGGTGGCGCTGGTGAGCGCACCCGGTGTCGAGGAGCGCTTCGACAGCGCTGACGGCACCTGGACCGCACAGGGACTCGCTGGCGCGATGGGCCGGTATTTCGCTGAGCGGGACAAAGGGCTGTCGTTCGCCTCGGACGCCGTCGCCAGACTCTGAACACAGCCCGCCCTGACCGAGCCAGCTCGACAAAGGAGGACGCCACGGACGTACCTCTCTCGACACGCCGTGGAAACGCACCGACCATGGAACGATCACGTGATCTGAGCCACACCAACCCCCGTCTCCGTCAAACCGAGACACTCCCGCCCAGCCCAGACCCTGGAGCGCGCGTGACGAAGCAGTCCGCCCTGTGCCCGAGCGGGGTTGCGGCGTGACCGAGTTCCTGGCGTTCACCGTGATCGGCATCGTGGCCGGCTCGACCTACGCCATCGCCGCGAGCGGCCTGGTGCTCACCTACGCCACGTCCAACGTGTTCAACATCGCGCACGGTGCCGTCGGCATGGTGATGACCTTCCTCTACTGGGAGGTGGCCGAGAACCGCGGCTGGCCGGTGTGGCTGGCCCTGCCGTTCGTGCTGCTCGTCGCGGCGCCCCTGCTCGGGCTGTTCCTCGAGCGCGTGATGATGCGCCGGCTCACCGAGGCGCCCGTGGCGATCTCGCTCGTCGTGACCGTCGGCCTGCTGGTGGCGTGCATCGGCGCAGCCCAGGTCATCTGGCCCCCGGCAGGGCGCAACATCCTCGAGTTCTTCCCGGGCAAGGGCGTCGAGGTGGGCCCCGTCCGGGTCACGGTCCACCAGCTCATCGCGTTCGCGGTGGCGGGCGTGGTCGCGCTGGGGCTGTACGTCCTGCTCAACCGCACGCGCACCGGTACGGCGATGCGGGCCGTGGTCGACAACCGCGAGCTCCTCGCGCTGCACGGCGCCCGCCCAGGTCTGCTGTCCGGGCTCTCGTGGGCCATGGGCAGCTCCCTCGCGGCCCTGGCCGGCATCCTCATCGCCCCGCAGCTCACCCTGGGCTACGCCGAGCTGACTCTGCTGGTCATCAGCGCCTACGCGGCCGCGATGGTCGGGCGGCTCAAGAACCTGCCCAGGACCTTCCTCGGCGCCCTGGTCCTCGGCCTGCTCACGTCGTACGGGCAGTGGGTCGTGCAGTACATCCCCGACGACATCGTCGCGAGCTCCGGCGGGCTGGTGCAGGGCACGCGGGTCGCGCTCCCCACGCTCTTCCTGCTCGCGGTCATGCTCGTCATGCCGCACGAGAAGCTACGCGTCGGCCGCATCTCCGGCACCACGCTGCCGCGACTGCCCTCCTGGCGCCGCACCATCGGGTGGTCCGGCGTGTTCCTCGTCGCCGTCTGGTTCATCACCGGCGCGCTCACGCAGGCCGACCAGTCGCGGTTCGGCCAGGCCTTGTGCCTGTCACTGATCATGCTGTCGCTGGTGCTGCTGACCGGGTACGGCGGCGACGTCTCGCTGTGCCAGATGAGCTTCGTGGGCGTCGGCGCGGTCATCACCGCGCGCACCTTCCACGCCATCACACCCCTGTCGGTCATCAGCGCCTTCCTCGTCGCGGGTGCCGTGGGGGTCCTCGTCGCCGTTCCCGCACTGCGGCTGCGCGGCCTCTACCTCGGGCTCGGGACCATGGCGGTGGCTGCGGCCATGGACAACATGGTGTTCCCCACCAAGCTGCTCGGTTTCAAGTTCTACCAGGGCAGCCTCACGATCGACCGGCCCTCGCTGCTCGACAGCGAGCGGTCGATGGTGATGGCGGTGGCGGTGACGTTCGTGCTCACCGCCATGGTGGTGCTCGCGATCCGCCGCGGGAAGTACGGCCGGATCCTGCTCGCGAGCCGGGACAGCCAGGCCGCGTGCGCCACGCTCGGGTTCAGCACCACGACCGTGCGTGTGCTGGTCTTCGGGGTGAGCGCCGGGCTGGCCGGCGTGGCCGGCGTCCTCTACACCGGGATGCGGGTGTCGGTGGGCAGCGAGGACTTCACGTTCTTCAAGAGCCTGCCGCTGCTGCTGTTCGCTGCCGTCGCCGGCCTCACGTCGGTGAGCGGCGCCCTCGTCGGTGGGCTGTTCTACGGCACGCTGCCGATCCTCGCCGACCGCTACCCGAGCGAGGCGCCGCTGGCCTACGTCGTGCTGCTCGGCGGGATCCTCGCGCTCGGGGGCAACCCCAACGGGCTGGTCCACCAGCTGTTCGCCCTCGGAAGACGGCTGCGGCCGGCGCTCCCGGGAGCCTCGCCGCGGAGTGCGGACGAGGCCGACGAGGGGGTGCTCGTTGTCGCTGCTTGAGGTCAAGGAGGTCGTCGTCCGCTTCGGCGGCGTCGTGGCGGTGAACGGTGCCAGCTTCGACGTGCCCGAGGGCGAGGTCGTCGGCCTCATGGGGCCCAACGGCGCCGGCAAGACGACGCTGTTCAACGTGATCACCGGGCTGCAGGACCCCACGCACGGTGGCGTCAGGTTCGACGGCCGTGACATCACGGGGGACGCGCCCCGCAAGCGGGCGCTGGCCGGCATCGGGCGCACGTTCCAGCGACTGGAGGTCTTCGGCTCGTTGTCGGTGGGTGACAACATCCGCGTCGCCGCCGAGATGCGCGGCTTGGACGACCCCGAGGGCATCCGCGACGGGCTGCTGGATCGCGTGGGTCTCACGGCGTTCGCCGACACGCCGGCTGACGCGGTGCCCACGGGTATCGCGCGGCTCACCGAGCTGGCACGGGCGCTGGCCTGCGACCCGCGGCTGCTGCTGCTCGACGAGCCGTCGTCGGGCTTGAACGAGCAGGAGACGGCGTCGTTCGCCTCGCTCGTCCGCTCCCTGGCGGCGGACGACGGGCGCTCGGTGCTCATCGTCGAGCACGACGTCGAGCTCGTCCTGGGCCTGTGCAGCACGATCCACGTCCTCGACTTCGGGACGATCATCGCCAGCGGCACCCCCGATCAGGTGCAGTCCGACCCACGGGTGCAGGACGCCTACCTCGGGGCCGACACGGGCGCTGCCGAGCTCGAGGAGGTCTACACGTGACCACCTCCCCCCCGGCGATCGAGGTCCGTGACCTGTGCGCGGCGTACGGCCGCATCCAGGTGCTCCACGGCGTGAGCTTCGCCGTACCCACGGGCACCGTGGTGGCCCTGCTCGGCCCGAACGGCGCGGGCAAGAGCACCACGCTCAAGTGCATCAGCGGCCAGCTGCGACCGACGTCGGGGCACGTCCACATCGGCGGCCACCACCTCGACGGGGGAGACGCGCCCGACGCGCTCGCCCGGGCGGGTATGTGCACCGTCCCTGAGGGTCGGGGCATCTTCCCGAACCTGAGCGTGAACGAGAACCTCCGCCTGTTCGCCTACGCCGCGAAGGCGTCGGAGAAGGAGATCCGCGAGCGCACCTACGCTCAGTTCCCCCGCCTGGCCGAGCGGCGCACGCAGCTGGCCGGCCGGCTGTCCGGCGGCGAGCAGCAGATGCTGGCCATGTCCCGCGCGCTGGCGACCGACCCGGGGGTCCTGCTCCTGGACGAGCTGTCGATGGGTCTCGCGCCCAAGATCGTCGAGGAGCTGTACGCAATCGTGTCCGACATCGCCCGTCACGGCGTGTCCGTCCTGGTCGTTGAGCAGTTTGCGCGGCGTGCACTTGCCGTCGCGCAGTACGGCGTGGTCATGGTCGGCGGGCGCGTCACTGCGGTCGGCGAACCGGAGGACATCCGCGACGAGCTGTCCGCGGCCTACCTAGGAGGTGCAGCGTGAGCCGAACCCGAGCACGTCGAACCGCGTCGTTCGTGACCGTGGGAGCGCTGACAGCGGCCATGGCCTCGGCCAGTGGCTACGCGTCCGGCGACACGATCCGCACGGACACCACGCTTGGGGGCTTCAGCGTCAAGACGAACGCCGCGCCGTTCAGGCTCCTCGTCGACGACCCCGCGAGCGCGATCCCGCACGAGCCGGGCTCGGCGATCATCGACGTCGACGCGTCCTACACGCAGTCGACACTGGAGACCGGGCCTGCCGCCCGTGCCCTGGCGTCCACCCTGTGGCCCGGCGCGCTCATCGGTGACGGCATGGGGACCATCACCGAGGG
>DATLCV010000077.1:0-22744 GCA_035526225.1 Mycobacteriales bacterium
ACGACGAGCTCGTCCACGAGGCCCCGGCGATCGTCGGCCGCGAGACGCCCTCGGCACTCGCCCACGCTGCCAGAGCATGAACTCTTCAGGGGGTGAGCGTTCTCCAGAGAAGCGGATGTTGTCGAACTCCGGGACATCGACAAGACCGTGCAGGACACGTTCCCTGACCAACACAGCAGGTCAGGGGCGTCGTGGATCTGGTGTCCGAGGGGGGACTTGAACCCCCATTCCCATCACTGAGAACTAGCACCTCAAGCTAGCGCGTCTGCCAATTCCGCCACCCGGACAAGGTGCACCGGGGCGTACCCCGATCGCGGCCACGACTATACCGGTCCTCCCGGTTACCGTGCGGGCATGACCCCCATCGCCGACGAGGCCGTGACGATCCTGCGCGACCTGATCCGGTGCGAGAGCGTCAACGACGGCACCGGCCGGGGCAAGGGGGAGCGGGAGGCCGCCGAGCACGTCGCCGGACTGCTCGCTGAGGTGGGTCTGGAGCCCACCGTGCTCGAGTCGGCGACCAACCGCACCAGCGTGATCGCGCGGGTCGAGGGGACGGACCGGAGTCGGCCGGCGCTGCTCGTCCACGGCCACCTGGACGTCGTACCGGCGGAGCCGAAGGAGTGGACCTACGACCCCTTCGCGGCCGAGCTGGCCGAGGGCTGCGTCTGGGGCCGCGGCGCCGTCGACATGCTCGACATGAACGCCATGACCCTCGCCGTCGTTCGAGACCGGCTGCGCACCGGGCGCAAGCCTGCCCGCGACGTCGTCTTGGCCTTCGTGGCCGACGAAGAGGCCGGCGGCACCTTCGGCGCGAGCTGGCTGGTCGACAACCACGCGGGACTCTTCGAGGGGTGCACCGAGGCGATCGGGGAGGTCGGCGGCTTCTCGTTGACCGTCAACGACGACCTGCGCCTCTACCTGATCGAGACCGCGCAGAAGGGCATGGCCTGGATGCGCCTGACGGCCACCGGTACGGCGGGGCACGGGTCGATGATCAACGACGACAACGCGGTGACCAGGCTCTGCGAGGCGGTGGCCCGGCTCGGCTCGCACACCTTCCCGTACCACGTGACCAAGACCGTCCGGACGTTCCTCGACCAGGTCGGTGAGGCGTTCGAGATCGAGCTCGACGCCGACGACATGGAGGCCACGGTCGCGACACTGGGGCCGATGGCGCGGATCATCGGCGCGACGCTGCGCAACACCGCGAACCCGACCATGCTCGATGCCGGCTACAAGCACAACGTGATCCCGGGGCAGGCCCACGCGATGGTCGACGGCCGGTTCCTGCCGGGCTTCGAGGACGAGTGGGAGCGCGAGATCGACGAGGTGCTGGGGGAGGGCATCACCCGCGAGTACGTGCACTACGACGTGGCCCTCGAGACCGACTTCGAGGGCGCGCTGGTGGACGCGATGTGCGGAGCGCTCAAGGCCGCGGACCCTGGCGCGCGGCCGGTGCCGTACACGCTCTCGGGTGGGACCGACGCCAAGAGCTTCAGCCGGCTGGGCATCCGGTGCTTCGGGTTCTCGCCGCTGAAGCTGCCCGCAGACCTCGACTTCGCGGGCATGTTCCACGGCGTCGACGAGCGGGTGCCGGTGGACGCGCTGGACTTCGGCACGCGGGTCCTGGACCGCTTCCTCGACGCCTGCTAGGCCGCGGAGCCCTCGGCGCGAAGGCGCCGCCGCAGCGTGACCTTGCGACGGCCGTCAGGCCACACGGCGTGGCGGTCCAGCTCCCAGCCGCCGAACTCGGCGTGGATGCCGAGGACCTCACGAGCGTGGCGAGCGGTGACACCCACGGGCAGGTGAACCGCCCGGTACTCCCACTCGGCCACCCTGCGCCCTCCGTCAGCTCTCGACGTCGTCCGAGCTCCAGAGTGGCACGCGCTCGGGATAGCCCA
Source organism: Mycobacteriales bacterium (assembly GCA_035526225.1). Lineage (GTDB taxonomy): Bacteria > Actinomycetota > Actinomycetes > Mycobacteriales > SCTD01 > RYN-111. Next base: position 1,905 of record DATLCV010000077.1, read on the forward strand.
CAGCAGGCGCGCTGACGTCGTCGAGCGCCTGCCGCACCACCTCGGGCAGCACCACGTCCTCAGCGGCGAGCGAGGCCTGCAGCTGCGCCGCCGTACGGGCCCCCACGATCGGCGCCACCACTCCCGGGCGGTCCCGCACCCACGCGAGCGCGACCGACACGGGGGAGACCCCCAGGCCGTCGGCGGCGGTGAGCAGCGCGTCGACGACGGAGCTCGAGCGCTCGTCGAGGTAGGGCTCGATGAAGGCCGACCAACGCTGGGCACTGCCCCTGCTGTCGGCGGGGGAGCCGTTGCGGTACTTGCCGGTCAGCACCCCTCGGCCCAGCGGCGACCAGGGCAGCAGGCCGATGCCCTGCTCGAGCGCCGACGGCACGACCTCGCGCTCCACGCCGCGCTGCAGCAGGGAGTACTCGACCTGGTTCGACACCAGCGGCGCCCGCCCGGGCACGGCTCGCTGCCACGCAGCGCAGGCACCCTGCTGCCACCCGCTGTAGTTGGACAGCCCCGCGTACCGGACCCGGCCCGAGGCGACGGCGGTGTCCAGCGCAGCCATGGCCTCCTCCCAGGGCGTGTACGCGTCCCACGAGTGCAGCTGCCACAGGTCGACGTAGTCGGTCTGCAGCCGCGTGAGCGAGGCGTCGAGCGCCGAGAGCAGGTGGCCGCGGGACGTGCCGCGGTTCATCGGGTTGGGCCCGGTCTTGCCGTGCGCCTTCGTGGCGACGAGCATCTCGTCGCGGGGCACGACGTCCTTCAGCAGCCGGCCGAGCACGCGCTCGCTCTCGCCCTGCACGTAGACGTCTGCGGTGTCGACGAGCGTGCCGCCGGCCTCGTGGAAGGCGATGAGCTGTGTCGCGGCGTCGTCCTCGTCGGTGTCACCACCCCACGTCATCGTGCCGAGGGCGAGGCGGGAGACGACGAGACCGCTGCGGCCCAGGTGACGGTGCTTCACGGTGCCTTCACAAGAGAGGAAGGTACCTTTCGCGCATGCGACTGGGACTCAACATGGGCTACTGGGGCGCCGGGAACGACGCCGACAACCTGGCCCTCGCGCAGGAGGCGGACGCCCTCGGCTACGACTCGTGCTGGGTGGCCGAGGCCTACGGCTCCGACGCCCCGACCGTCTTGGCCTGGGTCGCTGCGCAGACGACGCGGATCCACGTCGGGTCGGCCATCTTCCAGATCCCGGCCCGCACCCCGGCCTCGGCCGCGATGACCGCCGCCACCCTCGACACCCTGAGCGGGGGGCGCTTCCGCCTCGGCCTCGGCGTCAGCGGCCCGCAGGTCTCCGAGGGCTGGTACGGCGCGCGCTTCGACAAGCCGCTCGCCCGCACCCGCGAGTACTCCGACATCGTGAAGATGGCGCTGCGCCGAGAGCGCGTCTCCTACCAGGGCCAGCACTACGTGCTGCCGCTGCCTGACGGGCCGGGCAAGGCGCTGCAGCTCACCGTGCACCCCGTGCGCGAGCACATCCCGATGTACCTCGCCGCCGTAGGCCCGAAGAACCTGGAGCTGGCCGGTGAGCTGTTCGACGGCTGGCTCGGCATCTTCTTCAGCCCCGAGTTCGGCAAGGAGCAGCTCACCCAGGTCGAGGCCGGGCGGGCGAAGGCCGGGAAGACGCTGGAGGGCTTCGACGTCGCTCCCAGCATCCCGCTGGTGCTCGGCGACGACCCGAAGGCGTGCGCCGACCAGATCCGCTGGTACCACGCGCTCTACCTGGGCGGCATGGGCAGCCGTGACAAGAACTTCTACAACCAGCTGGCCTGCCGCATGGGCTACGAGGCGGAGGCCGCCCTGGTCCAGGACCTCTACCTCGCGAAGAAGTACGACGAGGCAGCTGCGGCTGTGCCCCACGAGTTCATCGAGCGGACGACGCTGCTGGGGACGAAGCAGAGCGTCGCCGACCAGATGCAGGCGCTGGCGGGTGCCGGTGTGACCAGCCTGATCGTCACGCCCGTCGCGCCGACCCTCGACGAGCGCAAGGCAGGGCTGCGCACCGCGGTCGAGGCGCTCGAGCTGGCGGGCGTCGCGAGCTGAAGGCCTGGCAGACCGCGGTCCTGGGTGTGGTGCAGGGAGCGTCGGAGGTCTACCCCGTCTCCTCCTCGGCGCAGCTCGCGCTGCTGCCGTGGCTGGCAGGGTGGTCACAGCCTGCGGACCGCACGCAGCTCGCGGCGGGGCTGCACGCCGGCTCGACGGTCGGGCTCGCCCTGGCACTGCGTGACGACCTCGCCGCGCTCCGGCTCGCCGAGGCGCGAGGACTCGCGCTGTCCGCCGCGCCGGCGGCGGTCGCCGGGCTGCTGCTCCAGGACGTCGTGGAGCGCCGACTGGGGGGTCCTCGCCGTACCGCCGTGCTCATGGCTGCTTCAGCGGCAGCGCTGTGGGTCGTCGACCGCCAGGCCGCCTCGGATCCGCGCCCGCGTGATCATGGGAAGGGCGCACCACCTCTGGGTGGTGCAGGACTCCCACGATCACTCAAGGTGGGCGCGGGCGACCTCACGGCGGCGGCGTTCGCGCAGGTCGCGGCACTCGCCCCGGGTGTGTCCCGCACCGGGGTGACCCTCACGGCACTGCGGGCCCGCGGGGTGGACCGCGAGCCGGCCCTGCGCACGTCGCTGCTGATGTCGCTGCCGGTCACCGTCGGGGCCGCCGCACTGACCGCGCTGCGGGGCCGGTCCTGGCCGGCGCCGGTGCCCAGCGCGCTCGCCGGCATCACCGCGTACGCCGCGGCTCGGCGCGTCCCGCCGGCCCGCACGGTGATCGCCGCGAGCGTCGCCTACCGTCTCGTCGTGGCGCTCGCCGTACCCCTCGCTGCGCGTGCCCGCCGTCGCGGAGGCTGCCCATGAACACCCTGCAAGCCGTCGTCCTCGGCGTGGTCGAGGGGCTGACCGAGTTCCTTCCCGTCTCCAGCACCGGGCACCTGCTCATCGCAGAGCACCTCATGGGACTGCCGAACGCGACCCAGCAGGAGAAGGACTCGCTCATCGGCTTCACCGCAGTCATCCAGACCGGGGCGATCGCCGCGGCCGTCCTCTACTTCGTGCGGGACATCGCCGGCCTGGCGGGCTCCTTCCTCGGGGGCATGACGAGCCGCACCCGCCGAGGATCGGAGGAGTTCCGGTTCGCGCTGGCCGTGCTGGTCGGCTCGCTGCCGATCGCGCTGGTCGGCCTGGCGCTGAAGGACGCGATCAAGGAGATGGACACCCACCTGTGGGTCGTCGCCGTCGGGCTCATCGCCTTCTCCGCCGTGTTCGTCGTCGCCGAGCGCTTCGCGCGTCAGGACCGGCCGGAGCAGTCGCTCACCGTGAAGGACGGGCTCGTCATCGGGCTGGGGCAGTGCCTCGCCCTCGTCCCCGGCGTCTCCCGCTCGGGGGCGACGATCAGCATCGGGCTGCTCCGCGGTCTCGACCGGGTCGCTGCGACCCGGCTGTCGTTCCTGCTGGGCATCCCGGCGCTGCTGGGCGCCGGGGTGCTGGGCCTGAAGGACGCGACGCACAACGAGGCCGGCGCCTCGGCGACGGTGGTGGCCACGGTCGTCGCCTTCGTCGTCGCGTACGCCTCGATCTGGGGGCTGCTGCGCTTCGTGGGCCGCCACCGGATCACCGCGTTCGTGCCCTACCGCGTGCTGCTCGGCGTCGCAGTCCTCGTCGGCCTGGCCGTGGGCTGACGTGGCCGCGGCCTACCAGGCTCCCAGCGGCACGCGCTGCCTCGCGCACACCCGCGCCTACCGTGACGGGGTCGTGGTCGCCGAGGGCTTCGACGTGGCTGAGGTCAGCGATCACCTGGAGCACGAGGGAACGTCGGTGTGGCTCGACCTGCTGTCACCCACCGCGGAGGACCTCCAGGTCCTGGTCGAGGAGCTCGGCCTGCACCAGCTGGCGGTCGAGGACGCTGTCCACCGCCACCAGCGCCCCAAGCTCGACAGGTACGACGACCACCTGTTCCTGTCGTCGTACGTCGTCACGCTGGATGAGAGCACTGCCGAGCTCGCCCTGGACGAGGTCGCCGCCTTCGTCACCCCGCGAGCCCTGGTGACGGTGCGGTCCAGCGACGCGCTCCCGGTCGAGCACCTCGTGGCCCGCTGGGACGGCGCGCGTGCCGAGGCGGGGTCAGGGGTGCCGTTCCTGCTGCACGGCCTGCTCGACCTCATCGTGGACGGGCACTTCGCGGCGGTGCAGCTCCTGGACGAGCAGCTCGACGGGATCGAGGACACGCTGTTCGACGAGCGCCCCCGCTCGCGCGAGCTGCAGCGGCGGACCTACGAGGTCCGCAAGTCGCTGGTGACCCTGCGCCGCGTCGTGCTGCCGATGCGCGAGGTGGTCAACGTGCTGCTGCGCCGCGACCTGAAGGTCGTCGACGACGCGATGCACCCCTACTACCTCGACGTCTACGACCACGTGCTGCGCGTCACCGAGTGGACCGAGTCCCTGCGCGACCTGGTCTCCACCATCCTGGAGACCAACCTGACCCTGCAGGGCAACCGCCTGAACGAGGTCATGCGCAGCCTCGCCGCGGGCGCCGCGATCCTCGCCGTGACCACGGCGGTGACGGGTTTCTACGGCCAGAACGTGCCCTATCCCGGGTACGGCCGCACCTCAGGGTTCATCTCCTCGACGGTGATCCTGGTCGGGATCTCGGGCTGGCTCTACCTCTACCTGAAGAAGCGCGGCTGGCTCTAGCGGTGGCGTGTCGGCTGCGGCTCTCCTGCCGCTAGGTTCGATCCGTGACCACGCTGGTGCTGCTCCGCCACGGCCTCACCCCGTTGACGGGGCCGGTGCTGGCCGGCTGGACGCCCGGCGTGCACCTGGACGACCGCGGCTGGGCTCAGGCCGAGGCCGTTGCCGAGCGGTTGCGCGGTACGCGGTTCGACGCCGTCGTGAGCAGCCCGCTCGAGCGGTGCGTCGAGACGGCCTTCACCGCCACGGGCACCGCGGTGGTCACGGACGAGCGCTTCGGCGAGTGCCGGTACGGCGAGTGGACGGGCAGGCCGCTGGGCGAGCTGGCAAAGGAGCCGCTCTGGAAGGTCGTGCAGCAGCACCCCAGCGCGGCGGTCTTCCCAGGCGGGGAGGCCCTGCGCGACGTCCAGCACCGAGTCGTGGACGCCGTGCGGGACTGGAACGCCCGGCTGGGCCCGCAGGCCACCTGGCTCGCCTGCTCGCACGGCGACGTCATCAAGGCGGTCGTCGCCGACGCCCTGGGGCTGCACCTCGACCAGTTCCAGCGCCTGGTCGTCGACCCCTGCTCCCTCACGGTCATCACGTACGGCGAGACACGGCCCTTCGTCGTCCGCCTCAACGACACCGGGTCCAGCGCCCTGCCGACTGCCCCGAAGCGCCGCCGGGGGCGTACCGGTGACGCGGCAGTCGGTGGCGGGGCCGGCGCATAGGCTGGCGCCATGCCGAGGCAGGTGTTCGTGTTCGACCCGCCGGAGCGGTTCATCGCGGGCACCGTCGGGCTGCCGGGGGAGCGCACCTTCTTCCTGCAGGCGTCGGGGGACGGCCGCACGGTGAGCGTCTCCCTGGAGAAGCTGCAGGTGCGGGTCCTCGCAGAGCGGCTGGCGGAGCTGCTCGACACCGTCGAGCGCGCAGGCGGAGCGACGGGGGAGCCGGTCGAGGACAACGACCCCCTCGACACACCGGTCGAGGAGGAGTTCCGGGTCGGCAACATGGGCCTTGCCTGGGACGGTGACGCTGAGCTGTGCGTCATCGAGGCGATGGCGCAGGGCTCGGACGCTGAGGACTCGGACGTCGAGCCGCTCGCCGACGCGGTCGACGGCCCGGACGCCCTGCGGGTCCGGGTGACCGCCGGAGTCGCCCGCGGCTTCGTCCAGCGCGCCATGCGTGTCGTGGCCGCCGGGCGGCCGCCCTGCCCGCTGTGCGGGCTCCCGCTGGACACCGAGGGCCACGTGTGCCCGCGCCAGAACGGTCACCGCCGCTGAGCGAGGAGCTGCTCCACCTGCTCCGCACCGGCGCGCTGGCCGTCGAGGGGCGGCTCGTCGACGCCAGCAACGCCACGCTCTACTGCTCGGTCGTCGCCGAAGGCCTGAGCGCCGCGTGCGTGTACAAGCCGGTCCGCGGCGAGCGCCCCCTCTGGGACTTCCCCGACGGCACCCTCGCCGGCCGCGAGGTCGCGACGTACCTGGTCAGCGAGGTCACCGGGTGGGGGATCGTGCCGATGACGGTGCTGCGCGACGGCCCCTTCGGCCCCGGCATGTGCCAGCTGTGGGTCGACACCGTGGAGGGGGTCGACCTCCGGGCGCTGGCAGGCAGCGACCACCCCGATCTGCAACGGATGGTGCTGCTCGACGCCGTCGTGAACAACGCGGACCGCAAGGGAGGGCACCTGCTCCCGACGGCGGACGGCCGCGTGCTGGGCGTCGACCACGGCGTCACCTTCGCCTCGAGCGACAAGCTGCGCACCCTGCTGTGGCAGTGGGCTGGGTGTCAGCTCACCGAGGAGGCCCTGGCGGCGCTGCACGCGCTGCGCGAAGCGCTGAACGACGGGCTCGGTCTGGCACTCGGCGAGCTGCTCACCCGGCGCGAGGTCGCCGCCACACGCGTGCGGGTGGACCGGTTGCTCGCGCAGGGGTGCTACCCGATCCCGTCCGAGGACTGGCCGGCCATCCCCTGGCCGCCGTTCTAGCTAGAAGCCGAGGTTGATGCAGCCGGCGGAGCGGCCCAGCTTGTAGAGCCCGGCCAGGTCGCCGCTCTGCAGGCCGTAGAGGGTGCGCTGCAGCACGGGGTACATCAGCTGCTTGCTGTTGCTCACGTGCGCCAGGCCCATCGCGTGCGCGAGCTCGTGCTGCAGGGTGGTGCTCCACGACACGGAGCCGGTCAGGGGCAGCCGGTTGGTGCGGTCCAGCGCGATCACCGCGGCCTTCGTGGCGGCCAGCTGCACGCCGTCCAGGGTGATGCCGAAGTAGGCGGTGCGGGTGACGCCGAGCACGGAGGCCGCCTGGTTGCGCAGCAGGTCGCTGTGGCTCGCGTCGGTCCAGCCGATCAGGAGAGGGCGGATGCCGAGCGTGGTCTTCGGCAGCCAGGCGCTGGTGGGCGTGGCGGTCGTCGTCCCGTCGTACACGAACGTGATCCCGGTGGCGCGGGAGATCCGTGCGACCGCGGCCTTGACGATGGTGCCGGACCCGGTGGGGGCTCCCGCCGTGCGGAAGCGCCAGTGCACAGCCGCGCAGGGGTTCCAGCGGACAGGCTTGCCGCCGATCAGGGTCGAGAAGCGGTAGAGCGCCGTGGTCGTGGTGGTGGCCGTGCCACCGATGACCGGTGCGGGGTCTGACCAGGTGACCGTCGGCGCGGAGGGGGAGGCGGGGGACGCGCTGACAGTCGCACCGCCCGCGGCGAGACAGGAGGCGGCGAGCGCGCCGGCCGTGGTGATGCCGGCCACAGCGAGGGGGAGGCGGAGTCGCAGCATGCTTGTGATCTCGGGTCATTCGGACCAACCGGATTCACCCGGTCGGGTGGCAAGGCAGCCCGACTACGCTGCGCGCCATGCGCTCCTGGCCGGCCGTCGACGTGCCAACGCTGCCTCCTGCGCTGACCGACCTGACCGTGCAGGTGCACGACACCTCACGGAGCAGCAAGGTCGCCGTCACCCCGCAGGAAGGGGTGGCCCGCCTCTACGTCTGCGGCATCACCCCGTATGACGCCACGCACCTCGGCCACGCGGCGACCTACCTCGCCTTCGACACCCTCGTGCGGGTCTGGCTCGACCAGGGCGTCGAGGTCCGTTACGTGCAGAACGTCACCGACATCGACGACCCCTTGCTCGAACGCGCGGCCCGCGACGGGGTGGCCTGGGAGGACGTCGCCGAGCGCGAGACGGAGCTGTTCCGCAGCGACATGACGGCGCTGCGCCTGCTGCCCCCGACCTGGTACGTCGGGGCCGTCGAGGCCATGGAGGAGATCGCCGCGCTCGTTGACCGGCTGCAGTCGCTCGGGGCGACGTACACCGTGGACGGCGACATCTACTTCTCGGTCGCCGCGGCGGACGGCTTCGGCGGGGTGAGCAACCTCGACGCCGCGCAGATGCTGCGGCTGTCCGCCGAGCGGGGCGGGGACCCGGAGCGCCCGGGCAAGAAGGACCCGCTCGACTGCCTTCTCTGGATGCAGCAGCGCCCGGGTGAGCCCGGCTGGCCCTCCCCGTTCGGAAGCGGGCGTCCCGGGTGGCACGTCGAGTGCGCGGCGATGGCGCTGAACCGCCTCGGCGACCAGATCGACGTACAGGGAGGCGGGTCTGATCTGGCCTTTCCGCACCACGAGCTGTCCGCCGCACAGGGCGAGGTGGCGACCGGGACGGCCCCCTTCGCGCACGCGTACGTGCACGCCGGGATGGTGGGCCTGGACGGCGAGAAGATGAGCAAGTCGCTGGGCAACCTGGTGTTCGTGTCCCGGCTGCTGGCCGCCGGCCACGAGGCCCCGGCTCTTCGCCTCGCGCTGCTCGGGCGGCACTACCGGGCGGACCGGATGTGGACCGACAGCGAGCTGACGACCGGCACGGAGCGGCTCGAGCGGTGGCGTCACGGGGTGGCGCGCAGCACCGGCACCTCCGGCGTCGAGCTCCTCACCGCGGTGCGGACCGCCCTGTACGACGATCTCGACACGCCTCGGGCCCTCGCCGCTGTGGACGCCTGGTGCGCGGTCGACGGCGACGACCCAGCAGCACCCGCCCTCGTGATCGACGTCGTGGACGCCCTGCTCGGCGTCGTCCTGTGACGGGCTCCCGCTAGCGCTCGGGGTCCTGCCGCCGCAGGAAGCGCTCGAACTCCTTCGCGATCGCCTCACCGCTGGCCTCGGGGAGGTCCTCCTCCGGCTCGCGCTCCTCGAGCGACGCGACGTACTCCGCGACGTCGGAGTCCTCCGCCGCCAGCTCGTCGACCTGCCGCTCCCAGGCTCGGGCCTCCTCCGGGAGGTCGCCCAGCGGGATGGGGACGTCGAGCAGGTCCTCGACGCGGCGCAGCAGCGCGATGGTGGCCTTGGGGCAGGGCGGCTGGTGGACGTAGTGAGGCACCGCGGCCCAGAAGGACACGGCGGGCACGTGGGCGCGCTCGCAGGCGTCCTGCAGCACGCCGACGATGCCGGTCGGGCCCTCGTAGCGGCTGTGCTCGAGCCCGAGCTGCGCAGCCAGGCCAGGGTGCGAGGACGTGCCGCTCACGGGCACCGGCCGGGTGTGCGGGGTGTCGGCGAGCAGCGCACCGAGCGTCACGATCTCCGAGACCCCGAGGGCGCCCGCGGCACGCAGGACCTCCTCGCAGAACCCTCGCCAGCGCATGTTCGGCTCGACGCCCCGCACCAGGACCAGGTCGCGCTCGGCATCCGGGAGCCGCGCCGCGAGGAAGCGGGTCGTCGGCCAGGAGATGCGCCGGGTCGTGCCGTCCTCGAGGGCGACAGTCGGGCGGTTCACCTGGAAGTCGTAGTACTCGTCCGGGTCCAGTGCCCACGCCTCCGTGGCGCCCCAGACCTCCGCCAGGTGCTCCACCGCGTCGGTGGCGGCGTCCCCGGCGTCGTTCCAGCCCTCGAACGCCGCGACCAGGATCGGCGCGCGCAGTGGGGGCTGCAGATCAGGCAGGGTCACTCCGGGGTGACGCCCTTGCCTGTCGTGTGCACGACGAGGACGTCGCAGTTGGCCTTGTGCGTGATGTTCGCGGGCACGGACCCCAGGAGGCGACCCGCGAGGCTGTTCAGCCCCCGGTTGCCGACCACCAGCAGGTCCACCCGGCGCCGCAGCGCCTCGTCGATGAGCGCGTCCACGGGGTCGCCCTCGACGGCCACGGTCTCGACCTTGGTGGCACCGGCGCGGCGCGCGCGGTCCCCGGCGTCGCGGAGCACGTCCTCTGCCGGGTGCGAGCCGGCCACCTTGTAGGCCTCGTCACCCAGGTGGTCCTTGGCGTCCTGGACCTCGCGGGGGCTCATCGGCCGGTAGGCCGTGAGGAGCACGAGCGTGGCGCCGGCGTCGCGCGCGACCCTGGCCGCCCGGTCCACCGCCCGGAACGAGGAGGGGGACCCGTCCGTGCCCACCATGACCGTGCCGTAGCTGTCGCTCACGCACCCTCCCGGGCCTCGTCGTCCACCTCAGCGGCAACCTACCCCGCGAGCGGAGGAGGCATCGCCAGCCGCCGGTAGACTCCCGGTGTGTCCGGACCTGATCTGCTCAGCACGCTCCGTGAGCGTGTCGTGGTGGCGGACGGGGCCATGGGCACCATGCTCCAGGACCAGGACCTGACCCTCGACGACTTCGACGGTCACGAGGGCTGCAACGAGGTGCTCAACCTCACCCGACCGGACGTGGTCCGGAACGTGCACGACGCCTACCTCGCGGTCGGCGTCGACGCCGTCGAGACCAATACCTTCGGCGCGAACCTGTCCAACCTCGGCGACTACGGCCTCGAGACGCGGATCGCGGAGATCGCCGAGGCGGGCGCGCGGATCGCCCGTGAGGCCGCTGACGCGTGGGCCACCGACGAGCGGCCGCGGTGGGTCATCGGCGCGGTCGGGCCGGGCAGCAAGCTCCCGACCCTGGGGCACCTGCCGTACGCCGAGCTGCGCGACGCCTACCAGCAGGAGTGCGAGGGGCTGCTTCTCGGTGGGGCCGACGCGATCCTCGTCGAGACCTGCTACGACCTGCTCCAGGCGAAGGCCGGGGTCGTCGCGGCGAAGCGCGCCATGCGGGCCGTGCAGCGTGAGGTCCCGGTGATCGCGCAGGTGACGGTCGAGCTCACCGGCACGATGTTGCTCGGCTCCGAGATCGGGGCCGCCCTGACCTCCCTCGAGCCGCTCGGCATCGACCTGATCGGCATGAACTGCGCGACCGGGCCGGCGGAGATGGGTGAGCACCTGCGCTACCTCGCCCAGCACGCCCGGGTGCCGCTGTCGGTGATGCCGAACGCCGGGCTTCCTGTGCTCGGCAAGGACGGCGCCGAGTACCCCCTCACGCCCGACCAGCTCGCGCAGGCGCTGTCCGCGTTCGCCCGCGAGCACGGGGTCGGGCTGGTGGGCGGCTGCTGCGGCACCACCCCGGAGCACCTTCGGGCGGTCGTCGAGGCGCTGCGCGGACAACCCGTCGTGCCGCGTCAGCCGCGCGTGGAGGCTGCTGCCTCCTCGCTGTACGCGAGCGTTCCGTTCCAGCAGGACGCCGGCGTGCTGATGGTGGGGGAGCGCACCAACACCAACGGCTCCAAGGCCTTCCGTGAGGCGTTGCTTGCTGCCGACTGGGAGGCGGTGGTCGACATCGCGCGCGAGGCGGTGCGCGAGGGGGCTCACCTCATCGACCTGTGCGTCGACTACGTCGGTCGTGACGGTGCCGTCGACATGCGCGATGCAGCCTCCCGCCTGGCGACCGCGAGCACCCTGCCGATCGTCCTCGACTCGACCGAGCCGCCCGTCATCGAGGCCGGCCTGGAGTGCCTGGGCGGGCGCGCGGTCATCAACTCGGTGAACCTCGAGGACGGTGACGGTCCCGAGAGCCGGTTCCGACGTGTCATGCCGATCGTGCAGGAGCACGGTGCTGCTGTCATCGCGCTGACGATCGACGAGGAGGGGCAGGCCCGGACGGCCGAGACGAAGGTCGCCATCGCCGAGCGCCTCGTCGACTGCCTCGTCGGCGAGTACGGCATGGACGAGGCCGACGTCCTCGTCGACTGCCTCACCTTCACCCTCGCCACCGGCCAGGAGGAGTCCCGGCGCGACGGACTGGAGACGATCGAGGCCATCCGCCTGCTCAAGCAGCGCCGTCCGCGCGTGGGCACGACCCTCGGCCTGTCCAACATCTCCTTCGGCCTCAAGCCCGCGGCACGGGTGGTCCTGAACTCCGTGTTCCTGCACGAGTGCCAGAAGGCCGGACTCACCAGCGCCATCGTGCACGCGTCGAAGATCTTGCCGATGAACCGCATCCCGGACGAGCAACGGGAGATCGCGCTCGACCTCGTCTACGACCGTCGTCAGGAGGGCTACGACCCGCTGACCCGGTTCCTGGAGCTCTTCGAGAACGTCGAGACGGCGACGTCGGCCACCTCACGGCTGGACGCGCTGCTGGCGCTGCCGCTCGAGGAGCGGCTGCGGCGCCGCATCGTCGACGGGGAGAAGACCGGGCTCACCGACGACCTCGACGCTGCCATGGCCGCGGGGCACGCGCCGCTGGAGATCGTCAACGAGACCCTGCTGGACGGCATGAAGACCGTCGGCGAGCTCTTCGGCTCCGGCGAGATGCAGCTGCCGTTCGTGCTGCAGTCCGCCGAGGTGATGAAGACGGCGGTGGCGCACCTCGAGCCGCACATGGAGAAGGTCGAGGGCCAGGCCGGCAAGGGCACCATCGTGCTCGCCACGGTCAAGGGCGACGTCCACGACATCGGCAAGAACCTCGTCGACATCATCTTGAGCAACAACGGCTACTCCGTCGTGAACCTCGGCATCAAGCAGCCGGTCACAGCCATCCTCGAGGCTGCCGAGGAGAGCAACGCCGATGCCATCGGCATGAGCGGCCTGCTCGTGAAGTCCACGGTGGTGATGAAGGAGAACCTCCAGGAGATGAACGTCCGGGGCATCGCGCAGGCCTTCCCCGTGATCCTGGGCGGTGCCGCCCTCACCAGGGCGTACGTCGAGCAGGACCTCGCCGAGGTCTTCGACGGTGACGTGCGCTACGCCCGTGACGCCTTCGAGGGCCTGCGCCTGATGGACCACGTCATGGCGGTCAAGCGCGGCGAGGTCACGGCGGAGCAGTCTGCCGAGGAGGTCGCCAAGGAGCAGGAGCGCAAGGCCCGCCACGCGCGTTCGCGCGCCATCGCCGAGGCGCGCGCCGACCGCGAGCCTGAGCCCGACGAGGGTGGGCGCTCCGACGTCGCCACCGACAACGCGGTGCCGACCCCGCCGTTCTGGGGCTCGCGCATCACCAAGGGCATCCCGCTCGCCGACTACGCCGGCTGGATCGACGAGCGCGCCCTGTTCCTGGGCCAGTGGGGTCTGCGCGGAAGTCGCGCGGGCAGCGGTCCGTCGTACGACGAGCTGGTCGAGACCGAGGGGCGGCCGCGGCTGCGCGAGCTGCTCTCACGCGTGCAGTCCGAGGGGATCATGCAGGCAGCCGTGGTGCACGGCTACTGGCCGGCTGTCAGCAAGGGCGACGACCTGATCGTGCTCGATCCCGACTCGGGCGACGAGCGCTGCCGCTTCACGTTCCCGCGCCAGCGACGGGACCGCCGGCTGTGCCTCGCCGACTTCTTCCGCCCTCAGGAGAGCGGTGAGACCGACGTGGTGGCCTTCCAGGTCGTCACGATGGGCCGGCACGTCTCGGAGGTCACCGCGCAGCTGTTCGCCAAGGACGCCTATCGCGACTACCTCGAGCTGCACGGGCTGTCGGTGCAGCTCACCGAGGCGCTCGCCGAGCACTGGCACGCCCGCATCCGGGCCGAGCTCGGCGTTGCGGGCGAGGACGCGACAGACCTGGCCGGCATCCTCAAGCTCGAGCACCGGGGGGCGCGCTACTCGTGGGGCTACCCCGCCTGCCCTGACGTCGAGGACCAGGCCAAGGTCGCCGACCTGCTCCAGTGGGAGCGCGTCGGCATCGAGCTGTCCGAGGAGTTCCAGCTCACGCCCGAGCAGTCGACCTCCGCGATCGTGGTGCACCACCCCGAAGCGAAGTACTTCGCCGCGCGGTGATGCTCGCCGCGGTCCTGTTCGACATGGACGGCCTGCTCGTCGACAGCGAGCCGGTCTGGACGGTGGCCGAGGTCGAGCTCGCCCAGCAGCTGGGCGGGGAGTTCACACCAGAGCTCAAGGCGGCCATCGTCGGCACCAGGCTGGAGGTCGCCGTCCCCACCATCCTGGGCTGGTACGGCGCGCCCACCGACGACGCGACGGTGGCCCGCACGTCGGCATGGCTGTTGGCGCGGATGGTCGAGCTGTTCGGGGAGCGCCCCCCGTTGCTGCCCGGAGTGCCAGAGCTGCTCGGGGAGCTGGCGGCCGCGGGGGTGCCGACCGCACTGGTGTCCTCGTCGTACAGGGTGCTCGTGGACGCCGTGCTGCAGCACGGCATCGGGCCCTTCCGCACCACGGTCGCGGGGGACGAGGTGACCCACGGAAAGCCGCACCCCGAGCCCTACCTGCTGGCTGCGGCGCGACTGGAGGTCGACCCCGCGCGGTGCGTGGTCCTGGAGGACTCCCCCGCGGGCGTCGCGAGCGGCGAGGCTGCGGGCTGCGTGGTCGTGGCGGTGCCCAGCGTGCCAGGCGTCGAGCTCGAGAGCGCGCCGGGTCGGCTGGTGGTGCCGACCCTCGCCGGCGTCGGGGTCGCCGAGCTGCGCGTCCTCGTGCCCCGCGCGGCCTGAGGGTCAGTCCCAGATCTCGGGGTTGTCCTTGCTGATGCGCTGCCACAGCGGCTGCCACTGGAACCAGCCCGCGAGCTCGAAGCCGACCTGGCCGTAGGTCTGCTTGGCCTCTTCGTGCCCGATCGGGCGGGGAGTGCCCGCGGCGTAGGCCATGAGCTGAGCCTGCGAGGTGCGCTCCAGGGTGAGGAACCACCAGGCCGCGCTCTCCACCGACTCACCCACGGTGAGCATGCCGTGGTTGCGAAGGATGACGGCCTTGTTCTGCCCGAGGGACTCGCCGATCCGCCGCCCCTCCTCGGGGTCCAGGACCACCCCGGTGTAGCTGTCGTGGACCGCATGGTCGTCGTAGAACGCACAGGCGTCCTGCGTGAGCGGCTCGATGGTCATGGGCAGCGAGGACAGCGACTTGCCGTAGGGCCCGTGGGCATGCGCTGCGGCGATGACGTCGGGCCTGGCGGCGTGCACGGCGCAGTGAATGGCGACGGCGGCACCGTTGACGGCACGGTCGCCCTCGACGACCTGGCCGGAGTGGTCGACCCGCACCAGGTCGCTCTGCTTCATGAGGCTGAAGTGCAGCCCGAAGGGGTTCACCCAGTAGGAGTCGGTGAACTCGGGGTCGCGGGCCGTGATGTGCCCGGCGACGCCCTCGTCGAGGCCGGCCTTGCTGAACATCCGGAAGGCGGCGGCGAGCTGCACCTTGCGGTGCACCCGCTCCTCCTCGACGGTGCTGAACACCTGGGGCGTGGGCAGGTAGAGGTCCTTGCCGGCCGAGGCGGCGAGCAGCGCGTCGACCTGGCCGCCGGTCTGCGCGGTGTCGAGCGCGGTGTCAAGCGCGGTGTCGCTCACGGTGTCGGTGGTGGTCACGAGGTCCTCCCGGGGACGGTGTCCCTCGAGTCTGGCAGCCCCCCTCACACCTCGCGCAAGGCCTCCGCCAGCTCCTTGCGGCGTGCGGCCTCGGCATGCCGCTCCTCGAGCTCCTCGGGCGCGGGCACCGCCTCGGGCCACGGCAGCAGCTCGCCCCCCTTGGCCGGGCACAGGACCTGGTGGTCGCACCAGTCGCACAGCCGGGAGGGGTTCGGACGGAAGTCCTTGGCCTGCAGCGAGCGCTCGATGGCGGCCCAGAGGGCCAGCAGCTTGCGCTCGGTCGCGAGCAGGTCGGCCTCGTCGGGGGCGTAGGAGAGCACCTGGCGGTCGCCGAGGTACATCAGCTGCAGCCGGGCGGGGATGACCCCGCGCGTGCGCCAGATGACCAGGGCGTAGAACTTCATCTGGAACAGCGCCTTGGCCTCGAACGCCTCGCCGGGGGCGCGACCTGTCTTGTAGTCGACGACCCGGATCTCGCCGGTCGGCGCCTGGTCGAGGCGGTCGACGATGCCGCGCAGCTGCAGGCCACCGGGAAGCACGTGCGAGACGTAGGCCTCCCGCTCCGCCGGGTCGAAGCGGCGGGGGTCCTCGAGCGAGAAGTACCCGTCGAGCAGGGCCCGCGCCGTGGTCAACCACTCGGCGAGCGCCGCGCCGTCGGCGAACAGCCCGGCGACCTCCGGCTCTGCCTCGACCAGCCGGTCCCACTCGGGGGTCAGCAGCGCGGCCGCCGCATCGGGGGTCCGCTCGTCGGCGGGCAGGTCGTAGAGGCGCTCGAGGACGGCGTGCACGAGCGTGCCCCGCGTGGCCGCCGACGACGGGGCCTGCGGCAGGCGGTCGATGGTCCGGTAGCGGAACAGCAGCGGGCACGTCATGAAGTCGCCGGCCCGGGAGGGGGACAGCGACCCGATCACGGGCAGCGGCAGGTCCAGCGCGGTCATGGCCCTGACGGTACGAGCCCGCACCGACAGCGGCCCGCCGTACACGCCGGAGGCGGCACCTAGGCTGTGGACGGTGAGCAGGACCAGGCAGCCCGGCGTGCAGATCGCGCGGGTCCTCGGGGTCCCGGTGCGGTTGATGCCCTCCTGGTTCGTGTTCGCCGCCTACCTCGTCCTGACGGGCCAGCAGGTGCTCCGCACCCGTGTGGGGCCGGGCGAGGCCTACGCGCTCGCCGCGGCCTTCGTCCTGCTCCTGCTGCTCAGCGTGGTGCTCCACGAGATCGGGCACCTGGCCATGGCCCGGGCCTTCGGGCTCCCGGTGCGCAGCATCACCGTGACGCTGCTCGCCGGGTTCACGGAGATCACCGAGCCGCCGCAGACCCCGGTGCGGGAGTACGCCGTGGCCGTCTGCGGCCCGATGGTCTCGCTGCTGCTGTCCGGCCTGGCCGTCGCCGGAGCAGTCGCCCTCCCCGACGACTCGATCGGCCAGCTGCTGCTGCAGGGCTCCGCGGCCACCAACGGCACGATCGGCGTCCTCAACCTGCTCCCCGGTCTGCCGCTCGACGGGGGTCGCGTCCTGCGCAGCATCGTGTGGCAGCTGGGCGGCGACGCCGAGCGCGCCACCCGGGTGAGCGCCCGGGCCGGGATGGTGCTGGCCGTCGTCGTGATCCCGGTCCTCATCGTCGGTGTGCTGCCGGAGTACGGCATCGGCGACCGGGACGTCATCACCGTCGTGGTCTCGGCCCTGGTGGGGGCCTTCATCTACACCGGGGCCCGGGCGTCGTTGCAGCGCTCGCACGTGGTGAGCCGGCTGCCGGGTGTCTCGGTGGAGGGGCTGGCCCGCCCCGCCCTCGCGGTCACGGCGACGCTCCCGCTCGCGGAGGCGGTGCGCCAGGCGCAGGAGGCCGGGGTGCGTGCGCTCGTCGTGGTCGACGGCTCGGGCCGGGTCGAGGGCCTCGTCAGCGAGGCGTGGGTGCGGCAGGTGCCCGCCGAGCGACGACCTTGGGTGAGCGTCGCGGACGGCGCGCGGCGTCTCGAACCGGCGCTGGTGCTCTCAGCCGCGCTGGTGGGGGAGGAGCTGCTCCTCGCGATGCAGCAGACCCCCGCGTCGGAGTACCTCGTCGACGGGCCCGTGCCGCGCGTGCTCGTCAGCGCCGACGTCGCCGCAGCGGTGACCTCCTAGCCTGGAGCGGTGAGCTACGAAAGCGAACGCCGCCGCGGCCCCCTCGCGCCCGGCGACCAGGTGCAGCTGACCGACCCCAAGGGCCGGATGCACACGATCACCCTCGAGCCGGGCAAGCAGTTCCACACCCACAAGGGGATCCTCGAGCACGACGCCCTTCTCGGCGGCCCGGACTGCGTCGCCGTGACGATCGGCGTCACGGCGTACCTCGCCCAGCGGCCCCTGCTGTCCGACTACGTGCTGTCGATGCCGCGCGGGGCGCAGGTCGTCTACCCCAAGGACAGCGCGAACATCGTCGGGATGGCGGACGTCTTCCCGGGTGCCCACGTGGTCGAGGCCGGCGTCGGGTCCGGTGCCCTGTCCATGTCCCTGTTGCGCGCGGTCGGAGAGAGCGGCCGCCTCTCGTCGTACGAGCGCCGTGAGGACTTCGCGGACATCGCCCGCGCCAACGTCGAGCGCTTCTTCGGCGGGCCGCACCCCGCGTGGTCGATCACCGTGGGCTCGCTGCAGGACGTGCTGGTCGACACCGATGTCGACCGTGTCGTCCTCGACATGCTCGCGCCGTGGGAGTGCCTGGACGCCGTGTCCAAGGCGCTGCGCCCCGGCGGGGTCCTCTGCTGCTACGTCGCGACGACGACGCAGCTGTCCACCACCGTGGAAGCGATGCGCTCGCACGGCACGTTCTCGGAGCCGGCCGCCTGGGAGACCCTCGTCCGGGGGTGGCACGTCGAGGGCCTCGCCGTGCGGCCGCAGCACCGGATGGTCGGGCACACGGGCTTCCTGTGCACGACGCGCCGGCTGGCCGACGGCGTGGAACCGCCGGTGCGCCGCCGGCGTCCTTCCAAGGGCATGTACGGCGAGAGCCTGGCTGAGGCGTCCGGCACCGATGACGGTGAGCGGCTCGACCCCTCCCGGCTGCCCTGACCCCCTTTTCTTGGACGGGAGTCGGGTTCGTACGGCTCGCGAGGGCATTCCCCCGTACAAGCCCGACTCCCGTCGCGGAGGAGAGCGGCACCACGGCGGCGCACCCTGGCAGGATCTGGGGCATGGCTGACGTCACCCGCCCCCGGCTCGAGGGGACCATCGCCGTGCGCGGAGGACGGCGTCTCGGGTTCGCGAGCTTCGGGTCGCCGCTCGGACGGCCGATCGTGTGGATGCACGGCACGCCCGGGGCGCGGCGCCAGATCCCCTTGGTGGCAAGGGAGATCGCCGACCGTGACGGGTTGCGGATCATCGGCGTGGACCGTCCCGGGATCGGCTCCTCCACGCCGTACGTCTACCCCGACGTGCGCGACTGGGTGGGCGACCTGGAGATCCTCGCGGACACGCTGGGCATCGACCGGTTCGACGTGATCGGGCTGTCGGGCGGCGGGCCTTACACCCTGGCCGCGGGAGCGGCGCTGCCGCACCGCGTCGACAAGCTCGCCGTCATCGGTGGTGTCGCGCCGACCATTGGGCCCGACGCGATCGAGGGCGGCGTCGTCGGTGCGCTGCGACGCACCGCTCCTGTTGTGCAGGTGGCCCGCGTGCCGCTCGGTCTGGCCCTCACCGTGGCGCTCCGGCTCGCCCGTCCCTTCGCCGGGACGGCGCTCGACCTCTACCGGATCGGGCAACCGGACGGGGACAAGCGGCTGCTGGGGCGCCCGGAGTTCAAGGCGATGTTCCTCGACGACCTGCTCAACGGCAGCCGCAGGCAGGTGACGGCCCCGCTGTCGGACCTGCTGCTGTTCACGCGTGACTGGGGATTCCGGCTCGAGGACGTCAAGACGCCAGTGCTGTGGTGGCACGGCGACGACGACCACATCGTTCCGCTGGCGCACGGCGAGCACTGCGTCGACAGGTTGCCGAACGCGACGCTGCACGTGATGGAGGGCGAGAGCCACCTCGGCGGCCTCGGGCTGGCGGAGGAGATCCTGCGGGGCCTCGCCGGCTGAGTAAAGGCAGGGTCAGGCGGGATCAGGCCGAGATGCGCGACGGGACCTGCGGCATGCCCACGAACTCAGGGCCTGCGACCGCCCTGCCGGCCGCGTCGACCACGTGGATGCAGTCGCCGGGGCACTCGATGGCCGAGTCGACGACGGCGTCAACCCGATCCGCCGGCACATCCACGAAGGTGCCCTCGGCCAGCTGCAGCTCGCCGTTGCTGTCCTTGACGTAGGCCAGTCCGTCGACGTCGAACTCGAAGATTTCCGGGGCGTACTGCACGCACAGGCCGTCGCCCGTGCACAGGTCCTGGTCAACCCGGACCCGCAGCTGCTCTCCCACGCCACCAGCGTACGTCTCGGAGAGTCCCGACCCAGATCCAAGCGGGGGGCGCCGTGCGTACATAGGATGAGAAGCAGCACGCCCCAGCGGCACAGATGAGCAGGACGGGGAGGTGGAGCACGTGGCGCAGACGCACGGGACCGGCTCCGAGCCGGGCAGGCCTGACGACCTCATGGCGCAGGTCGGCTTCCTCGAAGAGGAGATCGCCGTGCTCCGCCGCAAGCTCGCGGAGAGCCCCCGGCAGGTGAAGGGCCTGGAGGACCGCCTCTCCGAGACACAGGCCTCGCTCGCGCACGCCACCGGCCAGAACGACCGACTGGTGAGCACCCTCAAGGAGGCGCGCGACCAGATCCTCGCCCTCAAGGAGGAGGTCGAGCGCCTGGCCCAGCCCCCGTCCGGGTACGGCGTCTACCTCAGCACCCACGACGACGGCACGGTCGACGTGTTCACCGGCGGCCGCAAGCTGCGGGTCACCGTGTCGCCCGCCGTCGAGTCCGCCGACCTGCGACGCGGTCAGGAGGTCATGCTCAACGAGGCCCTCAACGTCGTTCAGGCGCTGGCGTTCGAGCGGCAGGGCGAGGTCGTGATGCTCAAGGAGCTGCTCGGTGACGACCGCGCGCTGGTCATCGGGCACACCGACGACGAGAAGGTCGTGCACCTGGCGCACTCGCTCGCGGACGAGCCGTTGAAGGCCGGCGACTCGCTGCTGCTGGAGCCCCGCAGCGGCTACGTCTACGAGCGCATCCCCAAGAGCGAGGTCGAGGAGCTCGTCCTCGAAGAGGTCCCCGACATCGACTACTCCGACATCGGAGGGCTCTCGGCGCAGATCGAGGCCATCCGTGACGCCGTCGAGCTGCCGTTCCTGCACAAGGACCTGTTCAAGGAGCACCAGCTCCGCCCGCCGAAGGGCGTGCTGCTCTACGGCCCGCCCGGGTGCGGCAAGACGCTGATCGCCAAGTCAGTCGCCAACAGCCTCGCCAAGAAGGTCGCCGAGGTCACGGGCAGGCCCGAGGGGCGCGCGTTCTTCCTCAACATCAAGGGCCCCGAGCTGCTCAACAAGTACGTCGGAGAAACCGAGCGCCACATCAGGCTGATCTTCCAGCGAGCCCGCGAGAAGGCATCCGAGGGAACGCCCGTCATCGTCTTCTTCGACGAGATGGACTCGATCTTCCGGACGCGAGGCAGCGGCGTGTCCAGCGACGTGGAGACGACCATCGTCCCGCAGCTGCTCAGCGAGATCGACGGCGTCGAGGGGCTCGAGAACGTCATCGTGATCGGC
>DATLCV010000086.1:0-2047 GCA_035526225.1 Mycobacteriales bacterium
CGGCCGGCTACATCCGCCCGGTCTCGCTTGCCAGTCAGCGCGCCCTATCGCCACGCAGGGCTAGAGCCGGGGATCCGGGACGTGGTCGCCCCTCAGGCCGGCTGGTCGTCGTACAGGGACTCGGCGCGCGCTTTGAGGGCGTGGCAGACGCTGTCGAAGCCGGCCTTCACCCAGGGCGCTTGCTTGTCGTGCACCCACTCGGCGATCTCGCCGCTGAACAGGTCGGTCGTCCGGTACGACGAGCGCCCGCCGCCGAGGTCGGTGACCCACTGCTCGCGCACCGCGTGCATGCCGGGGATCTCCTCGGCGGTGTCGTACCGCAGGTACGACGGTGCATCGACGACGCGGAGGTACTCGCGGTTGAGGAAGGTCTCACCGGGCTTGGCGGGGTCGGGCAGGTAGAGGTCGATGACGCCGTCGATCTCGAGCGTGGTCTCGACGCGCACCGTGTAGGGGTTCCACTCCGGGTAGCGCGCGTAGTCGACCAGCACGGACCAGACGACGTCCTGCGGCGCCTCGATCTCGACAGTGACCGACTCGATGAGGAAGCCCTCGGTCATGCGGGCATGTACTCCCCGCCGTTGACGTCGAGGATCGCGCCGGTGACCTCGGAGGTGTACTGCGACAGGAACATCAGGATCGCGCCGGCACAGGCCTCGTCGGTCGGGATGCGGCCGAGCGGGTTGCGCGCGGCGATGTCGTCGTACACGTCCTGCTCCGTGATGCCCTTCTGCTCCGAGGTCATCTGCAGGTAGAAGCGCACCCCGGGTCCGTCGAGCCAGCCCATGATCGCCTGGTTGACGCGGATGTTCGACGCCCCGAGCTCGAGTGCGAGGAACTGGGTGGCGCAGGTCATCGCGGCCTTGGCCAGCGCGTAGCCGCCCTCGCCCTGCATCGGCTTGCGGGTCGTCATCGTGCCGACGTTGACGATGGAGCCGTGCCCCGCGGCCTTCATGTGCGGCACGGCGAGGCGCGACATGTTCAGGGCACCGTGGACGATGACGTCGAAGGAGCGGCGCAGGCCCTTCTCAGGGGTGTCGAGCAGGTCGTGGAACCCGGGGTGCGCGTAGGCGCTGTTCACCAGGCCGGTGATCTTCCCGAAGCGCTCGACCGCCGTGTCGATGACGCGGGCGCAGTCCTCCTCCTTGCGGACGTCGCACAGGACCGCGACGGCAGCGCCGTCGGTGTCCTTCTCGACCTGGTCCGTGACGTTGCCGGAGCGGGCGGCCATGACGACCTTCGCGCCCTCGGCCACCGCGCGCTGAGCGAGCTTGGCGCCGAGCCCGGCGCCGACGCCGGTGATGACGACGACCTCGTCCTTCAAGATCACAGGTACTCCTCGGTGTAGAAGCGGAAGTCGCTCTCGAGCTGCTCGGTGGAGAGCCCGAAGTCCTCAGCGGTGTAGCTGTGCGTGCCGTGCCGCTCCTCGCGGTTGCGCTCGAGATAGGCCTCGAAGGCGGCGAGGTCACTGGGAGCCACGTCCAGCCCGAGCCCGCCCATCACGCGCTGCACGGTGTCGAGCGGCTCGGCGACCGTCGCCTTGAAGGGCACGTCGACGAAGCGGTCGGGCCGTCGCGCGTGCGAGTCCTTCAGCCGGGTGAGCGCCTCGACGAACCGCTCGCTCCAGTACTGGCCGATGGCGGGCTTGTCGATGGCGTCGGAGTACCGCGCGCTCATCTCCGCCACCATCGACGCGTACGACGGGACGGCGCTGGTGGGCGTGCGGTGCGTCATCACGATCTTGGACTCGGGGAACGTGTCGAGGACCGTGTCGACCGCTGTGAGGTGGTGCGGGCTCTTGAGCACCCACTTCTGCCCCTTGCGGCTGGGGTCCTGGTGCTGCAGTGCCTGCAGCCACTCCCGCAGCTCGCCGTACGCGCGGGACTGGTCGTAGGAGCGCAGCCACACGCCGTACGTCGGGACCCAGTAGAAGGAGTCCCAGCTCATCGCGGTGAAGGTGCGGTCGAGCAGGAGGATGTCCTCCTCCGGCTGGTCCCAGCTGACCGTGTGGATGTCCGCGAAGTCGGGGGAGAGCTCGAGGAACATC